>JBQTIZ010000021.1:0-28287 GCA_052387615.1 Candidatus Nitrosotenuis sp. | reverse complement strand
CCGCGTATTAAATCATGCTCTGAGAGACGAATGAGTTCGTTTAGTTTTGCTATTCTCTCACCGCCTACAACTCCAACCTTTAGCATTTTAGAACCAGTAGCTATTCCAATGTGAGAAATCTGATGTTCTGTTGATTCGCCTGATCTGTGTGAAGTGATTAATTTGATTTTGTTCTTGGTGGCAATGTCTGCAAATTCTAATGCATCGTAAAGACTTCCTGCCTGATTTACCTTTAGAATTGCACCAGTGCATGATTTTCGTTTTATTGCCTTCTGCAGTATCTTGGGATTTGTGACTGTAAGATCATCTGCGGTAACCAGAGTTTTTGGGAATTTTTTTGCAAGAACTGCCATGCCGTCAAATGCTTCTTCATGGACTGCATCCTCTGCGTAGATGAGCTTGTATTTTTTGATTATATCTGCAGCAAAATCAATTTGTTCCTCTGGCGTGTTCTCAAAGCCAGCCCTAGAGTAGACATATTTTTTCTTTTTTACATCCCATTGCGTGGATGATGCAAAATCAACACCTAATGCTACTTCTTTTCCTAAAGTATAACCGAGATTTTCAATTGCATGAGCGGAAATCTCTAGCGCTTTATCGTTGTCCATTTCTGGTGCCCATCCGCCCTCGTCACCTCTCCCATTGGTAAAGCGGGGATCGTCCTTTTGAAGCGTTTTTCCAAGTTCCTTGTGTACTGCAAGATTCATCTCAATTGACTCTCGAACTGTTTTTGCTCCAATTGAGCAGATCAAAATCTCTTGAATGTCTGGCGTTCCAGGACCGGCGTGAGCGCCACCACCCAGAATGTTTCCAAGCGGGAATGGGAATCTCCATTTTTTGATCTTGGATATTATCTTAAACATTGGCTCATCAAGTGCTTTTGCTGCAGAATCTGTCGATGCTATGGTTAGTGCATATGCCACTGCGCCGCCAATTTTTGAATAATTGCCGGTATTGTCGATTTTTCTAATCTCTTTTTGAATTGATTTTAGGTCATCAGAGTCTAAACCTACAAATTTTTTGAGATTTCTGTTTAGAATTTGCAGGCTTTTTTCTGGCTTGTTGTCTGCAAAACTTTGTGCTTCATATTTGCCAACGCTTGCACCGGACGGTGCACAGGCTCGACCTAGGTGTTTTTTGTCTGATATGACATCGATTTCTATTGACTTACTTCCGCGGCTATTGTAAACTAGTCTGCCTCTTATCGATGTGATCTTTGGCAAGCTACTCTAACTCAGATTGAACTTCCAAATAACGTCTCTGGATTGCCTCATAGAATGGAATGATTTGTTGTATTGTTTCAACTGTTGTCAACATCATTCTTCTGCAGCAATATCTGTTCAAACCAAGCGAATCTAAAACTTTGACTGGTTCTTCTCCAGCTTTGATTCTGTTTTGATAATCATCGTATTTATCAGCAATTAGATTTCCACAAGTGAAACATCTGACTGGGATTAACACGAAGTCAAAAAGCAAGTAAGGTTATAAAAACCATCCATGGAATTTTGCTGCGGGAGTTGCCAAGCCCGGCCAACGGCGCTAGCTTGAGGGGCTAGTATCTTAGGATTTCGTGGGTTCAAATCCCACTTCCCGCATTCCTCACTTTTGCTTTTTCATTGATTTGATAAGCTCAGATCGTCTTATCTCTTCAGTTATGGCGATTCTTGTTTCCTCAACTAGAATTCTATTTACATCAAGCTTTCTTCTTGCTTCCTTGACTATTTTATCAAAATATGCAAATGGATACAACTGCAAGTATAGATCATCCATTTTCTCAAACATTTTTCGTGCTTCCTCTGATTTTCCAATTCGAATTTTATCATAAACATGCCTTCGCATCTCGCCAATACAGTCAAGCAAACCCAAAATGTATGATTCGTCTTTTACTTTGAGTGATTCTGGATTTGGAATTTTCTTACCTTGTATTAGTGCCAAAAATGAAGAAGCCTCGACGAACTCCTGCTCCGAGGGAATCAGATATCTGTATAGTGTCTTATCGATGTTTTTTCTGTATTGTTCTAGGAGTTTTTTTGCATCTAGGATTTTTCTTGAAGCCGATTTTACATCATTTTTGTGGCAATCGATTATGGATTCACTGCACAAGGTAATGATCCGGCGAGTATTTTTAATCAGGCTTTCTCGCTGATCAAGGCTTTTTTCAAGTGATTTTGAAATTTTTTCAAGTGATCGCTTTGTTGAATCCAATAATACAACCTTACAAAGCTAGCATAAAGTCGTTTTCAAATAACTTATTTTATGTCAAGAATTTGGCTTTAGCATGGAGATCACTGTTAAACAAATGTATCAAATTGAGGAAAACGGACACCAGATGGGATTCCCAAGACAACTCATGATGGAAAATGCCGGCGCAGCTATGGTCAAAAGAATTCTGGAAAAATTTCCAGATGTTTCCGCAAAAAAGATTCTTGTCTTTGCAGGACTTGGAAATAATGGAGGTGATGCACTAGTTGTCGCAAGACATCTGGCAGGATATGGTGCCAAAGTAACTGTGATCTTACTTGGCAATCCTCAAGACATAAAGACAATAGAATGCAGAACAAACTGGCAAATCTTGGAAAAAATGAAATCAGTCCAACTGGGATTTGGACCAAGTGATGCGGTAAATTTTGATGTAGATGTTATTATTGATGGAATTCTAGGAACTGGAATATCTGGCACAATTCGAGAGCCGCACTCTGCCGCAATTGATCTTATCAATAAAACAAATGCATTCAAAATAGCTGTTGATGTTCCAAGCGGACTGGATCCAGACACAGGGAACACTGCTGACAAGTGCGTTACTGCAGACGTAACTATCACATTTCACAAGATGAAACGAGGAATGCCAAAACGAAAGGACATCTGTGGTGTGATTTTTGTTGAAAAAATTGGAATACCGCCAGAAGCCGAAATAGGAGTGTTATGATAGTTCATCAAATGGCAGTAGGCAACATGGAGAATTTTACCTACATCATAGAGGATGAAGACACAAGCGAAGCAATCATAGTGGATCCATCATGGGACCTTGATGAAATAATGCGAGTTGTACAAAAAAATAATCTCAAAATAAAATACATAGTAAATACACATCATCATTTTGATCACACCATAGGAAACGATACCATGAAAAAAGAAACTGGCGCCCCAATTTTACAATACAAAACATCAACAATAAAACATGATATTGAGGTCTCTGATGGAGAGAAAATAAAATTTGGAAACTCGGAGCTTGTGGTGATCCACACACCAGGACACTCTAAAGATAGCATGTGTCTCATTGGTGATGGCAAGATTTTCTCTGGGGACACATTGTTTGTTGGAACATGTGGGCGAGTGGATTTACCTGGCGGAGATGCACGGGAATTGTATCACAGTCTAGTAGATATTTTGAGAAAACTGGATGATGATTTGGTGATGTATCCGGGTCACAACTATGGTTCTACTACGACTTCTACACTAGGAACGCAAAAGAAAATGAATTTTGTAATGCAGCCCAGAACGGAAGCAGAGTTTTTAGAAATAATGGGTATTGGTTAATTGCACAAAGACATTGAGGTTTTTGTTGATAAACAAAAAGGACAACAATTCCTAGAGCAACTAGAGAAAAAACAATTTTTCTTCTCACTGGTAATATCATACACTGATACGTGTACTATTCCTGGAATCACAGTTGCAGGGAAAACACCCGAAATGCTTCAATACACATCACCAGCTGACGCAGAGTTTTTGAATTTTGGATATTGCAAATGCATAAACGCAATACCGATGACCCCTGATGGAAAGCCAACACCTGCACTTCTAACAAAGACAGCACTAGAATCTGCAAGTATTCCAAATATTGTAATCAATGCAGGAAGCAAAATCCAACCTCAACTACCCTGTTTTGAGACAGGACTCTCTTTTGGAAAAAACATCACACTAGAATCTGCCATGTCACTAGATGATGTAACACATGCAGTGGAATATGGTAGAATGATTGGACGAAGTCTTGGTTCTACTACTGATTGTTTAGTGATTGGCGAAAGTATTCCGGGTGGCACTACAACTGCACAAGCAGTCTTGACATCTCTTGGTATTGATGGCGCTGTGAGTAGCAGCATGCAAGATAATCCGTTATCACTCAAACAAAAAATAGCAAATGATGTTGCAAAAAGAATCGACTCCAAAAACCCATTTGATGTTGTGGCAAACTGCGGAGATCCGATGATACCAACCGTAGCAGGAATTCTAAGTACTGCGTCAGCTCAGACAAAAGTGATTCTGGCAGGCGGGACACAAATGGCCGCAGTCTTGGCATTTGGCAAAATAACTGGATATAACAAAGACAATGTAGCGCTTGCTACTACATCCTATGTCACAGATGATCCCACCGCAAATCTAGTGCAGATGATCTCTCAAATAGACAAAATTCCGGTGTTCTCAGTTCGACTGGCACTTGGAAACTCCAAAATTGCTGGACTCCAGGTATTCGCTAACGGTTCTGTAAAGGAAGGGGTTGGCGCTGGCGGTGCATCGCTAGCTGCAATGCTAAAAATTGGAATTGATTCAGAACAATTACTAGTACTAACTGAAAAACAATACCGCGAAACTATTTCACAGTAACCGATTTTGCCAGATTTCTTGGATAGTCGGGATCTGTATTCTTTTCAATAGCAGAATAATACGATAGTAGCTGGATTGGAATTATCTCGATTAATGGATAGAGAGCATCGTCTATTGTCGGAATCTCTATCCAGTGATCATACACATCACTTGGCTTGTCAGAAATTCCAATTATCTTTGCACCGCGAGCTTTTATCTCTCGTGCACTGGTGAGAGTATCGTTGTATGTAAAGTCATTTGGATTGATGATGATGACGTATACACTAGAATCCATCAATGCAAGCGGTCCGTGCTTTAGCTCGCCTCCAGGAATTCCCTCTGCATGAATATATGACAATTCTTTGAGCTTTAGTGCCGACTCGAGTGCAATTGGATAGTGCACCGCTCTTCCTAAAATGTAAATGTCTTGTACCTCTTTTAGCTCCTTTGCGATTTCTTTAATTTTTGTGTGATTAGCTAATACTTTTGCCACTGATTCTGAAATCTTTGTATAATCAACATTGATACATCCATCACAAAGCTTTCTTGTAATTTTGTATATTATGCTAAGCTGCGCAGTAAAGCTCTTTGTTGCAGCAACCCCAATCTCTGGGCCGCAACCCATTCCAATTACAACTGCTGATTCTTGTGCCAAAGATGATGTCAAAATATTGACAATCGATAAAATCTTGGCATTTGCCTTTTTTGCAATCTTTACTGCCT
The DNA here is from genome assembly GCA_052387615.1 of Candidatus Nitrosotenuis sp. Lineage (GTDB taxonomy): Archaea > Thermoproteota > Nitrososphaeria > Nitrososphaerales > Nitrosopumilaceae > Nitrosotenuis. Next base: position 22,983 of record JBQTIZ010000021.1, on the reverse strand, counting down.
CTAGAACATCCGCACTCTCACCGCTTTGAGATATTGCAATCAGAATAGAGTTTGGGTCTATTGTTTCAGGCGTAAATGACAGCTCGCTGGATATGATTGGCTCGACTTTGATTTTGGCATGTTTTTGCCAGAGATATTTTGCGACAAGAGCCGCATTGTAACTAGTTCCGCTTCCAGTAACGTAGATGCTTCTCGCATGCTTGATAAAGTCCGTTGCAATGTTGATTGCATCTGATGATTTTTCTCCTGCTTGTATGATGGTGTTTGGCTGCTCTGAGATTTCCTTTAGTGTAAAATGAGCGTAGTCTCCTTTGTATACATCCGCAAATTCTTTTGATACCTTGGTTACTTGATGCTTTACAGCATTTCCTTCAAAATCATAAACTTGAATTCCGATCCTATCAAGCAGGACAAATTCACCATTGTCCAAGTAGATGGCATTGTCTGTTTTTTCTATGAACCCTAAAACGTCGCTTGATAGGAAGAACCCATTCTTGCCAATTCCAATGATTAACGGCTCGTGATATCTTGCAGCTGCAAGCATTCCATTTTCAAACATTGCAACAAATGCATAATGTCCTTTTAGCTTTGACATGGTTCTGATCATGGATTGTTTTATGTCGTGACTTTGATCATAGTTGAACTGTAAAAGATTTGCAATCACTTCACTGTCTGTCTGGCTTTTGAAGTTGTAGCCTCTTGTCTGCAGATCCGCTTTTAGCTCCTCATAGTTTTCTATTATTCCGTTGTGTACTATGGCGATTTTGCCCGAACTGCTGGGGTGTGGATGTGCATTAACATCTGTGACGTTTCCATGCGTTGCCCATCTGGTATGGCCAATGCCAATATGGCCTGGCAAATTGTCTAGATGCAGTGAATCGTTTACTTCGGACACTTTGCCGACACCTTTTTTGACTATGATGTCATGGTCTGATTTCGTGGCAACACCGACACTGTCGTATCCTCGATATTCCATTCGCTTTAATCCCCTGACTAGGATTGGGGCTGCTGGACCATCACCAAAATAACCGATAATAGAACACATTTTCTGTACTAATTTAACAAATCAGAGTATTTAGAGATAAGCTTAACTTATGATTCCGCAGCCGGTGTTTCTTCTTTTACTTCGGGCTCTGCTGGGGGAGCTGAGCTTTGAACCTTGAATCTTGGTGAAAGTTCGATGCTTCCTTCTTCTTTTACATTTACTATGTATGATGGTACTGTAATTACCCTGTCTCCAATTGTGATGTGGCCGTGTACAATTGCTTGTCGTGCTTGGTATGGTGTCTTGAAAGTGAATTTTCTTTGAACTATGGTCTGTAGTCTGCGGTCAAGCAAATTGTTTACTTCTAAATTCAAAACATCATCAAGTGTTGCTTCTTCTTTTACAAGGCCGATTCTTGCAAGGGACTTCATTAAGACTGGTTCTTTTTGTTCTCTTACTTCTTGTCTGAGTGCTAAAAGTGATCTTGCTTGGTGCCTTACTCTGGACAGTTCAGTTCTTGCCTTCCAGAGCTCGCGTTTGTTTTTTAGACCATAAGTTCCAAGTGTGTTTAGATCCTCCATCATAAAGTCATAGTTCAATGGACGTTTTGGTTTTCTCCAGACTCGACTTGGATATTTTGGATCTCCCATTCACATTACCTCTATTTCTTTGGGGCTGCAGCTGGTTTTGCAGCTGGTTTTGCAGCTGGTGCAGCTCCTTTTGCTGGTGCCGCAGCTGGTGCAGCTCCGGCAGCTGGTGCAGCCGCTTCAGCTCCTGGTGCCGCAGCTGGTGCAGCTCCGGCAGGCAATACTTTACCTCCTTTCTTCACACCGACTGATGCTCCTTTACGGCCTGTGGTTCGGGTTCGTTGCCCTCTAACCTTTAATCCATAAGTATGACGAAACCCTCTCCAACTATTTGAGAGCTTTTCTCTTTCAATATCGTTTCTTACTGTAAATGCGACATCTGATGTGATAAGATGAGTTGTGGTTCCAGACTCGACGTCTTTTCTTCTATTGAATAACCATGATGGAAAATTGACAGAAACTGGGTCTTTGAGTGTTTTTTCAATGGATTCAACCTGAGATTCTGTGAGAAAACCAATGTTGCTATTTGGATTCAAGCCTAGTACTCCAATGATGGCATTGGCAAAATTATAACCGACTCCTTTGATCTGGGTAAGCCCTACTGAGATCTTTTTATCTCCCGGAATGTCCTTTCCGACAATTCTTACAATGTGTCTATAGTCTTGTGCTGACAAGTAATTGGGGAATCGACTCGACCCGGATAAAAACCCTGCCTTGCCTAAAGCAGACTTTCTCAATAATATTATTAGATAAAACAAACCACAGAGTATTGCTTGGAAATATCACAACTAGTTCAACACGCTTTTAGTTCTACTCCAAAATATACGGAGATCAAGGCAGGACTTCCAGAAGATTACCAAAGTATCAAAACAATCAGGGATCTGCTAGAAGTAAACTACAAGCTAGTGGAAGCAAAAGAGCAGCTAAGGCGAAACCTAATCAATATGATGAAAAATGGCGGCACAAAATATCCTGGCATAATTGGATATGATGAGGATGTAATTCCTGCATTAGATAGAGCAATTCTGTCTTGCCATGACATCTTTTTGATTGGACAGATAGGCCAAGCAAAGACAAGACTCGTCGAAGTCATTGCACGAAACCTCCTATCGCCAATCCCAGTAATTGATGGTTCTATAACAAATGACACTCCAATGGATCTGCCAGAAGATGATCTGATATCATTGTTAGAAGGGCAAGACTCAACCAGTGCATCGCCAACATTTCACATAAGTCCAGAGAGCGCAAAAAAAATTCTAGACAACAAGCTAGACACTAAACTAGTTTGGGTTGAAGGTGCACAAAGATTTCGATATGTTTTGGCCACGCCTGATATTTCAGTCAAGGACTTGGTTGGATATATCGATGCAATAAAGGTCGCAAAAAAAGGAGTCGAGATGTTCAAAATCGACTCTTATTCACCAGGGCAACTTCTTCAAGCAAAACATGGAATCTTCTGTATTGATGAGCTGCCAGTGTTAGACCCAAGAAAGCAAGTTGCATTATTGTCTGTATTGCAAGAAGGAAGATACACAACTGGCTCTTACCCTGTTATCTTTGAGCCAAAGACTGTGTTTTTTGCAACCGCAAACCCAATTGACTATACTCATTCCGGCAAAATCATCGAACCACTATATGACAGACTCAAGTCTCACATCCATACCCATTATCCAAAAACCATTCCAGATGAAATGCGAATTATATTACAAGAAGCTAAAATTGCAAATTGTCTAGTTCCTGTTTTTGTTCTAAAGACTTTGGCAAGACTAGTACACAAGGCACGCACAAATTCTGAAATCAATCAAACAAAAGGCGTAAGTGTAAGATTTGGAATACATGGACTGGAATTATTAGTTGGTGAATCCGAGCGAACGCGCGCAATATCGCACAAAATCATTCCAGTGCCACGACACTCTGATATGTACTGCCTTGGGCAGATTGCAAAATTTGAGCTATCAGAAATTGATGACACACTAGAAAATCGCCATAAAATATTTGAGTCAATTCTCGTTGATTCTATCAAAGAGACATCTTTAGAATATGTGCAAGGACTCCAACAGGAAACACTTGATGCAATAAAGCAAGAATTTTCTGACAAAACATTCCAAGTATCACAGAGTATGGTCTGGCAAAACGGCCAAACCTCTTATCAGAATATATTATTAGGCTTTGCAAATCTGTCTGGACTAGTACAATCAAAGATAGAACAAATCAGACAAGAACAGTTACGCCTTGCTCAGTACATACAAAGCCAAAATATTGCACCAGACCAAAAAACCGACAATGAATTCAAGTCGGCTATTTTGGAGATAATCCTTGATGGGCTGTGCTACATCACGCCAAAAATTATAGACAAAAAAGATGCAGGTTATGTTGCAGCATAATATAAGAAATTTTGTATATTACTCTAGCACCGAAGAAAAAATAGAAAGTAAAGGATCAAAGGAAAGTCTAGATCAAACTACGATTGAAAAACTAATGCAAAGTCTTGCAAATCAGTCGATGCGGGAAAAGGCGCCAAGCTTTGAAGAACTTGAAAATATCTTGCAGAGCAACATCAATGAATCCAGCACAGAGCAAACCAAAACAGAGTCAGACCAGTCCCCACCAAGCGATGACACAAAATCGATTACAAAATATCTGCTGGAACATGGCTATCTCAAAGATGAAAAGAACTGGCTAACCAAAAAGGGATTTTTTACAATTGGCAATCAAATTCTACGGGATTTACTAAATGAGCTAAAGACTGGTGAATTTGGGCTACATGAGACAAAGTCCGTAGGAACAGGCACCACCATTTTAGACACTAGTAAAAAATTTGAGCTTGGAGGTGAGATTAAACTCCTAAACGTTTCAACAAGTTTACTAAACACAATTCAAAGAATCATCAAGCAGGGAAAACCACTCGAATTTCCCCTTGATGTGGACGTTGATGACTTTGAGGAATTTGAAACTACAGAAGATGTATCTGCATCAATTGTATACTGCATTGATCTGAGCTCTACGATGAAATCGTCGCTGACTATCTCCGGAATGAGTAGAATTGAAGCAGCAAAAAGAGCATTGTGGAGTCTTTACATTCTAAATAATAGATTCTTTTCAAATGATTCCATCAGTATAGTTGGCTTTGCGTCAATGGCATCTGTAATTAATCCGTTTGACATTCCGTTTTTGAAAACATACGATGCAAATGACGAATTTCTTCATTATACCAACTACCAAGCAGCATTCCGTTTAGCAAAAAAAATTTTACAAAAAACAAATGCAAAAAATAAAAGAATTGTAATGATTACTGATGGGCAACCAAGCGCCTGTTTTGTTGATAGTGATTCACAAAAAGAAGCAATTATGTCTGAAAAACCATATTCAAACTTTTATGTGCCAAATGAGTCATTATTATCAAAAATAAAATCAGAGCGAAATTTCAAAATCGACCAAAATCTGGGCACTCAAGTCTATCTTTGTTATAGATATAAAAAAGTCGATCCCAAAGTAGATGAGAGAACAATCTCTGAGGCCAAAAAATGCACCCGTGAAAATATCCAAATTGATTCAATTATAGTAAGTGAGGAAATGGAATTGTTGGAATACGTGCAACAAATGGAAAAAACCTTGCAAGGAAAAACATACCACATTAACCAAAACAACATGGACAAGGTCCTCGTAATTGACTACCTGCACAACACCAAGAAGATATTAGACTCAAAAAACTAGCCAAAAACATGTCATATGACAAGGTAAAGGTAGCAGAGAATCTCTTCAATCCAGATATTTCGATAATCATGACAGAGCTAGAGTCTGGACCAAAAGAGTCTAGAGTCTTGTCATCCACTCTTGGCATATCTGAACCGGAAATCAAAGGCAGACTCTCATACCTAATTGAAGCAGGATTTGTGAGCATGTCTGATTCCACATATGGTGTTGATTCTGACAAGCTGGCAAAATTCATGGAAAATGATGAAAACTACAAGGGTGTAGTTGATGGGCTAACTGAGCTTGACAGCTATCTTAACTAGCTTTTTTTCTACTCTTTAGAGCATAAAGTCCTGCAGCTCCAACCCCAACAAATCCAGAAATAATCATGGACGGGCCCAGCATGTTTAATGCGATTATCGATTTATCTGGCATGTGAGATAATCCAAGTACTATTGAAATGTCTGCAGAGCCTGTGTTCTGGACAATGATCTTGTATGATCCTTTATCTTCAATGTCAAAATATTCCTCAGTTGATACTTGTGTTATTTCTTTTGTTTCTAGCTGATTACCAGTTGGATCATAAAGACTTGCAACAAGTGTTGTTTTTTCAAATTCTTCTGCCCGTACAACAAATGCACCTCTGTTTGTAATTGATGGGTCAAGCTCTTTTTCAAGCTCTACAGGTATTGTGCTATTGACTAGTGACTCTTTAATTGAGATCTGTCCAGAAATGAGTGATGCCCCAGTGTATGATAGTATCATCCCTATCGCGACAAGCGCTCCTCCAACAAAGAGGATCAAAGGTGCCCTTTTCATCATACCATGCAATTTCTAGGCTCTATATTGGTATTGAGGCAAAATTATTCCAGAAATTGGTAGCCAAAAATTTAGTCTTGGCTAACAAATTTAGCCTAGGCTAACTTTAAATAAACAAAATTACCATTATAGTGTAGTGAAGCCGTTCTCAAAGATGATATTTGCCCTAGCAGTAACTGCGATCCTAGCTGCGCTTTACTTTGTTTATCCTACACAAACTGACGCAAATCAAGAAAAAACGTTTGTCATTCATTCCGGTGCTGTAATTAAAACAACAGGCGATGTACTCGATCCAATCTATACTGCACAAACAGTAGAAATTGATCCCGACAAGTATCTTCGTGAATTCAATTATGGAAGAATATCTACCATTGATGGTAAGACCGTCCGTGAATACACCATAATAGCAAATGATGACAAAGTAATGGAGATTTCACCAGGTGTTTTCTACAATGTTTGGACTTTTAATGGAACCGTTCCAGGCCCAACAATTAGAGCAACAGAAGGAGACTGGGTCAAGGTAAAGTTCATCAACCAAGGCTCAAAGCAGCACACCATACATTTCCATGGATTCCATGCTGCAGAAATGGATGGGGTCTTTGAGCCAGTGGGTGGTAACGGTGGACAATTCACTTATGAATTTGAAGCAGGACCATCTGGTGTCCATCCATATCATTGTCATGTAATGCCACTAGAGGAGCACATCTCTCACGGCTTGTACGGTGTCTATATTGTTGATCCAAAAGAGCCAAGGCCACAAGCGGATGAAATGGTAATGGTACTAAATGGATTTGACACTGACTTTGATACCGAAAATAATTTCTATGCTGCAAACACCATTCCATTTTACTACCAACATCACCCAATCCAAATCAAGATCGGAGAGCTGGTTAGAATCTATGTGGTAAACATACTGGAATTTGATCAGATAAACAACTTTCACCTTCATGGAAACTTGTACTATTATTATCCAACAGGTACGTATGATGTACCAAGCACATTCACAGACATGATAACACTCTCGCAAGGTGAGCGTGGAATAATGGAATTTACCTATGATATGCCTGGCAAATTCATGTTCCATGCACACAAGACAGAATTTGCCGAAAAAGGCTGGACTGGACTGTTCTTGGTAAAAGACGAGGTTATCCAATAATGGAATCTACAAAAACATCCAAAGCAAAAATTGTAGTTGCTGGAATAATTCCAGTTATTCTGCTATCAGCAATGATTCTGTATTTGTTTGGACCTGGTGCTGAACTACTAAACTTTGGAACTCCACTTCCTGACATCACAATAGAGAGAATCGACTTTGTAAAATCAGAAATTCAAGTCACAGTCAGAAACACAGGACCAATCGATATCTCGATTGCGCAAGCAGACGTAAATGATAGGATTCAACCCGCAGCAATAGAGCCAGACAGAAATTTGGCAAGATTTGAAACAGCTTTGGTTAGAATTCCATATGAATGGAATGAAGCAGAACCATATGAAATAGGCCTAACAGTAAATGACGGGACAAGGTTTGCACAATCAGTTGAAGCTGCAGCTCCTGCAATGAAACCAAGCATCGAGCTTGTATCATATTTTGGGATTATTGGAACCTATGTGGGCATCATACCAGTAATGATAGGCCTTCTCTGGTTTCCATTTATTGCAAAGATGAGTCCTGCAAAATACAAGTTCTTTTTGGCACTGACTGCCGGACTTCTTTTGTTTTTGGGAATTGACGCAATAGAAGAAGGATTTGAGATTTCAGCAGAAAGACTTGCGGGTGCATTTAACGGGCAACTACTCATTGCAACTGTAGTAGTTGGCTCGTTTGTAGGACTATACTACACAGCAGAAAAACTAGTGAGTAGGGTATCATCTGCCTCAAAATCGGTTGCAATTGCACTAATGGTCGCAATAGGAATTGGATTGCACAATCTAGGGGAGGGTCTGGCTATCGGTGCTGCAATAGGTCTAGGAGAGGTGGCGCTGAGCACATTTCTCATAATTGGATTTACCATACACAATACTACTGAAGGATTGGCAATAGCTGCCCCGATGGCTCGCCAAAAGCCAATGATAAAAAAACTCGCTATAATGGGGTTCATTGCAGGATCTCCTGCGATTCTGGGAGCATGGGTTGGAGGATTCCAGTATTCTCCAGTTGCGGCAATAATATTTCTCTCGGTTGGCGCTGGCGCAATATTTCAGGTTGTGGTTGCCATACTGAAATGGATCAGACAAGATGAAAAAGGATTATTTTCAGCTCCAACTGCTGCAGGAATTGCAGTCGGAATGATCATAATGTATCTAACCAGCATTTTGGTCTAGTGTTATACTTTAGTATGGTTCTGGGTGTATGGTTATAACTGAATTTTTAAAATGATTTCTGATATTTTGCTCAATTTGTGAGGTAAGATCATGGACTTGTTCTATTGACAAATTCTTATCAAAAGAACAATCGATGTCGATTTTGACTAGCTCATCAAAATTCAAGGTAACGATAGTACCGATTTTTTTTACTTCGGCATGTCCTTTTAGCAACTGAATTATCTTTTCGTCGTTTGTGCCCTGCAACTTTAGATCTTTTGGTATAGCAATGTGTGGTTCCAGATGTATGGTGATGTGTTGTATGTCAGGCAAAGCATTACGAATACGTTCTTCTATTATTTCTGATATGTGATGTGCATCCTCAAGGCTCATTTGCCTGTCCACCATTGCGTGAAGGCTGACGAATGTCATGTCATTTGAGGTGTGGTGACTAACATTGTGGATGCCTTTGACACCTGAAACACCAAACGCAATATCATAAATTTTAGAGTCGCGCGGTACATCCTTCCAGCTTGGCTCAAAGTGAACAGTGATCTCTGAATTGGCAATGTGGTCTTTGATGTTTTTTTCTACTTGGCTTGAAATCTCATGCGCCTTATCAAAACTGACATCTGCTCGCAATGAAATCGTAACATCTGCAAATATCGAATCACCTGATCTTCTCATGAGAACCGAACCTGTCTCTACAACCCCCTCTGTTGATAAAGCAATGTTTTGGACCTTGTTTACCAGTTCTGGCGAAATAACATCAGTCAGTTCTTGGGCAGTCCTGTATACCAGCTTGACACTAAGCACGCAAAGTAATACGCCAAGAACTATAGCTGCAAAGAAATCGCCATGCTCAAAGCCAAATGTGATCAGTGCTATGCCAGCTATTACAACAAGAGTAGAACCCAAATCCAAAAATGCATGGTAAAAGTCCGCTCTGAGTGTAGTCCCACCAATCTTTGATATGGCGCGTCTAAGCAGAATAATTCTGAAAATATCAACACATATGGTGTATGCAGCACCGGCAAGTGCTAATGGTCCTGTGACCATGAGATGAGGAGGACTCTGAATCTTGGTCACTGCTTCAAAAATAAAAAAACATGCAATCAGAAAAATTGCAATTCCACCAATCAATCCACCTAGGGATTCTACTTTGCCGTGGCCGTAGGTGTGTTCTGCATCTGGTGGCTTCATTGCAAATCTTGCAGCAAGTAATAATACCAATGTGACTACACTGTCCAGTAACGCATGAATGCTATCTGTTAGTAAGGCAAGACTGTTTGATAATACCCCAAAGACAAATTCGACTACAAACGCAGACAAAATGGCGACAAGTGATATTTTCAGCGCTCCAGTTCTTTTCGAAAAGACATTTTCCATCAAAGATCTAATTGTTCAGTTTACGAATAAATCATACGGAAACGTTATCTTTAATGGACGTAGAGTCGAACATACTTTGAACAAGCTGGTACTATTTGGGGCACTAGGATTCTTACTGATTCCATTACTCGGACAGACAGATGCGGCAAATCCTAATCTGTATGTTTCAGCAGAAAACTCGTACTATAACAATCACTTTGCAGGCTCTATGGTAGTTGAAGTAGTCATCAATGACCCTAGCCTTTCTAATACTGGTGAAGGAAAGGGAGAACCAGATGTTACGCTAAATGGAAAAAACATCCGAATGGTTCAGGCAACAGATGGTAAGTGGTATGCTTATTTTGCAAATCTGGAAAAGGCAAGAATTGCAGACCAAATCGTAGTTGATGCAGGAGCACTGGCTGCAGGAAAAGGTCTTGACTTTGGAGAGTTTTGCAGTAAAGACACAACAATTCTAGGACCTTCATTTTCAGAATCTGATGGCATTGCGGTACCAAGAACAGGATCTACTGGTGCAACAAATGGAAATTCTGGATTAGCTACATGTACTACTACCCCCACAGGAACACTAGTTAACAATGTAGTTCGTAGTTCAAAATCAATCAATACGAACTCTGCCATACCAACAGGACAAATCGGCCTCAACACAAATGCTTGGCCAATAATTCAGCTATACTCGTTTAACAGTCAAGTTACTATCCAGTACAATGCGGCTGGCGGAACACAGACCGTAACCTTACAGTATGATGAAATTCCAAACATTTCCACAACATTAGATCGAGCAAATTACTCGCCAAATTCTCAAGTCTTTGTAACCATAAAGGACATGCAGCTAAACCAAGATCCAACTTCACGAGATTCATGGACATTTAACGTTGGATCTCCACAAACGGTCTTCTATGCAGCGTTTACAGAAAATGGCGCAGCTGCAGCAACTGGGAACGTAGGTCTTACAAATCTGGTATCAAAATTATCTAGTCTTGGGTTTGAAAAAAATGGTAAGCTATCAATGAGCCTTGGTTCTGTCGCACAACTACAATCAAATGGATACCAAACTGCTACTGCAACTGATGGAACTACCACATTTACTCAAATTGTAACATTTGTGGAATCCCAACCAAACACTGGTATATTTGAGAACTTTGACTTTTCTGATTTGTCAAATATCAAAATATTATCTAATACACCAAGGGGGCAATCAGCTAGCATAGAATATGATCAAAAATCAATATCTATTGTATCTGGCCTAAGTGACGCAAGCATTTCGCTAGGTACAAATCAACACTCGTCTGGTCAAAAAGTGTTAGTTACCGTAACTGATCCTGATCAGAACGTCAATTCTGGCGCAAAGGACAAACTGGATTTGTTTAGAAGCTCGGCACTAATCCCGTCACTAACTATAGGATCTCCAGCAACACTCCAAAATGCCGGCAGTGTCAAAATCTATGCTTTATCCACCGACGCACTAACTGGAGGAACTTCCGTTACATCACATGTTAATGACACTGCATCTGACAGATTGCTCTTGGACACAAGACCATCTACTGGGATAGTGAATCAGAGCTTTGAAAAAGTATCCCTCAGTACTGGACTATCTGCAACTAGTCTTCAAAACCTATTGATAAGAACAAGCTCAGGCGATCAGGGAACAAATTGGGTAAACTATGATCTCAGATCTATACAAAACCAGCTAGGAATCACAGATTACACTGATACAACAATTTCATTATTTTTTGGCTTGACTGATGCAACTCCAGTCACTCTGATCAGTTCTAGTAACATGACTGGAGCACAAGGATTTGTTCAGCTACCAAATGCCGCAGTAAATTCAATTGCAGCAAAGTCCGGAACTGCATTTCTAGTAATCAACTTTGATACATCAAACAACTCTGCTGCGCAAGGATCTATTTCGAGCGAAACAGATACACAACCAATTGTGTTTGATCTGTTTTCATTTGGCAAGAAAAACAATGTAGATGTCGCAAATGGAATCTATAGATTTGAATTGCAAGAGACCACATCCAATTCTGCAACTTTTACTGGTACTATGGAATACATCATTGCAAGCCAGCTAAATCAATTTGATGCAAATATAATCAAGACATTACGGCCAATAGATGACGATGTCAAGTTCTTTGTCAACCAAAGACTAATTGATGAAAAAGGAATCAACATTGCATATTCTGATGTTGCACAAACCGGCCAGACAACAGGCGTATCATCAAAGACTAATATCAATACACACTCTGGAACCGTATCTACTGCATCCAACGTATTCAGATTCGGCCACCCAGTGACTATAATCTTGAGTGACCCTGACCTTAATGTCAAGCATGACTCAATCGATATCTATTCTGTAATAGATGATTCCACATCTTCAAACGTGGACACTGTTGGAAGCGCAAGCGGAGGCATATTGCTTGAAGTACTCATCAAAGATATTCGTTACAAGCGTTGTACAATAGGTGGAGTACAAACTGGTGGACTAGGAGCAAGCGGATTTAGTCTAATTGAGACTGGGCCAAACACTGGGAGGTTTGAAGGAGTATTCAAGATGCCCTCAAAAATATGCAACAAGGATGGAACTAAACTGATATCTTCAGCAGGTGGAACTGTTGACTTGAAGTATAATGATTTCAGAGATTCATCTGGACAATCAAACACGTTCAGTCTTAGCAAAAACCCAACAAAACAAAATCTTGCTACACCAAGCACTGCAAAACTAGATGCCAAATCGTACACATTACCGTCTCCAGGGAAAACAAAAGATGTTGTTCTGACTGGTAAGGTGCAAAACTACAAGTCCGGAACAAAGATCAAATTTACACTGCAAACACCGGATGGAAAATCCTCAACACTGTATGCATTTGCAACAAAACAGGGAAGCTACAAAACCCTCATAACACTAAAACCAAACTCTCCAACGGGACAATATTCTGTTGACATTGAATACCAAAAATACAATGTTGGTAAAGTATTGTTTATGGTAAATAAAAAATAATTTTGCAAAAAACTGTCGTGGTATAATATGGAGGCAAAAAAGGTTCAACAAGAGCATATTCGAGTCAACTTTTCTTTCATAGAATACATAAATACCCTGAATTCTTGTATCAGCCTAGATATGAGAGGAGCTGGGAGACTCGTAGCAGTATTTTTATCGGTTGTATTATTCTCATCCGCTCTTTCTATGGCATTTGCACAAACTGATTCTAGTCAAATTCCACCACTCTCGGTTTCACCTAATTTACCACTTTATGATGAAGGAGATACTGTTACTTTCAATGGTCTGATCAAAAGTCCAGACATCAACAATATGATTGATGTAACCGTTAGAGTCATGGGCCCACTAGTTAATGGTACCACTACTAATATCGTCACAATTAAACAAGTTAAACCACAACTTGACGGCACCTTTGAAGGAACTTTTATCGTTGGAGGGCCACTGTGGATTAAAAAAGGAGATTACAAAATTATAGTAAATTATGGTCCTCAAAAGGCGGAAACAACGTTCTTCTATAATGGGGGAACTGGAACAGCACCACCAGATGTCGTTCCACCACCACCAAAATGTGCACCAGGACAAATTATTGTAAATGGACAATGTGTTGAGGAAGGCAGTATTGAGCCTCCAACTCCGACATGTGGAACTGGCACCGTATATGATCCAGTCTCAAAGACATGCATAGTTGCATCACCCGAGCCAGAACCAGAGGAAGAACCAGAAATTACACCACCAGTTTGTGGCACAGGAACTCATGCTGAAAACGGAATCTGTGTTCCAGACACAAAGACAACAGGTGGTCCAGGACAGTGTGCAATTGCAACTGCAGCTTTTGGAACTGAACTTGCACCTCAAGTACAACTACTCAGAGAAGTCAGAGACAATGTGCTGTTCAGCACCGGAGCAGGTACCACATTCATGGCCGGCTTTAATGACTTTTACTATTCCTTCAGTCCTGCAGTAGCTGACTTGGAAAGACAAAGTCCACTATTCAAAGAAGTAGTAAAGACTACCATCACTCCAATGCTATCCACTCTATCAATACTCAACTATGTTGACATTAATTCAGAGCAAGAAATGCTGGGATATGGAATTGGTGTGATACTACTCAACATTGGTATGTACTTTGTAGCACCGGCTATAGTCATAGTCAAAGTTAAAGGCCTAATCCAAAAAAGACGCCTTTAAGATTATATCCTCTTTTATCAAACCACACTCATGAACGTAGAATACGAAGAATTTTCATCAGTCCAGGACATCTTTTCTTATATGGCAGCTGTAATGCCACCAATGAAAAACACAATGCCGATCAACTACTACAAAGGATATGTCTTTGCATTCATCCCACTGACTCATAATGGTGGCGATGTTTACTTGATGATATACACCAAGGGAGTACTTGATGGAAGAATCTTAGAATTTGACATCAATGCAAACTCTTACAGAAAGGTTGCAGCGATTGAGCGAGCAGACAAGACATATTTCATTGTCATCTCACCAAAAAGAAACACAATTGCCGATGAGGCAATCAAAAAACTAGGTTAATTTTTTTATCTTGTATATGTTGGAGCAGCTACTGATCTGCTTCTTGCATATCTATCCACTATGTCTTCTGGCAGCTTACCATTGAAGAGATCCTTGCATAGTCCTCGTAGATATCTCATGATTGCCCAAGTTCCGGCCTTTATCAAACCATACATGAATATCTTCATTGGTGGACCATAGGTTTTGTTTCGCAATATGATCGGAACTATATCATTAATGACACGCATGTTATTCTCCCAGCACCTCCAAAACAGGGTGAATTGGGCTTCGTTTAGGTTTCCAAAATGCATCGAATTCTTTTCTGAAAAGTCTTGATACAACAATGGTGCTACTAAGCCTCTAAAGTTTGTCTTTCTGAAATCTTCAATCAAGTCTATGGTGTACTGGGTTTCATCCGGCGTTTCGTCTGGCCAACCAATGATTAGTGTAGCTGCTGGGAACCAATGATTCTCATTCATGATACGAGCACCCTCTCGCACAACCCAACCCCATTCATCAGTTGAGAATGGTTTTGTCTTGACGCCCAGATGCTTTTTGACCATTCTTGGGGCTACCGTTTCTATTCCAAGGTTTGTTGCAAGCCATCTGCCATTTGTATGCATATCATTAATTTCTGACATTTGTTTTAGTAGTATAGGATCTGCGGCAATTGCTGAAAATGTCATGTGAGTGGTTCCAACAAAGTTTGCACCCATTGATTTTAGACTGCGCCACAGTTCTGTAATTGCGTCACGGTTTGGTTGAAAGTTCTTGTTGTCACATCCATAAAGCAACATCTCATCAGAGTGCAACCAAATGGAATCAAATCCATAATCAAGATTTATCTTTGCTTCATGTTGTAATCGCTCAATTGGCAAGTCTTTTTTGGAGCGTTTGTTCACATCACAAAAGTCGCATCCTCTTCCACAGCCCCTCATTGCCTCAATTAACGAGTTTACTGTAGGGCCCTCAATTACTGGAATATTCTGAATGTTCTTGACAAAGCAATGCATTAATTCTGGTGCATCCCCACCTTCGAGATCCTTGAACAAGTCCAGTGCAAGCTCGTCTGCCTCGCCAACTACAACTGTGTCAATTCCGTGAATTTTCATTCTGTCTGTCTTTGCAAGCTCCCATGCACCGTTTCCGCCAACTACAACTTTGAAATCATACTTTTTCTTTAACTGGATGATGTCTGCACACATGCGCTTGAACTTCATTGCAACATAGGATAATTTTTCAGGAGACATTGTAGTGGTGACCGGTGCCATTCCAAGCGGATCCATGACATTGATTCCAACTACTTTGGTGTCAGGACCAATTGACTTTGATAGAAAATCAGGATTTGCGACAAAGACTTCATCTCTTTTGTAGCCTTGGAGTAATGCACTCTCCACTCTTCTCAATCCAACTTGGGCAACCTTTGCCTCGCCGGTGTTTGGGTCTGTCTCTACTGCTGGACAGAAAACCTTGTCAAAGACCCATTCTGGCAAGAGCTCGTATGGTCCACAAGCGATGAACCCATAAAGGAAATTACCGCGATAATTTGTCATCAAACTGCGGTCAGCAGTAAGAACGATACGTTTGCCAGCCAACTAAACATTGACTTCGTATATGGTATAAATTATTTACTGACTCATTTTTCAAACTTAAATTACAAACTAATCTAGTCGATACATGAAAGAAGTATCAGAGCCGCGACACATGGAACCACATTTGTCTGAATCCAGTGGAATTCGCGATTTTGTATTTGGTTTTGGAGATGGAATCAACACGTCTCTTGGAATAGCGGCAGGTGTTGGAGGAGCTGATGTTTCATCAAATATCATAATTTTAGCATCTTTGGTTGGCATGTTTACTGGTGCAAAGGCAATGGCAGTTCAAAATTACTTGGCAGTAAAAGCACAACGAGAACTGCTCAAATCAGAAATTGCACGCGAAGAATGGGAAATGGAAAACAAGCCGGAAATTGAGCGACAGGAAATTGAAGAGATCTATCGTGCAAAGGGGTTTGAAGGAAAAGACCTTGAAATGATTGTAAACAAGATAACATCTAACAAAAAAGTCTGGCTTGATACGATGCTCACAGAAGAGCTAAGACTCAACATGGATGTTGTTGGAAACCCACTGAAAAGCGCGTTTAGGATGTTTGGTGCATTTTTAATTGGAGGCATACTGCCAATAATTCCATTCTTTTTTGCACAAGGATTTCTTCCACTCATCATCGCAGTTGGGATTAGTTTGTCCACATCATTTGCAGTTGGCGCGGTAAAATCAAGACTTGCCCGCACCAATATAATAAAAGGCGGATTAGAAATGGCAGGCCTAGGAACAGGAATCGCTCTAGTTGGATTTGGAATCGGAACAGAACTTGCGAATTTAGGAATTATCGACGTTTAGCTCTATTTGCAATGTTTGCAGCAACTGCACCAGCACCAATCCCATTATCGATATTTACAACTGATAATCCAAGCGAGCAGCTCTGAAGCATTGAAGCTAAGGCTGCAACTCCTTTTTCGCCATAACCATATCCTACAGATGTAGGCAGACCTATAACTGGTATGTTGACTAGCGATGATACCACCGATGCCAATGCTCCTTCCATTCCGGCAGCCACCACAATAACATCAACATCTTCTGCAATGAATTTTTTTATTATTGGGAATAGTCTGTGCAGACCTGCAATTCCAACATCATAGCTTGTAATGGTATGGCAGTGCATCGCCTCGCAGATAAGCCTAGCTTCTTCTGCAACACCAATGTCTGATGTGCCAGCAGTAACGATTCCCACCTTTCCGCCAGTGTTTTTGAGCATGTTTTTGTAGATTAGCAGCGTTGTGGTATTTTTACCATCCTTGATTTTGAGTTTCTTTGTCTTTGCAAAACTGACTATTTTGGAATAATCTGATTTTTGGATTCTTGATACCAGAACAGAATTGGATTTTTCCAAGACTCGTTGGATGATTTTCTTTATCTCCTCTGCTGTTTTCCTTTCGGCAAAGACTACTTCGGGAATTCCTTTTCTGTGTTTTCGACCAATATCTATTTGGGCAAAATCCTCGATCTTCTCAACTGAATACAGAGCAAGCTGTTTTTTTGCTTCAGATACTGTTATCTTGCCAAGCTTTAGTGATTCTAAAACATCGGTAATTTCCATTGGTAGGGGTTGCTTTGATTTAATTAAAAAACTGATCAGATGCCTGCAAGTGCAGTCTTTACACTTTCGATTCCTTTTTGGAACATTTCTTTTTCGTGCTGATTCAAGTCCAGTTCTATGATTTTCTCAACACCTTTTCTTCCAATTACTGCAGGAACTCCAATTGATACGCCGGATTGACCATATTCGCCATTTAGTGGCGTGGCGACTGGAATTACCTTCTTTCTATCTTTGAGGATTGCATCTACGATTGCAGATATTGCGTTTCCTGGGGCATGAACTGTTGCTCCTTTTAGCTCAATTACCTTGGTTGCTACTTGTTTTGTGTCTTGGACTAGCTGATCGAGCTTTTCTTTTGGCAACATGTTAGTTAGTGGAATTCCAGAAACTGTGGAAAATCTTGGCAGAGGAAGCATGTTTTCTCCATGTTCTCCAATTACCAAAGCTCGGATTGATTCTCTGGAATGGCCAGTTGCTTCATGGATAAATTGAATGAATCTTGATAAATCTAGCATTCCGCCCATTCCAATAATTCTGTTTCTATCAAAGCCTGACGTTTGGTATGTGATGTGAACCATTGGGTCCAGTGGGTTTGTTACTGGAACTATGATGGAATCGTCTGCATATTTTTTGATATTTTCAACTACGCCCTTTACAATACCAGCGTTGATCTTGAGCAAGTCCATTCTTGTCATGCCTGGCTTTCTGCCAGAACCTGCAACAACTACTACAACCTTGGAGCCCTTCATGTCGGAATAGTCATTAGAACCTCTAATGTTTACGTCAATTCCTTGTTCTGATAACATGTGATTAAGATCCATTGCCTCGCCCTGTGGTAATCCATTTACAACATCTAGCAGTAAGATCTCATCATCTACTCTTCTTAATGCTGAAAAGAGTGCCGCGTCTCCGCCAACTTTGCCGGAGCCAATAATTGTAATCATTTACATTTTGCGACTTTGTCGTTCAATAATTAAATCTATAGTTCTGAACGAAAGTAGTTCTGCTCTCTTACCAGATCTATTGTTTTTCTAAAAACCTGACAGAATCTGAGAATTTATATGCATTTTTGAATCTTTTACTTCATGGTTCTTGTAATAGATCCGCAAATTGCTGGAATTTCAGGCGACATGTTGTTATCAGCTCTAGTGGATCTTGGTGCAAAAAAATCAAAAATTATCGAAGGCGTCAAAATATCGCAGAATTTTCTTCATGGTTCCAAAATCGAAAAAATTGATTTTAAAAAAATATACAAGCGTGGAGTAAACGCAACCTCACTAGTCCTAAAACTAGATGAGCATCACCATGAAAGAAAGGGAACTGAAATCCAAAACTGTATTGCAAAAACCGCACAAAAAATAGGACTATCCGACAAGGCAACAAAATTTGCAAAAAGCAGCATAGAGACACTAATATCTGCAGAATCAAAAATTCACGGAGTTCCAAAGGACTCGGTTCATTTCCACGAGGCTGCAAGCATTGATACCGTAATCGATATCGTAGGAGCGGCAATTGCACTAGACGATCTGAAATGCTTTGATCAGGAAATAATCACAATGCCAGTAGCTGTTGGAAATGGAACTGTGTCATTCTCACATGGAACAGTTTCAAATCCTGCAGGAGCAATACTCGGGATATTTGCAAAATCAGGAATCCTCATATCAGGAAATAATGCAAAGGGTGAACTTGCAACGCCAACTGGTGCATCAATGCTTGTAAATCTTGCAAGTAGATGTATCGAATACTATCCACTAATGAAAATAGACTCGGTAGGATATGGAGCAGGGCAGAAAAACTTTGAAGGATTTTCCAACGTGCTCAAGCTAGTCCAAGGAGAAAAATCGAGCCTACAATCAGACTCTGTCAGTGTTTTAGAGACTAACGTAGATGATGTTTCAGGCGAGGTCCTAGCGCACGTCATAGACAAAATCATGGCAACTGGTGCAAAAGATATCTCTGTTATCCCAACCATGACAAAAAAGGGACGGCCGAGTCACATGATTTCAGTAATTTGTGATCAAAAAGACGTGGACAAGCTAGTACAGATTTTAATTTCAGAGACAGGAACACTAGGTGTTAGAATAAGATCATCTGACAGATTCATCGTTCCAAGAAAAATCATTCCATTTAAGATCAAACTTCACAACAAGGATTTCACAATACGATGCAAGACTGCAAGCAAGCACCAGTTCAAAGTAGAATATGATGACATCAAGGCAATATCAGAAAAACTATCGCTTACATTCAAGCAGACCGAAGAATTAATCAAAGCCGAAGTAACAAAGCAACTAAAATGAACAAGCTAGAATCACTGTGTAATTGGTTTTCTGACAAAAATAGTGTCCTTGTGGCGTTGTCTGGCGGAGTAGATAGTGCACTTGTTGCATACGCTGCATACAAAACACTTGGCAAATCAGCTCTTGCAGTTACTGCTGATTACAAAACATTGGCACAAGAAGAGCTGGAATCTGCTAAAAAAATCTGTCAGGAAATTGGCATCAGCCATACAATAATATCCTATGATGAGCTGGAAAATCCGGATTTTGTCAAAAATGATCAAAATCGTTGCTTCCACTGCAGATCCGAGCTTTCAGATCATCTCATCAGACTAGCTAGAAAAGAAAACACTGCAGTAATCGTAGATGGCACAAACATTGATGATTTAGTCGATTACAGGCCGGGAATCGTCGCATTACAAAATAATGGAATTAAAAGTCCATTGGTTGAATCAAATTTCACAAAAGAAGAGGTGCGGAATACCGCAAAATTCGTAGGCTTGTCCGTATATGACCGACCATCAAACTCTTGCCTTGCCTCGCGCATTCCTTGGGGACAGCGCGTGACTGCAGAACGCCTAGCCAGAATAGAGGTCGGGGAGACCTTTGTCAAGCAGATGATTGGCGCAAAACAGGTACGTGTTCGAGACATAAACGGCACGGCAAAAATCGAGGTAGGCCAAGACGAGCTTGATTTATTCCAAAACACGAATCTTGACGATCTCCGAGCAAAGCTAAAGTCCATTGGATTTGAATCGGTAACAATCGATGAGACTGGATACAGGCCAGGAAAAATCAACGTGATTGCTGATTGATCTATTTGGATCATGCGGCATCAACTCCAATCGCCCAGCCGGTATTGGAAGAAATGATGCCATATTTGAAAGAAAATTATGGCAATCCGTCATCAATTCACAGATTTGGCAGAATTGCAACAAAAGCAATCGATGCTGCCAGAAAAAAAATTGCAGATCTCATAAACGCAAATCCAAGTGAGATTCTATTCACATCAGGTGGAACAGAGTCCAACAATACTGCATTGTTTGGTATAATGAATCAGAACAAGGGAAAAGCACTCATTACATCATCGATTGAACACGATGCAATACTTGAGCCGTGTAAAAAACTAGAGCAGCTTGGTCATAACATCGTGTATCTTTCAGTTGATCCGACCGGAATGATAGATGTTGAAAAACTAAAATCTCAAATCACAGCCCAAACCGCACTTGTCAGTGTAATGTTTGCAAACAACGAGGTTGGGACTATACAACCAATCAAAGAAATCGCAAATTTATGCAAACAACATAACATTACATTCCATACTGATGCAGTTCAGGCAGTAGGGAAAATCCCAATTGATGTGAAAGATTTAGGAATTGATCTAATGTCGATTTCCTCACACAAGATAAACGGACCAAAAGGAATCGGTGCGTTATACATTCGGCATGGCATGATACTTGATCCATTCATTTTGGGGGGTGGACAGGAAAACGGCTTGCGCTCAGGCACGGAAAACGTGGCTAACATCGTGGGATTTGGAAAAGCCTGCCAGATTGCCAAAGAAAACCTTCAATCAAACAACATTACTCTAAAAAATCTACGTGACCATTTGGTTGGGCGAATTTCAAGAGAACTGTCGCATACCGTTATGAATGGCCACAAAAAAATGCGCCTGCCAAACAATGCACACTTTACTTTTCTTGGAGTAAATGGAGAAGATCTAATCATAAAATTAGATGAGCACGGGATTGCAGCATCAACTGGCTCGGCATGTTCTGTCAAGACGCAAAAGGCATCGCATGTTTTGCTGGCTATGGGATTTTCCCATGAACAAATAACTGGTTCGCTGCGTCTTACTGTTGGCACAACAAACACCGCGCAAGAAATTGATCAAACAGTTGATGTTTTAAAAAAAGTAGTGGCCGAGCTTCGGGCAGTATCACCATTCAAAGCAAAATATGGATTTAATTAAGTCTCAACAGCGAGCTTTTCTTTGATAATATCATCACTGTTGTTATTGATACGATCAACATGATTATGGCAATTGGGCCAAACTCTGGCACAACAAAGGTTCCAATTATCTCAATGTCGGAATCACCCTCTTCAAAGTGAATTGTAATCAATCTGGATTCTGGTTTTACTGATGATTCTTGGTATGGGACTTCTAGTCCATCAATGTAGATGATGTATGAATCATCTTCTCCACTTTTTCCATCAGAGCCTTTTTTTGCATCAATCCACTGTCGTCCAAGGTCCAGTGTGAGCGAACCATCATCATCTGCTTGTATGGTCACAATTAGGCCCAAAATCGCAGGATCCACAACGATGTTTTTCACAGTACCTCCGTTTATCGTATATGGCACATCAAACGTTCCAGCATCTCCAGCTCTTACTTCAAAAAGCTGTGTTGGATTTATTCCCGATTCAGTTGTTTGGAAGTCAAAACTTGATTCAAAGACATTGCCTGTTACACCATACGATGATTGAACTACATATTTGCCGTCTACCTTAAAGTAAGGTCCGTCTGCAATTAGTGAATATGTAAAAGTACCATCTTGTGCAACCTCGACTTGGGCAATGTGTACGCGGTTAGTCTCACGAAATACTTGAATCAAAAGAGGAGTGTCTGGCAAAAATGCTTCAACTTTGCCTGATATCACAACTGCCTCGCCTTGCTTGTAGAATGGTTTTGCAACACAGACCTGCTTACATTCTTCTGCAGATGCAAAATTGTGGAATATGGGCACTGATGCCACCAAAAATAAAATCAAAACATGGTAATAGTTCACATCAAAGCTTTATGATAATCGTATATTTCTTTTTCTAGTAATTTGTACTAAAAAATGAAAAAAGTAGAGACTTTAGTATCTTGGTGAGATGCTAAGTCGTGTTCTTGCAGAAACTGCAATTATAGATACAATTGCTACTGCAAGAATGATTGCTGCCATTGTGCCAAATTCTGGAACTGCATAAGTACCTATGATCTCAATCTGTGAAGCGCCGTCTGAGAATGTGATCTCGACCATTCTTGTTGAATCGTCGCTATCTACTTCTTCAAAGTCTGCCTCTTCATCATCTACTAGGACAATGAAGTCTACGTCAGAGCCATCTTCCGTTGCATCAAGAACATCTCTTGGAATTGCAAGTGAGATGTAACCGTCGCTTTCAGTTTCGATTTTCAGGGTAAGTGACTTTGTAGCACCGTTGGCAGATGCGCTTGTTACTATTGCTCCACTTGATTCAAATGGAAC
>JBQTIZ010000020.1:0-7323 GCA_052387615.1 Candidatus Nitrosotenuis sp. | reverse complement strand
TGATATGTCAGAGCTTGCCTATACAACAGCGGAACATCATCCGTACTGGAACCTCTTGTATTCTGTGTGTCAAATAGCAAAAATAACTTTGGATAAATGGGATTTAGATCTTACACAAGAGGAACTGGGAGAAATATCTTGGTCAATTGATGAGCTCAAAAATACCTGTCAGAAAATTATCGAACACCCACACAATGATCACACTCACTAGAACATTCTAGTCAGAGATAAATAGCAATGAATCATAATTGTACCTGTGCCAATAAAGATAGGGATTATCGGCAAGACCAATACTGGCAAGACCACGTTTTTTAATTCTGCCACATTATCGTCATCTGAAATTTCTACATATCCATTTACTACAAAAAAGCCAGAATCCGCAACAGCAAACGCAGTAACATTATGTGTCCATCCAGAGTTTAACGTGCTTGATAATCCAAAAAACTCACGATGTGTTGATGGATGGCGTTACATTCCAATTGAGCTAATTGATTTGCCAGGTTTGATCAAAGATGCATGGCAGGGAAAAGGACTAGGTAACCAGTTTCTTTCAGTAGCTGCGCAATCCGATGCCTTGTTACACGTGGTTGATGTCTCCGGCGGAATTGACTCGTCTGGAAAGATATCGGAAGCAGGTGCGGGTGATCCAATATCTGATTTTGCAGACATTGAAGAAGAATTGATCATGTGGTATTTGAAAATCCTAGAAGGGAATCGCGACAAAGTATCAAAGACAATCCATTCCGGGACTGATAAAATTGTGGCAATTGCTGATCTGTATCGCGGTATTGGAGTTAACAATTATAATGTCAAATCAGCGCTTTCTGTGGCAGGTATCGAAGATAAGGAATTCGATGACATTGGGTTTCAAGAAAGCAAAAAGTTTGCAGCTGTTTTACGTAAGATATCAAAACCCACGCTTATTGTGGCAAACAAAATAGACGTTGAAGGTGCGGATAAGAACTTTGCACGACTGCGAGAGCACTATAATGACATCATAGTGGTTCCAGCAAGTGCTGACAGTGAACTCTCACTGAGGCGCGCAGAACAAAAAGGACTCATAAAGTATTCCCCAGGTTCTGAGCAATTTGACATTATAAAGCCAGACGAATTGTCACAAAAACAAAGAGGAGCGCTGGACTTCATTACAAAGGAAATTATGGGCGAATACATGCGGACAGGCGTCCAGTTTGCAATTAATGTGACTGTCTTCAAGTTGCTAAAGATGAACGCTGTTTATCCAGTAGCCGATGAGGAAAAGCTGGCAGACAAAAAGGGAAACATTCTGCCTGATTTGGTCTTGTTAAAGGATGGTGCAACAGTTGCTGATCTGGCAAAAGAAATCCACACTAGCCTCGTAAAGGGGTTGCTTTATGCCAAAGACATTAGATACAATCTGAGATTACCGCCAGACTATCAGTTACGTGATCGTGACGTTGTTTCTCTGGTTAGCGCATCAACTACAAAAAAGACACGCTAGACATCTGATTTTATTTTCTCCTTTTTCATCCAGATTGTATTGTTTTTATGATCAAGCAAGACAATGTTTTGTGCAGCAATCTTATCGCGTATTTTATCTGCTTCTTGGTATTGTTTTTGTACGCGCAATTCCTCACGACTTTTTATCAAATCGGTGATTGTTTGTTTCTCTCTCTCTGTTACTTTTTGCACTTGTAGTCCCAAAATGTTTGTCATACGCTCAAATTCAGGCAGTGTTAACTCTGCAATTGATCTTGTCATGGATTCAGATGCTGCAATTCTGTTGATTCCTTTTACTAGCTTGAAGAACGCGTTGACTGCAAGAGATGTATTAAAATCATTGTCACAAGCAGTATCGAATTCCATTTTGCATTCTAATATCAAGTTAGAAATCTCATCTGTGGGACCTGTGCCATCAGACATGATCATTTCGTAATATGCGGTCTCTACTTGGCGCCATTTTATTAGATTCTCTCTTAGTAATTCCTCTGAATAATCAATTGCCTTGGAATAATGGCCAGAGATACAAAAGAGGCGTATCACATTTGGCCCCCAGTTCTCAAGAACATGTTTGACTGATCTGATGTTGCCAAGTGACTTTGACATTTTTTCACCATCTATGGTTACCATTCCTACATGCATCCATATTTTGGCAAGTAGCTTGTTTGTTACTGCTTCTGTCTGCGCGATTTCATTTTCGTGATGAGGAAATATGAGATCACGCCCTCCTCCATGAATCTCGAATTCTTCACCCAAGTATTTGAGGCTCATTGCCGAGCACTCTATGTGCCATCCCGGCCTTCCTTTACCCCAAGGGCTAGTCCAGTTGGGCTCTGTTTCTGAAAACTTCCATAATGCAAAATCCAGCGCATCGTTTTTTGCCTCATCAATTTGTATCCTAGATCCAGAAATTAGATCATCTGTTTTTCTTTTTGATAACTTGCCATACTCTGTGAATTTTGAAACGGAATAATACACACCATTTAGGGAAACATATGCAAAGCCAGAATCCACTAGCTTTTTGATTAATTCTATTATCTCTGGTATGTGCTCTGTTGCCTTTGGATGCTCAGTTGCGCGCTTTATGTTTAGTCTGTCAAAATCCTCGAAATAATGATCAATGTACCGCTTGGAGATTTCTAGTGGATGAATTCCCTCGGAATTTGCACGATTAATTATTTTATCATCAACATCGGTAAAGTTTTGGACAAACTTTACCAGTACATTCATTGATTCCAGATATCTACGCAAGACATCAAAAATTATGATTGTTCGAGCATGCCCAATATGGGATTCATCATATACAGTTACACCACACAAGTAAATGCCGATGTTTTTTGATGCAAGTTCTAACTCTTTTGTAGTTAGCGTATCGTAAATCTTCAATCCCATTCCCTCATAGTTTTGGCGGCATTATTCTCTTGTGTTCACTGTTTTTGTATAGTTGATAGATCTTTTTGATTTCTTCAGTAGATATCTGCGTTGTCTCCACAATATCTTCTAGAGTCATGGATCTGTCCACAATGCAATACAAAATGGAATCAATTTCCTCATAGGTCGTGCCTATTTCCTCTTCTGCTAAATGCCCCTTCCATAGGTGTGGGCTACTTTTCTTTACTATGATGGATTCTTTAATTTTGAGATACTTTGCCAATTCTCTTACCTGTGTTTTGTACAGTGATGCGATTGGTAAAATATCTGCACACCCGTCACCAAACTTTGTAAAATATCCAATCAAATACTCTGATTTATCACTAGAGCCAACAACTAGGTAGTTGTTCAGATTTGCGTAATAGTATAGTAGATTAGCACGAATTCTTGCTCTTAGATTCCCAAGCGCTCTGTTCTCCGGTTCTACTGTATTTGCAAACTGGGAATGGATTAAACTAATGTCTATCAGCTTATAATTTAGATGCAAATTATCTACTAGGTATAATGCATCTTCGGTTTCCTCTTTTGGCGAAACCTTACTATCTGGCATTATTAGAGCAAGCGAATTTTCTCGAAATGAATTAGCGCAGATATGTGCAATTATGGCAGAATCTATGCCACCGCTTAATCCAAAAATGAATCCTTTTGCATCGGCAATTCTTAATTGTTCTCTTAGAAACAACTCTATATTTTTTTGAATCTGCGAATAATCCTGTTTTATTATGTTTGATATGATTTCAGGATTCAATGAATTTAGTTTTGGTATGTTGATTAAAAATTGTATTGGAGTCTATGCGTCCAAGTAAATGCCATCATTCCTTGCTTCAACAGGATATTTTTGCAATTTTACGCCTTTGAGATAATCCAGTAACTCGCCAGTCTTGATATTATAATGCCAAAAGTGCAACGGACACTCTACGATATCTCCTTCAAGCTTGCCTGGAACAATAGATCCATCTTGGTGAACGCATAATGCATCTAATGCATGATAGCCATCCTGATTAAAAACTGCAATTCGCTTCCCACCAACATTGTATTCTTTACTTTTGCCTGCAGGAATATCGCCTTTTTCAGCTACTTTCTTCCAAGCCATATCAACTGAACAAATTTTGTTAGATATTTAGTTTCTTCTTTGATCAGGACAAGATTTTTTAATATATCATAATTTGGTACGATATTGAGCAAAGTAAAAGATGAAAGTTTGGCAGATCAGGGCAAACTTTCTTACGAGTGGGCACGAAGTCACATGCCGATTTTAGATAATACAATTAACCGATTAAAAAAATTGCAACCATTCAAAGGGATAACACTTGGATTTTGTTTGCATATTACCAAAGAGACATCTGTTCTTTTGATGGGTGCAAAACAGCTTGGCGCAAACGTTGCAGCATGTGCTGGAAATCCACTTACTACACAAGACGACATTGCAGCATTTTTAGCATCAGAGGGAATTCATGTTTATGCTTGGAATGGCGAGACCAATGAAGAATACGATTGGTGTATTGACCAAGTTTTGGATCACAAACCAATCATTGTAACAGACGATGGTGCAGACATGAATGTCAAATTACACTTTGATAAAAAATACAAAAACATGAAGATTTTAGGTTCTACTGAGGAAACAACTGCCGGTGTAAACCGCATTATGGCAATTCACAAAAAAGGAAAGCTACGTTATCCAGTGATATTGGTAAATGAGGCATACACAAAACACATGTTCGATAATAGATACGGAACTGGACAATCAACAATCGATGGATTTTTACGCGCAATGAACTTGCTTTTCGCTTCAAAAAGAGTGGTTGTCGCGGGATACGGCTGGGTTGGAAGAGGAGTCGCTGCTCGTAGTCACGGCATGGGCTCAAAGATTATCGTAACTGAGGTTGATCCTGTAAAAGCACTTGAAGCACACATGGATGGCTTTGAGGTCATGATAATGTCTGAGGCTGCAAAGATTGGCGATATTTTTATCACATGTACTGGTATGAGGGACGTCATAACCAAAGAACACATTCTCAAGATGAAGGATGGTGCGGTAATGGGTAATGTTGGACACTTTGATGTTGAGATTGATTCTGACTTTTTGTTAAACAAATCAAAAACAGTCAAGGAGGTACGCCCAAACCTCGATGAATGTACTCTGCAAAATGGAAAAAAAGTCTATCTTGTTGGCAAAGGCCGACTTGCAAATCTAGTTGCAGCTGAAGGACATCCTCCAGAAGTCATGGCACAATCATTTTCAAATCAAATCTTGTCTGTATTGTACATTCTCAAAAATCATAAAAAAATTGGCAAAAAAGTAATCACAGTTCCTACTGAGATTGACACTCAAATTGCAGTTGATGCGCTAGGTGCATTTGATGTCAAAATTGACAAGCTCACACCAAAACAAATAACGTATCGCGACAACTGGTAAGAAGCTTCTTAAGATACAAAAGTCGAATTCACTCATTGAAACAAAAAGCAATTATCACCAGTGCATTACCGTATGCAAACGGGGAGATTCATCTTGGACATGTTGCATCGACATATCTACCTGCTGATGTTACTACACGTTTTTTAAAAATGAATGGCGTTGAGGCCTATTACATCTGTGCATCTGATGACTTTGGAACTCCAATCTTGATTGCGGCCGAACGGGAAAAGAAAACCACACAAGAATATGTCGCACATTGGAACAAACGTGACTATGAGGATTTTTCAGCTTTTGATATTGGATTTGATTTGTTTTATCGCACAAGCTCACCTGAAAACATTGCATTTGTTAGAAGTGTGTTTAACACGCTAAAGGAAAATGGCCATATTTATGAATCTGAGATAATCCAATTTTATTGTCAAAACGACAAGAAATTCCTTCCAGATCGATATGTCGTAGGAACTTGTCCTCACTGTCAGGCGCCAGATCAATACTCTGATTTGTGTGAAAAATGTGGACGCGTGCCTGAAGAAATTGGTAACCCAAAGTGCGCAATATGTGGTGCCGTGCCTACCAAGGAAAAGACAACACATCACTTTTTTAGGCTTAAAAATTTTGGTACTCAATTATCAAAATGGCTAGATGAAAACCAAAACCTGCAAAAAGATGTCAAAAAATATGTCCAAAATTGGATTAGTACAGGTCTTGTGGACTGGGATATTACACGCGACATATCCTGGGGCGTGCCGATTCCTGGTGATGAATCTAAGGTATTTTATGGATGGTTTGATAATCATCTGGCTTACATTTCATCTGCTATCAAATTTCTAACTGACAAGGGAATCGATGGAAAAGAGTTTTGGAATTCTGCAGACATTTATCATTTCATTGGTAAAGATATCGTATATCATCACTATCTGTTTTTACCAGCAATGCGTCTTGGAATTAATTCAGAGTATAAACTTCCGGATTATATTCCGACACGCGGGCATCTCACACTACAGTCAAAGAAAATCTCAAAGAGCCGTAACTGGTACATTGGATTAAAAGAATTTCTTGAATTTTATCCCGCAGACTATCTTCGATACTATTTGATATCAATCAATCCATATTCACAGGATGATCTAAATTTTGATTGGGATGATTTTACAACACGAATCAATTCTGAACTGATTGGAAATCTTGGAAATCTGGTGAATCGTGCTTTGGGATTTACCAAGAAAACATTTGATGGTGTGATTCCGGCACCTGATAACTATGATGATAAGGACAAAGAAGCAGAAGAAAAAATCAAACTGTTTTCATCGGATCTGTATTTACTGCTTGAGCAAAACCATCTTGATAGGGCAATGAAAAAAATCATGGAGTTTTCTAGCTACTTTAACCAATATTTCCAGCATAAGGAGCCGTGGAAGAAGGGATCTGGAACCAACACGTGTGTGTTCTTGGCAGCAAATGCGGTTTATTCAATATCTATTGCACTATGCCCATTCTTGCCAAAATCCGCACAAAAAATCTGGGAGCAAGTTGGAATGAGCGGTAATGTTAATGATAAATCATGGAAATCAATCTCAGAATTGGAATTACAATTAGGCCATAAACTAGGAGAAATCACACCAATATTTTTACGAGTCGAGGATGAAGACATTAAAAAGCGCAAAGAAAAATTTGAAACAAAATAAGAGAATACCTCGAATTTCCACTCGTGGGTTCTATGATCTTGATTCTGGCAAGACAAAAAAGAGTAGGATATATGATCTATATCCAAAAAAATTCTTTAATGGTTTTGATAAAGCATCTGAAATAACAATAATGATTCATGGATTACGTAACAACAAGTCTGGCGCACTTGCCAAGTTTCGAATAGCAAGACAAAGATTGCTACAACTTGGATATGTGTACCCAATAGTTGGATTTAGCTATGATTCCAATACAAGGGGGGTGCAATACAAGTCGCTAGAACAAAAGGCAACAAACATTGGTGTTGTACAACACCA
>JBQTIZ010000019.1:0-3059 GCA_052387615.1 Candidatus Nitrosotenuis sp. | reverse complement strand
CCATGCCATGTTTATATTGCAAAAAATGCAGAAGGCAAAGTCTACTATCTGATTGCCGAGCCGGAAATTGACAACATTGGCAAGGCAATCTATACAAAACTAATGCATTTTCTTTACATTTCACTTTCCTCAGAATTCAAGGACAAAAAAGATGCCCAGTCTTTAATCAAGACAAAAATCCTTGAGATAAGCAAGGATCTTGGAATCTACAAGCACACCAGCAAAATAATTGACAGCCTGTTGTACTATGTTATCAGGGACTCGTTTGGGTATGGAATAATCGATGTTACCATGAACGATCCGAACCTAGAAGACATTGTGCAAGAAAATTTCACAAAGCCTGTGGGTATAGTGCACAAGCAATTTGGAGAATATGGAATACTTGATACCAATATTCAATTCAGCTCAACTGAGGCAGCAAATTCCTTTGTTCAAAAGCTGGTACAAAGAACAGGAAAAAGCCTGACTGCCGCAGTTCAATATATTGACAGCATGACAAAAGAAGGTCAAAGAATTGCAGCAACATTTGGAAACGAGGTTTCGTTGCCTGGTGCAAACTTTACCATTAGAAAATTTAGTGAAAAACCATACACCATTACCAGATTAATTGAAATGGGAACGCTAAACTTGATGATGGGAGCATATCTGTGGATACTGCTTGATTCCAAGGCATTCTTACTTGTAATTGGCTCTACTGCTGCCGGAAAAACCACCACAATTGGTGCAATTAGCTCGCTGATAAACCCGCAAATGAAAATAATCACTATAGAAGACACACCAGAACTAAGACTGGGTCATACCCACTGGCAGAGACTCATTACGCGAAAAAGCACCAGTCTTTTTGAGGACAAGTACGAAGTAACAATGGACGATCTGGTAAAGCTATCTCTTCGTTCGCGACCTGACTTTATTGTAGTGGGCGAGGTTCGAGGAAAAGAGATCTCATCGTTGATTCAGGCAGTCTCTACTGGACATGGGGGTCTGACCAGCTTTCATGCAACCGATGCAAGCTCTACTCTAGTCAGAATGGAAAGTCCACCGATGAATGTCCATCTGAGCGGCCAGATGTTGATCTCTGTCATTTTGAGACAAAATAGA
The DNA here is from genome assembly GCA_052387615.1 of Candidatus Nitrosotenuis sp. Classification (GTDB taxonomy): domain Archaea; phylum Thermoproteota; class Nitrososphaeria; order Nitrososphaerales; family Nitrosopumilaceae; genus Nitrosotenuis. The sequence continues at coordinate 1,961 of JBQTIZ010000019.1, read as the reverse complement.
CTGGTTGATACTGATGGTCGGGTCTCACGTAAAATTACTGAAATAACCGAAGTTGTTCCACAACAAAACAAGATACATCTGCAGCATGTCATGGGTTGGGATCCAGCCAAGAGGGAATTTTACCCAAATGACATGCAAGATTTGATTTCAAATTCTGTCAGACTAAAAGAGATTGCGGCAATAAACGGATGGAGCCAAGACGAGATAGCAAACCAGCTTGTCACTAGGATATGTTTTCTTTCCACAATACTTCGAAATAAACAACAAGACTTTGACACAGTAACAAAGGAGCTGGCAAAGTTCTACTATGATCCAGTCCAGAGGTGCGTTTCTGTTCTAAATACAAAATCGCTTAGCGAGCTGACCTATGCCAAAATCTCGACAAGATAATTGTTGAGACCAACGCAATGAGCATTATGATTAGTATAGAATTGGGAAACTCGGGAACAACTATTGGAAGGGTGTGTCTGTCTATGACAAAGCCGTCTTGGTTTGCCCCTATGACAAAAAGTGATTTTCCGTCAGTTCGTAGATACTTTGCGTCATAGCCAGATATCACACCAATATCGTATTTTGTGGAATTGTGTAAATTGATCATGTGTATGATGGACTCGTCGTTTGTGTTGTTGACTAGGAACAAGTAATCATCAAAGACAAGATATGGCTTATAATTGACCTCATTAGCTGCGACTGAGATAGGTGATGTATTCTGAAATTCCATAGGTGTGAATTCTTTGTCATGTGATTTTATGATAGTAAATTCTGAAAAACCAGCTGGATGAGTTTTTACTTGGATTTCATTCCAGTATAATTTGCCTTTTTGTACTGTAAGATCATATGGTATCTTGAGATTTTGTGCTGTGATCTTTGATTGCCCGTTTTCAAGAGTCACAACGTTATTGTTCTGATCTGATAATTCTTCAATCCAGTATGGTTGATTTCCGCTAACAGCTAAATCCATGATTATTTCATTTCCCTTTACCACTAATTCTTTAGCGCCGTTGTTTTTGGATAATTTCCATATGTTCCCACTTGACTCTGAAACATAGACAAAGTCGTTTTCTATTGACAAGTGGATTGATGACTTGAGGTTTTTTGCTAACACAAATAATAAACCGTTTTTCTTTGAGATTTTGTACACATCCTGGTAATCGCAAAATATCTGGCCTTTACATTCTTCAGAAAGTGCCGCAAAATACAGGTTTTCCTTATCTTGTACTAACTCTGTTGGATAAATGAATAGTTTGTCCGTAAGGTTCTGAGTTGTTTTACCGTCAGCAACTTTAATTCTAGTATTTTCTGTCCAAGTTGTAGATTCATCATTTTTTTGTGTTTCAAAATAATGCCATTTTGTTCCCTCTGATGCTAAATCGTTGATGGTACCAAGTCCGTTTTCGACTTGTCCAAAAATTGATGGCGCCAATAAGGGACTTAATAACACGAATACGAAGGCTGAGAATATTGTTTTCATGCTAATTAATAATGAATTTTCTTTAAAACTAATTTTTTATAATAAAAGAAAAGACTGTGTGGAATTAAATTCCAACCACTTTGATTACTGTTTGGTATCTTGCTGTAGAACCGTTATCTCCAGTTACTACAATATTGGTAACGAGTCCATCTCCTATCTGAACAAATTGGTTGTTCAAGCCGACTACCTTCTGTGTGAATGCATCGGCATAGATCTGTACTGATTGTCCTGGTTGTACTGAAGATGCTAATTTTTGATGTGTAAACACTTTGCATGTTACGCCATCACTAGCATCTGTATTGACTCTTTTACACCAAACATCACCAGAATTGGATGCATCTAGTGCAGTGAAGAGAGGACCAACATTTGTATAGGTTGTACTAGTTACTGTGCCCTCTAATGCATTGTCTATGTTACTGCCTGATGTGGTGGTAGTCATCAACTTGGCCAAAGCAGTTCCGTTCAAAACTAGTGTGTCTCTATATGAAGC
>JBQTIZ010000018.1:0-5618 GCA_052387615.1 Candidatus Nitrosotenuis sp. | reverse complement strand
GAAATGATGGCACGAGGTTTGGTAAAAGATCTGGCACGTAGACTGCAAACACTACGAAAAGAAAGAGGATACAATCCAACCGACGTATTACGATGTGCGCATGTTTTAGATCTGGATTATGAATCATTGGAAATGGCAAAAGAGAAGGTAAAGGAGTTGGCATTTTTAGTTCGAGTGCAAGCGGTTGACTTTGATTATGCGCCAAACTTTAAAGAAGACGACATTGATGGTCAAAAAATTCGCATTTGGATAGAGTAGTAAGCTAGCTTTTAGCAAATATCTGGGGTTAAATATCAAAATCACCATACAATATCATGGTAAAGCAGATCAGCCTTGATGCATGGCAGACACAACACCTAGAGGCCCTGCTAAAAAAGGGTGCAAGTATTGTAACTAAAACTGGCACTCCAATTGTCTTGTATCGCCAAACATTAGAAGAAGAAGAAAACTCGTACGAAGAAATTGTTTGCAGCTTGACAGAGAAACACGTAGTAGAACAACTGGTAATTTCTGGTGGAGGGATTCCACCAACATTTGCACAACAAATGATCTACACATTAGACGAGTTTCCGCAAAGATTGATTCGCAAAAGCAAGGATTTGTTTTTGCAAACAGTTGAACTATTGGAAGAATAAATGAACTAACAAATTATAAAGACCCAGAAAAAAACTTTCTCCATGCGGCTCTTGGAATTCCAAGCAAAGGAGCTATTTGGTCAATATGGCATCAAGACTCCAAATGGCAGATACTCTAAAAACATTGAAGATGCAAGAGATCATGCGCATGAATTAGGATTTCCATTTGTAATTAAAATTCAAGTTCCAGTAGGTGGACGCGGAAAGGCAGGTGGCATTCAAAAATGCCAAAACATGGATGAATTCGAGCTGAAGTATCCCCAAGTTGCCAGCATGACCATAAAAGGCGAGAAAGCACGTGCAATACTGCTTGAGAAAATGGCAGAATATGAAAAAGAGCTTTACCTGTCATTGTTTTTGAATCGTTCAAAGCGTTGTTACACTATAATTGCATCCAGCGAGGGTGGAGTAGAAATTGAATCAGTTAAAAACCAGACAATTCGTGAGGTTGGTCTTGGTGATGTAACGCCACAAGTTGCAGAGGAGGTTGCAAAATCAATTGGTCTATCTGGTAAGTCAATTTCAGATTTTGTCTATATGTTACAAAGATTATCCAAATTAACAATAGAAAAAGAAGCAGAACTTGCAGAGATAAATCCAGTCGCACTACTAAAGGATGGATCACTTTTAGCACTTGATGGCAAGGTGATCACCGATGATAGTTCTAATTTTAGACATCCAGAGATGGCCAAATATCAAGAAAATACAGAATTAGAAGAGCGAGCAGAAAAATCAGGATTTACCCTAGTTGAGCTTGATGGAAACATTGCAGTGGTAGGAAATGGTGCAGGTCTTGTAATGTCAACACTTGATATGTTAATTGATAATGGTGGAAAAGCAGCTTGCTTTTTGGATGTAGGTGGTGGGGCCACAACAGAATCAGTGTATGAAGCATTAACTTTGATTTCAAAAATGAAAAAAGTAAAAGCAATTTTGGTAAACCTGTACGGCGGAATTGTCAAAACCACAACTGTGGCATCTGCGTTTATCAAAGCATACGATGACAATCTGATTGATCTTCCAGTATATGCAAGGCTTATGGGTGCAGAATCTGAAAAATCAAAAGAGATGCTCAAGAACACTAAAACAAAAATGTTTGATTCGGTTGAAGAGGCAATCAATGGGGTCGTGGTTGGAGTATCAAAGCATGGCTAACATTTACGAAATTCTGCGCGGAGTCAAGAGTTCGGACGGAGCATATCAAAAAATGCCAGTCATAGTTCAAGGCATAACTGGTACCTTTGGCTCACTGCATGCAAAAATGATGATGGAGTATGGTACAAACGTGGTAGCTGGAGTCACTCCAGGCAAAGGCGGACAAAAATTTGAGAATCGCGTACCAATCTATAGCACGATCAAAGAGGCAGTTGACACCACTGGCGCAAAAATATCCATTGTATTTGTGCCTGCAAAATTCTTTTTAGGCGCTGCAAAAGAGGCGCTAGATGCTGGGATCAGATTACTAGTTGCAATACCAGAGCACGTACCAATTAGAGACACAATGCAAGTCCTTGAGATGGCAAAGCAAAAAGATGCCATTGTGATTGGTCCAAATACTCCAGGAGTGATGATCCCTGGCTTGATAAAAATTGGCATCATGCCAGCAAGTCCGTTTAAGTCTGGTAACATCGCAGTATTATCAAAGAGCGGAACTTTACTATATGAAATATCAAATGCATTATCCAAAGCAGGCTATGGCCAATCCATCACAATTGGAATTGGCGGTGATCCAGTAAACGGTACTAGACTTATTGATGCATTTGAAATGGTAAAAGATGATCCAGATCTAAAAGGAATCGTAGTAGTTGGGGAGATTGGTGGAGACTCGGAAGAGATATTGTCCCAACACATCATTGATACTAATTTCAAAAAACCAGTTGTCGCATACGTCGCAGGACGAAATGCACCGAAGGAAAAACGAATGGGTCATGCAGGAGCAATAGTAATGGGAACATATGGTTCTGCAGAATCTAAAGTATCCATGTTTAACAAGGCAAACATTCCAGTTGGTAAAAGACCGAATGAGGTTGCCATGTTGCTAGCCGGCAAGCTCGAATCCAAAGACTAAAAAGGACAGCCAAGAGGATTTATTCAGATGCCAATTACAGATCCAGAAAAGAAACGAATTGCACAGGGAGCAAGGCTACACATGAAAATTTGCCTTAACTGTGGTGTTAGAAATTCGATGGCCGCATCAAGATGCCGCAAGTGCCGTGGACAATACCTAAGACTAAAGAATCGTACACTAGGCGCAAAAAAGTAGTAGCTAGTATTGCACTTTACGCAACACTACGTATGGCGTTTTTTCAGACTCTCTTGGCAATACAAGACTGGTATTACCAGAAAAGATTTCCACTTTTTGCATTACCTCAGAGAAGGCTCTGTCTTGTTCAAGTGCTTGCAAATACTCTTCAGTCCACGACCAATTTGAGTTTGGATTACATGAATAGACGATCCAGTGATATTTTTGATTGATTTTTAAAATATCAAACGGATAAGCCCTGCAATCAAATGGTCTTTGGCCATATATCGAACACTTGGAGTCGATCCAAAAAATGCATTCAGTTGAATTCTTCTTTTTATTTATTGCCTTGATTATACTTCCATTGACATTTCGATCATGGAGAAATTGATCAGTTGCCTTTCCAATTGATTGTAGTTCTGCAAGATCAGAGTCAAATGCCAGTGGAACTGCAGAATTCGTGCAACATCCCTGCGATTTGCAATTTCCGCATAACAAGGAAAAATCTGACATGGTATGGATTATTGTTTATTCTATTTAGTTTTTTAAAATCATTAATTTATTGAATTATGACGTTATCATATAACAATTAGGCTTTGAAATAATTCGAGTTTTATTCTGGATGTCTTTTCGCACGAATAAAGGATGAGCCCAATGCCACGCCGAGTATTCCAAGCACCACACACAATGACATTATTGTTGGAATTTCTACAAGCTCTGATACCATCATTTTGATGCCAATAAACATCAAAATTGCAATAAGACCAGGTTTGAGATAATAGAATTTTTCCATAACACCTGCCAAAAGAAAATACAGACTGCGCAGACCCAAAATTGCAAAAATGTTTGATGTAATCACTATAAATGGATCAGTTGTGATTGCCAAAATTGCAGGAATTGAATCTAGTGCAAACAAAAGATCAGTGAACTCTTTTATTACAAGGGCTACCAGCAGTGGTGTTGCATATTTTATTCCATTTTTGATTAAAAAGAACTTTGGCTCTTTAATTTCAAGCTCAACTGGCATTATCTTGCGTAGTGCACGAACCGCAATATTTTTCTCAACTTCGATTTTGTGTTCTTTTCTTTGAATAAGCATTCTTAGAGCAGTAAATATTAGAAATCCGCCAAACAGATAGATCATCCAGTGGAATTCTTCTAACAGATGTGCACCTATCAAGATTAGTGGTACCCTCAATGCAATTGCACCCAGTATGCCAAGCGATAAAACACGATGTTGGAACTTGTGTGGAATGTTAAGCGATGTAAAAATTAATAAAAATACAAACATGTTGTCAACTGATAACGATTTTTCTAGGGCATAACCTGTAACAAACTCTGCAAGCTTTTGTTCTCCCATATCAAAGTAAATTATACCAGCAAAGATTCCAGCTAGTGAAATCCAGATTATAGTCCAACGCAGTGCAATCTTAAACGGTGGAACCTCTTTGTGGTCGGTTTTTTTTCGAAGTTTTGAGAATACCCCGAGATCAATTGCAAGTGATATTCCAACAAATAGTGAAAACACAGTCCACAATACGTATATGTCATTCATACGCTAGATCTGACTCACAAAGTACATGTAATATACATTAGTGAATTGATGAATTGTTTCCAACAGTGATAAAATCTAGTTCATAATGACTTCATCGATTTTTGAAAGAGCATCGATGTCTTAAAGTGGGATTCCATTTCGTCTTCTTTTTTGTCAGATACTAGTTGCTTTCTTCCACGCCTAAATGAATCGTCATGATCTCTAACACACATAATAATCTACAAAATTTAGTCAATATAAGAATTTTAGATTCTTGGTAGAGTTATTGTGAAAGTAGTTGGTTTGTTTTTAACAGATATAGTTCCACCGTGCTGTTCGATGATGTTTTTGCAGCTTGATAGACCAAGGCCTGTTCCTCGTTGTTTTGTCGTAAATAATGGCTCAAAGACATGTGACAAAACATCGTCTGGAATTCCAGGACCAGAGTCAATTATCTCAATTGCGACATATTTTGTATATCCAGTTATTTTAATAGAAATTGTTCCTGTGCCATCTATTGCTTGAATTGCATTTAAAATAAGATTAGAGAATATGGTTCTGAGTTTTTGCTCATCACAGTCAATTCTTTCATCATTACGAGGCCAATCTATCGAGATGCCGCTAGGCACGTCTAGATCTCCTATCAACTTTGTAATTATTTCTTTGATAGATGTAATTTTCTTTTCGAGTGGTGTGGTTCTGACGAAATTTAACACGTCATCTATTTGATGAGACATGCGTTGAACGGAATTTTCCAGTTTAGCAAAATGCTCTTGAAGCCGCTTATCATTTGAAGGGTATTGTAGTTTTATTATTTCGGAAACATTTTTGATGACGGATAGTGGGTTTCTCAGATCATGTGCAATTCTTGCAGAGAGTTCACCTATCGCTGTTAACTTTTCTGTTTTTAATCGCTCTTGAGTTATGACAAGTTTGCGTTCTGTTTCAATAGAGTTTTTGAATGAATTCACCATAGATTCAAACTTTTTTCCAAGCTCGCCAAGCTCATCGTTACTTTTGGAGTGGAATTCTATATTGTAATTGCCTTGTGATACCTTGTCTGCGGCCATGTGAAGTGATTTTATAGGCGTTGATATTGAGCGGGAAATGAGATAGCTTAGAATTATTGCAATTATCAATAATGTCGGAATGCCAATGTAAAGTAGTGTTTGCGTTTCCAAGAGCAGATTTTCCATTCCTTTTATCG
>JBQTIZ010000017.1:0-44704 GCA_052387615.1 Candidatus Nitrosotenuis sp. | reverse complement strand
CACATGAAGGACATATCTTCTATAATACAGTCCAAGGAACACAACATCTATCATGTTTATTTTGAAAAAGGAGCAAAGACAAAACTTCACGTTCATAATGGGAATCAGATCCTAATTGCTACTCAGGGTAAAGGAAAGTTGGAAATATTCAAAAAACTTGGAAACAAAAAAACCAACTATGGTATAACAAAGACAGACTCGATTAGTCTAAACCCAGGCGATATCGTATACATCCCAAAAAACACTCTACATACTCATGGTTCTATTGACAAAGCAAAGACATTCTCACATATTGCAATTAATATTCTGTCTTCAAAAAATGCTGAATACAAGACTGTGTGGTACGAGTCTGATTATACAAAACTGGCAACTAGCATAGTACGATAAGAAAAATTCAATCGATTCATCACTAATAATTTAGTCCAAGTGTTTATCAATGTGATAATGACTTGCTTACAGCTGTGAAACATCTATTCCTACTCACGTTATTCTATATTGTCATATTTGCATCTATCAGCGATGCATTTGCGGCAACCGCACCCGATCCACCAACTAATGTTAGTGCAACAGCAGTCTCCGCAACACAGGTAAATCTTCTCTGGTCTGCGCCCACAAACGATGGCGGCTCTGGAGTAAACAGCTACAAAATTGAATACAAAGTAGGAAGTGGAAGTTACTCAATTCTGGTTGCAAGCACAGGCGGACCAACAACATATTATTCTCATACCAGCCTTACCACAGGAACCACATACACTTACAAAATTTCTGCAATCAACAACATCGGAACTGGCAGTCCATCATCGGAGGCCTCTGCCACACCAACATCATCATCTAGTGGAGCGTTGCCTGGAGCACCAACTGGACTGACAGGTGTTGCAGCATCTCCAACTCAGGCAAATCTGTCTTGGACTGCACCAACAAATACTGGAGGATATCCAGTCACAGGATACAAAATAGAATATCGAATCAGTTCTGGCAGCTATTCTACATTGGTCTCAAACACTGGTAGCACTACAACCTCATATTCACACACAGGATTGACTACAAACCAAGTCTACGTATATCGAGTTTACACCATTACTCAATTTGGCACCAGTGCACAAGCGTCAGGAGAAGCAGTAGTCCAGCCGACTTCATCGTCTGCTCTGACTGCCCCAAATTCTCCAACCGGACTTTCTTCTACTGCAGTATCGCCGACTCAGATCAACCTATCGTGGACTGCGCCCACAAACAACGGCGGCTCTGCCATAACTGGCTATAAAATCGAAGTAAAGTCAGGCACAGGCACATTTTCAAATCTTGTCTCAAACACTGGTAGCACTACAACTACCTATTCTCATACAAGTCTCACCACAGGAACCACTTACACTTACAGAGTCTCGGCCATAAACTCTATTGGAACAAGTTCCACATCGTCTGAAGCATCAGCAACACCAACTTCTTCCTCGACATCTGGCACACCAGGCTCGCCTACTGGACTCGTAGCAACTGTCATATCTAGCACACAAATCAATCTGTCTTGGTCAACTCCGTCAAGTAACGGCGGCTATCAAATCACCGGATACAAAATCGAATACAAAATTGGCTCTAATAATTATGGTAATTTAGTGACAAACACAGGCACCACTGGGACAAGCTACTCGCACACCAGTCTGACATCAGGACAGCTATATACGTATCGAGTCTCTGCGATTAACTCCATTGGTACTGGACCTGCATCTTCTGAAGCATCAGCAACACCAACTTCTTCATCATCGTCAGCAAACGTTCCCGGCACAGTGACTGGCCTTACTGCAACATCCGCGTCTCCAACTCAAATCAATCTGTCCTGGGGCGCACCAACAAACAATGGTGGCTCGGCTGTAACTGGCTACAAAATTGAATCTAAAAAGGGAGTCGGAGCTTTTGAAACATTGGTTTCAAACTCACAAAGTACAACCACTTCATTTTCGCATACAGGCCTTACCACCGGAACCTCTTACTACTATCGAATCTCTGCGATTAATTCTGTAGGGACAGGGGCACAAAGCGAAGTATCCGCAACTCCAAAGGACACAACAACGCCAACTGTAACTGCAACTGCAATATCGCCAACCGCGATAACTCTCACTTGGGTTGCACCATCACAAACCTACAAACAATCAATCACTGGCTACAAAATTGAAGAAAAAATCTCACAAGACAGCTATAGAGTCGTTCAAGATACTGTCAGTTCTACCAGCTATTCTATAACAGGCCTTACCACTGGCAAAACCTATACGTATGTTGTGTCTGCATATTTCACGCTTGGATCTAGCCCAAGATCAGACGAGGCTTCTGCAACCCCACTGACTACGTCTAATGCATCGCCTCCATCGCAATCAACTACAACTAGTGTAAATCCGCCAACAAATCTAGTTGCAACTCCCGTCTCGCCAACTCAAATTAATCTGTCATGGATTGCTCCGTCGACTAACAGTGCAATAGTTGGCTACAAAATTGAAGTCAAAAAGGGACCTGCACAATTTGAGACGCTAACTAGCACACAAAATTCTACTACAAAATACTCTCACACGAAACTAGTGACTGGCACTACACACGCATACAGAATTTATGCAATCACGTCGTCTGGCATAAGCTTGGCCTCTTCTGAGGCTTCTGCAACCCCGACACAATCAACTGTACAAGCACCACCAATCAATGCAAACCCTCCCTCACCACCAACCTTATCTGCAAACCTTGTGTCGCCCACACAAATCAATCTATATTGGTCTACTGCAAACAACGGAGGATCATCAATCATCGGTTACAAAATCGAATACAAAATAGGCCAAGACTCGTATCGAACTTTGACTAGTAAGACCACAACTACGACATATTCGCACACTGGGTTGCTTGCAAACACTTACTCTTACAAAATTTATGCAATCAACTCTGCAGGAATGAGTGTCGCATCAAACGAAGTCTCAATTAAAACCGCGGATCCTCCAAAACCAGTTGAGCAAACACCAGAACCGACAAAATGTGGGGTTGGAACCGTTTTTGATGATGATAGTGGAACCTGTGTTGTATTGGAGCCAGAGCCAGAACCAGAGCCAACCATCCCAACTACACACATTCCTGGATTTCCAGACCCAACAAAAGATCCACAATCATACGTTGAAAGATACAATTCCGAGGCTGCATACAAAGCGTGGTTTGATAGAAACTTTCCCGGCAAGACAATCTATGAGGTAGTGGGTGTGCCAGAGCCAGAACCAGAAGAATTGCAATGCGGTACTGGCACACATCTTGAAAAAGGAATTTGCGTAGTAGATGAAAAAGCAGATCTTCTTGGAGGTGGCTGTCTTGTTGCAACCGCAGCTTTTGGAACTGAACTTGCACCCCAAGTCCAAACTCTAAGGGAAATCAGAGATAATGTTCTCTTTAGCACTGGCTCTGGAACTGCATTCATGACTGGATTTAACGAATTCTACTATGCATTCAGCCCAACAATTGCAGACTTGGAAAGACAAAACGCTGTTTTCAAAGAAGCAGTAAGGATCATGATAACGCCAATGCTTTCCACTCTATCAATTCTGAACTATGTTGATGTGAATTCAGAGCCAGAAATGCTAGGATATGGAATTGGAATAATACTGATAAATGCCGCAATGTATTTTGGTATTCCTGCATTTTTAATTACAGTAATTAGAAATAAAATCAAAACGGATAATTTCAAGAAATTTTAAATTATATTTCGTGTTAATGATTACACATGAGAGCATCTGGAGTCCTGCTTGCAATGTTTCTCACAATGTCATTACTTGCAGTCAATCATGTAGATGCAACAACTGAATCAAAGTCAAAACATTCTATAAAAAAAGACATCAAGGAAATAAGAAAATTAATCGATGACAAGACTGTTAAAATCACAAAAATATCAAAGTCAAGAACTTTACATATATGGCATATTGTGGAAATCCAAGTCTGTGCGGGAATGGAAAATCTTTACTCCCCTGATCTGGAATTGCACTCTGACAGGGATTCCATACAGGTTACCATTTGGGGATTGATAGTACCTAAGTCTTGTAAAACCACCGAGTTTTTTATCGCCGCGGATGATCCAGATTCAATATCTGTTAATTTTTCACGCCAAAACTATCGTGAGCCAACAAAATAATTCCAAACACACAACATGAGCCTTATTTGGAGCTAAAATTCAGAAATCATATGAAAGTGCTTTATTTTATAATTGTAATTTTTGTCCTATCTATCTTTTTCATATTAGACGCAGATGCACAAACCTACAAAATGTATGTGCAAAAAATGCCCCAGTCTTGGCAAAAGCAGTTTGGCACCGTGTTAGACAAGGCAGTCCAATATTGGCAAGAAAAAATCCCAGGACTAAAACTAGAATCTACTTCACGTCAGGATAGTGCTGATTTTGTACTGGAATGGGCAAGTCAATATGATTCAGGAAAGCTGGGATACTATACCAGTAGTACCATAAACGAATACGGCAAACCAAAGCTTACAATAACACTTGGTTATTTCAAAAACAAAAAATGGAATCTGGTATCGCCAGAATATGCACTAGAAATAACAAAACACGAGTTAGGCCATGCAATTGGATTCACTCATAGCGATGATCCAAATGACATCATGTATCCAAAAATTGAAAGCTACGAATCCTGGTTGCAGACAAAAACACCACCAAAGATCAAAACCACAAACCAAACTAAATCCGGAGATTGGAAGACGCAGGCAACAAAACTTCAAACTTTATCTGATAAAAAATTATTTACATCAAAAACCACGCTGCAACAAATGACTTCACTGCTGAATTCTACATGGACTACAAACAAGGCGTCGCAGGCAGAAATGAGCAAGGCAATAAACTCGTTCTTGATTGCAAAGAAATTTCTAAATGACGCAGAACTGCTCAAAGATGATGCGGACGCATCGTTTTACGAGTCCAAATACGAGGACTCTTACTACAAGTACCAATCCTCACTGGATAGGGCAAAAAAAATCGATTACAAACTAAATGAAATCAAAAAATCGCTCAAAAAGGTAGACGAGCTAGAATTTGGTAAAACAAAATGAAAAAATCTGAGAAAAGCCAGCTAATCCAAGAATATCGTACATTGCAAGCACAGCTAGTCAAAAAACGTGACACTAGGATCGCAGAACGCCTCAAAGAAATAGAGCATCGGTACTATCACGAAACCGGAAACGATCTAAAATCCTCCCTCTGACCAAAACATAATCACAAGTTTGAAAAACCCCACAAATCCGATACCAAGCACATGAGAAAATCACATTATATCATACTGGCGATAGTTTCTGTTATCATATCGTACTATGTTATGTCTGCATTTGTCTTACAACAACAATCAATAAACAAACAGTCAATCTATGTTCATTTGGAGCCTGGATGGAACAGCTACCCTGGAAACATCGTATATGAAATAACAAACGTCTGGTCACAAGATGAAATCAAATCACCGCTTAGCTCAGAAGCAAGACTAGAGATTTCAAAACAAAACAATGTTGATGAAATACGGTACACTCACCAAAAACCATACATCCTAATTAAGAACAGTAACACAAACTGTAATGATTCATGGGAACCTCACTATGCAAGATTTGGAGCAGATGTCATTCGACATCAAATAGAATATGCGAGCGGTTTGCAAAAAAGCCCAGACCCAAACATCACATTGTATAATTCCGTACCAAGCAAGCAAGACCAGGCCAAGCATGAATTCCAGATACTGTCTGGCTATTCGCAGTTTGTTCCAATTTGCACATCAAAAGATATCACTTCGTTTGACTATTCGATAAAGATCAACGATGAGGCGGTTGGCTTTGATGTCTATTTTATCTCCTCCACGGAACAGCAGGAAAACTATGATCAAAATAATGGCAAATTCCAACATTATGTGGATGGCCAGTGTTTTGGCAAAAACTATGAGAGATTTTCTGGTACGTGTAATAATGTGGCAAAAGATTCTGGCTTGCTGATTGTATTACCTGATAGTTTGAGCTTACCGCTTACAAAACTCGAGATATGGCTATATGAGAAATAATCTGGATAATCATTTTAATTCCAGCTTGTACATTGGTATTCTATGAAAGCAACGTTTGGCGCAGGCTGCTTTTGGTGCGTTGAAGACATTTTTAGAAGCACCAAGGGAGTCAAATCCACAATGGTTGGATACGGCGGAGGCCATACAAAAAACCCCACATATGAACAAGTTTGCACCGATCAAACAGGACATGCAGAGCTAGTCCAAGTCGAATTTGATCCAAACGACATATCATATGAGCAATTATTGGATGTGTTTTGGAATTCACACGATCCGACTCAGATGAACCGGCAAGGCCCAGATATTGGAACACAGTACCGCTCTGCGATATTTTATCATGATGCAGAACAAGAACAAATTGCCAATGCATCAAAACAAAAACAAGAAAATTCTGGCAAGTTTGGCAAAAGAATTGTCACAGAAATCAAAGCGGTGCCGGAATTTTACAAGGCAGAAGAATACCATCAGAAATATTATGTGAAATGTGGGATCTCTAGATAATTTCTACGTGAGCCTCTAAATACAAAATTACAATCTTTACTCAATAGATGGGTGATTCAGAATCTAGAAAAACTTTGAAACACAATAATTGGTGAGATAAATTATCTCAAATCAATCGCTCTTGACACTACGTAGATCAAGTGTGTTATTGCCGCATTAATTAACGGAGACATTTCCAGTTTTGGTATTTCATAGTTAGTCTTATTTTAATGCCATCTAGTTTTGAACTTGTGAAGTGTAAGTGCTGTGGCAAGGATTTCAGTAACAGGGCATCAAATTACTGCTCTGCTACCTGTGCTTTGGAATCCCTAGAAAAACACGACAAAGATTAGTTTATCAAGCTCATTTTGAGAATTTGTATTTGATGCTCAAGTATGTCGTTTTTGCATTATTTGTCTGTAGTTTGGTTGGCGCATCCTATGCCCAGGAGGGAATTAAGCTAGGACAAACCCCTACCACAAAAACCATTGAGGTTGGTAAACAAATCCAAATTACAGCTGATCTCAAAAACAATCAAGATTTTGAGCAAGACTTTGCGTACATTGTTCAGGTGCAAAACGAAAACGGAGTAACGGTATCGCTAGCATGGATTACTGGAATGCTTGGACCAGCCCAATCATTCTCGCCATCATTGTCTTGGACCCCAAATGAGGCAGGAAAGTTTGAAGCAACCATTTTTGTGTGGGAAAGCATTGATAATCCATCTGCATTATCTCCAACATTGTCACTAAAAATAGACGCAGAACAGTCTATTTGATCGAGAATTCTAATGTTCTGAAATTAAACTTTGGAAACAACTTTCTTCTATGAAGAACAATGATTGCACAAAAATGATCTGGTGAATCGTCTACCAATTATATTTGGCCAAGATCAAGTTTTAGAAAATTGAATGTCTACAAACGTGCCACGCACATAGAAATAGTGGAGGATATAATCAGTATAGATCCAGTGATGAGGTTTGCTGCAATAATTGATCTCAAGGGAAATATTTTGGAATCTATAATGAGAAAAGGTAAAACCTCACTAAAAACGCAAAAAGAAGAAGAACATTTTTGCAAGCAAGTAGCACAAAGACGCAAAATGAGGCAGGAATTCAATAAATCATTGGGTAAAGTAAGATACGTCCAAGTAGAACGAGAAAAGGTAACTCAGATGGTGATTTATCCAAAAAGAAAAACGGTCTATTTCACACTAGAACCAGAAGTAAGCGCCATAAAGAAATCAAACATTATCAACAAGGTAAAAAAGATCACATCGCATCTTTAGAGAGTTTTTTGTAGACTGGGCATGGGGCTTTAGCATTAATCATAATGTGTTGTGGTTCTGTTGAGCGTAACAGTATCTAATCATTCTATGTAATTTGATACATGATTAGCTTTGAAATAAATACAGAAAATCCATGATTTTTGATATGACGAAGATACTGGTTGATGAGATGGATGATGGTTGGGATG
Source organism: Candidatus Nitrosotenuis sp. (assembly GCA_052387615.1). Taxonomy (GTDB): domain Archaea; phylum Thermoproteota; class Nitrososphaeria; order Nitrososphaerales; family Nitrosopumilaceae; genus Nitrosotenuis. The sequence goes on along the minus strand of JBQTIZ010000017.1, from coordinate 36,696 downwards.
AAAAACTCCGCAGTCTTGGGTATGATGCATATTCTGTCAAAAAGCTAATCACTGAGGGGAAAAAACTCCACACTGATTACTCTGTGATAAATTATGCAAAAGAGAACGAAATGATACTCATCACACGTGATACCGAAAGTGGGCAGGCGTGCGTTGAGAACAATTTACCGTGCGTCTTACTTGATAATAACGAAATTTTCAAAATTGTAGTTGAAAAGCTAAAAAAATTCTAGTGTAGAATTTTTTACAAATGAAAAAAACAGAGACAAGGCAAGAAACGACAAATAATGTTTTATTGTACGTAGCACTAGCTATCGCATGGAAAGCTGTGATAGACGAGTTCGAGCATATCGAAACGGCAAAACTTTTGATCAGTGCCGTCAAGTCGCAGAAGCACTAAACCCAGAATTTAAAAAACACATTGAACACAATGGTAAAATTCTTTGGTCTGAAATCTTGGAAAAAGTAGATCATGATGAGCTCATATACAAACTCACACTAAAGTATCTACGACGTGATGGATATGATATTGGAAACTGGACAATACCTGAAGTAAAGAAGGCCTAGACTTTGCAGCTCCAGCCGCTCGCCTTGATCTTTTTTGCCATTATTACTGGTGTGACAACTAGGAGCGGAATAGATATTGCAATCAATACCGTCTGTAATTGAGTTACAGCCAACGCAAATACCACCGCACTTGATGCAGATACAAACAATGACAGGAACGTTCCAGCACAAGTAGGACATGCAATGAATAATCCTGTTGCGGCAGCTACACTTCCTATTCCGGCGCCTTTTCGCAGTATGGCAAATGCGTTTACTGCAATCGCAGCATTCAAACCCACCAAATAAGAGACCATAATTTGCAAAATCAGATTAATTGGGATTATCTGCATTCCAACATGCTCTGTTATGTAAAAGATGAATTTTGGCACATAGCCTATTTCGCCGCAACATGGCGCAATCTGGGCAGATGGCACTGGCACATTATAATGGTATGAGAATGTTACATCTGGTTGGTACACCAAAATACCAGACGTCATAGCAAAAAATATTCCATATCCAATTGATGTTGCCACAAAGATCTTGCGCGACTTGGAGTTCCAAGTGACTTGGGCGATTATGGAAAATGTATCGTCCTGGTTTTTTTCCACCTTGTGTTTGTGATACTGGTAAAACCCATATGCTATTGCACCCAACGCCAATACCATCATGCCATAAAACGTAATTCCTAGTCGCTCAATTGATGACAATGCAGCTGGTGTTACTTCTGAATTTCCGAGTCTTGCATAAATCAAAAACAATATCGCAATTGCTACAAATCCTAGCGTGATGAGCGCCCTGCCGTCTCTTTGAGTCATTTAGGCTTGGCTGAAATGAAACCAGAATTAAACCATGTCTTTAAAAAAATGAAAAAAGAAAACCCACCCACTGTACCTATGCACAGCAGAGCGATTTTTTGAAGTCTTCTACGCTTCGTGAGAACTTGCATTCTTTGCAGACGTGCCAAGTTCTGGCTTTTAGGATTTTCAGAGGGGTATCATACCCAACTGAGTACATTTTTCCGCCACATGCTGGACATGATAGTGGTATGTTTATTTTCATTAATCATATGTATGATGATTTTGCATTTAAGAGCCGCGTAGAACTGATAAGTTGTTCATACGATCAAATGTATTATTTAATAGAAACTAATTCATATTCAAAATAATTGAACATTAATCAAAAACAAGAGCCAGATTATTCTTCTGCAAAAATAACCCATGTTGGGTTCATAGATCCATATGCTATGGAGGGAATTATAATACTGCAATCTGATGACAAGAAGGAATTTCACATGAGAGCATTTTCTGGAGAGGTAGCTCGACACATCAATTCATTTGTTGAGGGAAGACGTGATGCGCTACCTACTATATACTCCATGATAGATGAACTATGTGAAGAAAATGAGATGCTTCTAGTCAAAGCTAAAGTGTACGAAAGTGGAAGTGTTTTGCGGGCAAATCTGTACTTTACTGGCAAAAAAGACACGGTACTAAGAAATTATCGTGCATCAGACGCTGTGGCACTTGCTGCGTTTTACAACATTCCAATTCTAGTTAGAAAGACACTGCTAAAAGAAAAGGTAGAGAATCTAAGTTAGTATTTCTTCAAGTCTGCCTTCTTGATGAGCTCTTTTGATTTCCATTGCAATTCTTCGTCCAATCCCAAATGTCTCGCCATATTGATATTTTGTATACGGGGATGTTGTCGCAACAATTGGATTTCCAGGAACTCGCAGCGAAACGTCATACACTACTATCTCCAAGTCTTTAGTGATCACACTTTGAAGTGAGAATGGTCCGATTATTCCAGGTGGGTAGATTTTTTTGACGCCTGCAACAAATTTATCGCCAACCTCCATTACCTTTTCTAAAAGCGACTCTCTAATGCTTGCCGGAGTGTGTCCAACTTCGATGTTCTGTGTATCAATATTGATGTCTAGCTGTTGTTTTGCAGGCAACGCATTGAAATCATGAACATTAGTTTGCAGTCTGCGTTCTATTCCAATAAAATCCACTTGGTCTGATATTGGGGTGTGGAAATAGTTGAAATTCATATAAGTTCCAATTACCAATTCTTCAATGCTTGCTTTTTTGAGGTCTTGTTGTGCTATGATTCCTTTTTTGATCTTCTCTTGGGATTTTTCCAAGAAATCATGATATGATGATGCCGTGAAAAACGCTCTCTCTAGTTTCCGTTTTTTTTCTTGTACTTTGACTATGACTGGTCTATCAATTTTCTTTGGATCGCGAAATAGTTTCGGATATCGTATCTTTGATTTTGCCAAAAGATAGTACTGGTTTTTTGAAAAACTACGTTCTTCTGCCTGAAATAATGCTCTATTGCCAAACATTGGCACTTTGAACTTGTTCTCTATGGTGTCATATCCTAAATAGGCAGTAAGTGCTCTATGTGGTACTATGATGGTGTTGGTCTCAACAAACATTTTTTGCATTTTTTGAGATCCCATGTCTTTGAAGTTATTCACTACGATGATTTCATCTGCAATTCGCTTGAACCGTCTGTATGGGACGTCTCGACCTTTTTGACATATCACAACGGTTTGGATGCCCTCGTCTTTTGCACCATCCATTATTTCTAGTGCAGAGTGACTGCCTAATACCCCAATTCTAAAATCAGAATAGTTTTTTGTTATTTTGGCAATCTCTTCATGCTTTATCATGAATAATTTGGATATGGAATATGGTAATATAACGTCTCTATCTGGCTACCATCCGCAAATGTTATCTTAATGAATTCTAGTGTCAACTTGAGGCAGAATGATCACAGCTTAAAATAATCAAACTCCGTCATTATGTTATTGAAAATAATAATTGGAATCACTGGTAGTACTGGTGTAATCTACGGTATCAGAATTTTAGAAGTACTAAAACAATGTAACGTGCAAACTCATTTGGTAATAACAGAGTGGGCAAAAAAATGCCTTGCAATGGAAACTGAATACAAACTCGATTATCTAAAATCTTTGGCATCCGAGTATTCCGATGATTCTAATTTAGCATCTGGGATTTCTTCTGGGACATACAAAATGGATGGAATGATAATAATTCCGTGTTCCATGAAAACTCTTTCCAGTGTTGCAAATGGGTATGACGAAACGCTCGTTGCGCGGGCCGCAGGCGTCACACTAAAAGAATCACGTAAGCTTATTCTGGTAACTCGAGAGACACCGCTCACAGCGATCAATTTAGAAAACATGCTAAAACTTGCAAGGCTTGGCGTAATAATATTGCCGCCGGTTCCAGGGTTTTACACAAAACCGAAATCCATTGAGGAAATAATTGATCATACCGTAGGCAAATGTCTTGACCAGTTCAACATCGAACATGATTTATACAAACGATGGGGAACCTAGGATTTATTGCCAAAGATTTTCATACAAAAAATAATCCACTCGGAACGACAGCATGTATTTGATATTGTGGCAAATTATGAAAACTTTCAAAACATTTTGCCAAAATATTTTCCATCTATACGTATACGATCAGTACGAGAAAATATCGCAATAGTAGAAGAACATCTAAGACTGGGCGACAAAGAATTAGTGATGACCACAAAACATGTCACCAAGTATCCAGAATCCCACGAAGTTTTTGTTCTGGGCGGTGATGCAAAAGGCTCTCATATCACTGAAACATATGAAAAAGTGGAACAAGGAACCAAACTAACAGTAATTGCTGATATTCAACTAAAAGGCTGGTTGAAAATAGCCGGATTTTTCATTAAATCCAAAATTCACACCGAGTTCAGTAAAGTAATCGACGAGTTTTGTACTGTTGCAGAAAAATCTTAGTCTTTCTTCTCTTTGAGATCCTTGAGTTCTTTTTCTGCTTCAAACTTGCCTTTTTCGTATTCCCCTCGTGACTTGCCAAGTGTTCTTGCTAGGTCTGGAATCTTTTTTGCACCAAATATCAAAATTCCAGCTGCTATGGCAATTGCTATTATTTCAGGGGCTCCAAGACCTATGAGAGCAAAATTTTCTAGCGCCATGTTATTCTCTATTGAGTGCAGAATTAGATTTAAGTCTTTTAATTTTATGATCTCGTCTTTCCAGTATAATCATACCTACCAAGTAGAGGCCAATCATTGGACCTGAGATGAACCACATGGTAACGCCACTTCCATCAGGCGTTACCACCGCACCAACTATAACCAACGCAACAATGGCGTATCGAATGTTGTTTCGCCAGAACTTTGCATCAGTCAAGCCAGACGCAGTTGCAGCATACATTATCAGAGGTAGCTGGAACGCAACTCCAAACGCAAGCAAAAATTGCAACACAAATGTGACAAAATCCATCACATTCAGAAATGTAACCAAACCAGCAGATTTTCCATACTGGTACAGAAAATCAAGAATGAAAGGTATGACAGTAAAATACGAAAAGACTACACCTGCAATGAACAGTCCAACGGCTGGAATGGCAATCTTTTGGACTGAATGAATCTCTTTTTCAGATAGGGCTGGAGCGATGAATCGTGTTAACTCCCGAACTATGATTGGCATTGATAAAACAATTCCAATCAAGGCAGCGACATATACTTGGGCATAAAATGCTTGGCCTGGTGCAGTTTGAATTAGCTGGACATTTTCTGGAACTAGGCTTACTCTCATATAGTTTGTAATCTGCGCTGCAAAGTTGTGCATTGGATCTGGATATAGATAATACAGATTTATCCCATTATACAAAAACGACTCTGCTCTAAATGATAGCAAAAATATGATTATTGCACCAATTGATATTACTATTCTAGTTATTCTTTTACGAAGCTCAGACAAGTGTGCAAAGATTTCATTCATCTCTGACATTACACCATGATACCAACAAAACTCTATTTAGGTTACGACTAGTGGTTGCCTGGAATTGGCAATAGTTTTGCATCTGCAAGACCTGATTTTTTACGCTCTTCTTCGGTAATGTCTGCAAATTCAATTGATATTACTGCATTTAGCTTGAACTTGGATTCCATCTCTTTTGCCAATCCACCAATCTCTTTGCCCGAGTAAATCTCCTTGGAGCCTTCCAAAAAGATTCTCTCGCCTTTTTCTTTTTGGTCACCACCAAATTTGTCTTTGAGAAATTTTATCACATCATTTATCATGTCTTTTTTGACATTATTGTGATACATTGTAATTCCCTTGACCTCTTCATAGTCACGAGGTGTTCCCTTTCTATACAGGAATACTCCGACAAATATTGCGTCATCCTCAGGCTCCCTAATTCCCTTGATTTCCCAGTTTATGACCTTACTCGGATCAAAGTCTGCCTTTGATATTTCATCTGATGTGATCTTCCAGTATCTGTGTCGAATGCTCACTTCGCTTTTTGTCTGGCAATGCACTATAAATTCAATACTGATTTCATTGTATGATTGAAGATTATATTACAGCAAAATCAAACTGGAATCATGTCACTTTTTGAAGTTCAAGTTATTATTGAAAACAAAGCAGGTATGAATGATCCTGAAGGTGACACGATTCTAAATGATCTTGTCCTCAAAGGTAGTTTCAGCTCCGTCAAAAAGGTGCGTTCTGCTAAAATGCTAAAATTCCAAATCACATCAAGTACAAAACAAGCAGCAGAATCATCCGTCAAAAAACTCTGCGACGATCTAAGAATCTATAATCCTATGGTCAGCAAAGTGACGTTTTCTGCAAAATCAATCTAGTCTGACTTGATAGATTTTACTGTTTCATCAATTAGTAGTCTACTTCGAAGATGTGCTGCCAAGTCAGTTTGCGTTATTACTCCTACTAGTTTTTGACTCTCTAATACTACCAGCCTCCGAATCTTGTTGTTGAGCATTTTTTGGACGGCATCTTCTATTGTGGTGGTCGGCTCTACCCAGCGAAATTTGGGAGACATTACATCAGATACTTTTGCTTCTGAGGCTCGCTTGTCGCTAACTGCCAGCTTTCTGACATAATCTGCCTCAGATAAAATGCCTACTGGGTTTTCACCTTCTGTTACTACTAGAAAAGAAATGTCTTTTTCCTGTAACAATTTTGCTGCCTCAAGACAAGACTTATCCTTTGATATGGTAACGACATGTTTGTTCATTATGTCACGAATGTAGGCCATAACTGTGGATGAAAAAATTCTAGATAAAAAACATTTGTAGCAATTATGGTTTAATAACGGCGCAAGATAAAACGGAATTGTGAAGGTCGGAGTAATCGTATTTCCGGGGAGCAACTGCGATCGCGACATGTATCACGTCTTGCAAGATGTCTTCAAATTTGACGTCAAATATTTCTGGCACGAGGACAAGCTGCCAAAAAATCTGGACGCGGTTGTCTTGCCTGGGGGGTTTTCATATGGAGATAGGTTGCGAGCAGGTGTAATCGCTGCTCATAGTCCCGTTATTTCTGATGTCAAAAAACTGGCAGAAAAAGGAATGCCGGTTCTTGGTGTGTGTAATGGATTTCAAATTCTAGTAGAATCGGAGCTCTTGCCAGGAGTTTTGTTAAAAAACACGTCTTTGAGCTTTATGTGCAGATGGACTGAACTTATAGTCAAAAACAACAAGACTCCGTTTACATCAAAATTCAAACTAGGGCAAAAAATCCCAATTCCAATCGCAAATGGCGAGGGGCGTTATTATGTAGATAAATCGACTCTTGAAAAACTAAAGAAAAACAATCAAATCGTTTTTCAATATGGCAGTAACATTAACGATTATGTCTTTGACATTGCTGGGATTTGTAACAAGGAAGGAAACGTTGTGGGCATGATGCCACATCCGGAACGTGCAGTCGAGCCTGAAATCAACCCAAAAGATTGTGCACCGTCTAATATGATCTTCCAGTCGCTCATTGCAACAATTGGTGCAAGAAAATGAGCCTTCAAAAAGAAGAATTGGATTATCTGTCAAAAAAAATCGGAAGGCAGCCAAACGATACTGAAAAACACATTGTAGCTGCTGAATGGTCAGAACACTGTTCTTACAAGTCATCAAAAAAACACCTCAAAATGTTACCAAACAAAGGAATACGAGTGATTCACGAGAAAGGTTACGATTCTGGCGTGCTTGATGTTGGGGATGGTTATGTCGTTACAGTTCACATCGAGTCGCATAATCATCCATCAGCTGTTGAACCATATGGCGGTGCAGCAACTGGTGTCGGCGGCGTAATTCGAGATATTCTATCAGCAGGTACCAGACCTATCGCTCTTCTGGATGGATTAAGATTTGGTGATATCCAAAAGGATTCTCATGCAAGATGGCTGTTCAAAAACGCAGTAACTGGAATTGCAGATTATGGAAATTGTCTTGGTATCCCAACTATCGGCGGTGAAGTAGAGTTTGACAAGTGTTACTCAAATTATGCACTAGTTGATGTTGCGTCAGTTGGATTTGGAAAAAAAGAGCGACTGATCAAAAACCATGCCAGCGCAGGTGATGTAGTTGTATTGATGGGCGGTTCGACAGGTCGAGACGGAATCGGCGGCGCGCAATTTGCATCGGACTCTCTAGAAACAGAAGACCGTTCTGCGGTGCAAATTCCAGATCCGTTCATTGAAAAATTAATTATAGAGGCAATTCTTGAGGCACGAAATAATGGCCTGATCAAGGCAATCAAGGATTTGGGCGGAGGGGGACTTTCGTGCGCAATTTCAGAGACTGCTGATGCACTAGGTGTCGGAATCGAACTTGATGTAAAAAAGGTTCACACACGAGAGCCAAACATGAAGCCTGTAGAAATAATGACATCTGAATCTCAAGAAAGGATGCTAGTTATCGCTGATAAAAAACAACTCTCAAAACTACAACAAATTTGTAAAAAATTCTGTGTCAGCTGTTCTGTCATTGGTAAGGTGACTGGCGATAAAATCATGAAAGTGACTGATAGTAAATCTATTCTAGCGTCAATGCCTGCAGAAATTGTTGCAAATGCACCCCTTCTCGATAGGCCATCAAAGGAACCAAAATACCTAAAAGAATTACAAAAGAGAAAGGAACCTACAACACCAAAGGATCTATCCAAAACAATTCTGAATTTGTTATCCAGTCCAAACATTGCAAGCAAAATTTGGGTATATGGCCAATATGATCATGAGGTTGGAATAAGAACCGTAGTAAAGCCAGGCTCCGATGCAGCAGTACTTCGATTGGACAATGGAAAATATCTCTCAGTTAAAATCGATGGAAATCCCAAATATTGTTATCTGGATCCAAAACATGGTGCAATGGGATGCTTTGAGGAAGCATGTAGAAACGTTGTATGCACTGGCGCCACACCAATCGGCATGGTTGATCATTTGCAGTTTGGCAATCCAGAAAACCCAGAAATCTTTTGGACATTTTTAGAGTCTCTCAAAGGCATAACAGAATTCTGCAAATTCTTCGAGATTCCATGTGTTGGAGGAAAGGTCAGTCTATACAATGAAACCCCGCAAGGCCCAATCAAGCCAACCCCACTGATTGGCGTTTTAGGATTGATAGACAAAAAGCCACTAAAGCCACAAAAAATCGAGCCAAACGACGTACTTGTAATGGTAGGGCTAACAAAAGATGAACTCGGAGGCTCAGAATACTATGAACATGTACATGATTTCATTGGAGGCAAGGCGCCAAAAATCGACCTCAACGAATCAAAGAAAAACATGGATGCCGTGCTGTCTATAATCCAAAAACAAAAAGTGAGGGCAGCTCATGACTGTGCAAAGGGAGGTTTTGCTATTGCAGTATCTGAATTATCAATGACTAGTAATGTCGGATGTGTGGTTAATCTTGAAAAAATCCCACAAGAAAAGATGGACTCTGCAAAATTATTGTTCTCTGAGAGTCATTCAAGATATCTCTTGGTCGTTGAAAAATCAAAACTAGACTCAGTATTATCAGATCTAAAAAAGAGCAAAGTTGTCTTTTCTCAGATTGGTTCGTTTCAAGGAAATGAAATCATGTTTTCAAACAAGAAAAAATCTGTTGCCAAACTAAGGGTTGATAAAGCACATGGAAAGTGGTTTAATTCACTGAGGGATCTGGTGCTACATGGTTAAGGTAAAGGAAAACTGTGGTGTGGTTGGCATTTTTAGCCGTGATGGCTCAAACGTCATACCTATGGTAATCGATGCATTACGTGCACTTCAACACAGAGGACAAGAAGCTTGGGGGATTGCCGTACCAAACAAGCCACCAATCAAGCATTTGGGCCTTGTATCTGGAGCATCATCCGAGTTTCAAAAAATGACTGAGGAATATGCATCTCCTGCAGCAATTGGACATGTTAGATATTCAACTGTTGGCAGAAGCAGCCTAGAAAATGCTCAGCCCCTCAAAGTAAAGGATCTCTGTATTGCACATAATGGAACTATAGCTAATGTGGCAGAACTTGCAAACATGGTTGGGGGATGCACATTCACACCGCAGAACTCTAGCGACACCATGATTGCGGCACAACGACTAGTATCGTTAATGTCTACTAATGGAAAGTTAGGTGCTGCACTATCGATTCTTAAAAACGAGATGGCAGGCTCGTACTGCTTCACTTTTGTATCTGATGATAACGCAGTTTATGCAGCACGCGACCCACGAGGATTTCGGCCAATGGTTCTGGGCTCAAAAGAAGAAGGCCAAGTCTCAATCGTCGCATCAGAGTCCTCCGCTATTTCTGCAATAGGAGCAAAGCTAGTAAGAGATGTACTCCCTGGCGAACTGCTAAAGTTCAGCAAGACTGGTATGGAATCAGAAATGTTTTCAGAGAAAAAACAACGAGCACATTGCTCATTCGAATTTACATATTTTGCACATCCATCATCAAAGATGGAGGGAACAAACATCTATGTCGCAAGAAAAAGAATCGGGCAATTCATGGCAAAAAAATTCCCAATCACTGATGCTGATTTAGTAATTCCAGTACCTGACTCTGCAAGGCCAGCAGCATTAGGTTATGCACAGGAATTGAAACTGCAATTTGATGAAGGTTTACTCAAAGACCGATATAGCAAGAAAGGACCACTTCGCAGCTTTATCGAACCGCATCAGTCAGACCGAGTTGAAATCAATCGCTGGATCATACCAATCACCGAAATCATAAATGGAAAACACGTCATCATAATAGATGATAGCCTAGTGCGCGGTACAAGCTCAAAAGCGATAATCAAAGCGTTGCGAAGAGCTGGCGCAAAAAAGATAAGCATGCTCATAACATATCCACCAATCAAATATCCATGCTATGCAGGAATTGACTTCCCATCACAGGAAGAGCTTGCAACTGGCGCAAACCAAAGTGGAACAGATGAGGAAATTATTGAAAAGATCCGAAGTGATATTGGTGCCGACTTTTTGGGTTATAATGACGCGCAGAACTTGGCAGACGCCGTTGGTATACCGCATGATTCACTATGTTTTACCTGCACTACTGGAAACTATGACACACTTGGCATAAAACCAACATTCAAAACAAGAGAAGAGATGAAGGGCGAATAAAACATGGAAATCGCTTTTGTTCTGGTAAAATGTGAAACTGCGCACGAAATGGACGTGATGCGGGACTTGCTCAAAATTGATGGAGTAAAAGAAGCACATGGAACCTATGGAATGTATGACATATTTGTTCAAGTGGTAGGTCCAGATCACAAACATGTATCAGATATTATAACAAAGCAAATTCGAAAAACAAAGAACGTCATCTCAACTACTACACTGTCTACCATTCCTGAACAAAGCGGAAAATAGACTAATCTTAATAGCCAGATTTGCCATTATGGTGTAGTGGCAGCATACAAGTTTTTCATAATTCTAGGTGTTGCAACAATTGCAATAATTGGCACGGTGCTTGGATTTTCATTAACAAAGGGAACAATAGCAACGCAAGATTATCAAATTGACGTAGATCCGTTCAAAGACCCACAAAATCTCTTTGTCACTGCACGAGTTATGATCCAAAACATCGGAGCAAAACCACTAACAAACGTAATGGTAAATTTTGGCGGTGGTCAAACCCAGTCGCTTGGAACCATAGAACCTGGCAAAAAGATAATTCTCTCACCACCGCAAGATAATCCACTAGACCAAGTTGTAGTTACTGCAGATAATGGAATTGCGGTTGTAAAGTCATATCGAATTCCACCAAAGATGCCTGGAATGATGGGAAGCTAAGTCCAAGCTTTTTTATTTTTTTTCCAGATCTGGATGTCATCGACATAAACATTATCTTCAAAGTCGAATACCGTATGCCATTTTTTGTCATGTGGCAACATCTGATCTAATTCTTTGACGTTTTTATTTGATGGGTATTTGTTGGTAAGCGCACCCCATTTCATGTTTGCAATTTTTGGCATTATTTCATTTATGTCGCGCATACTATACAAACAAAAAACTGCATTGATAAATTTTTGTATGATTGTGTTGAGAAGGCTCAATTAACTAGTCAATGATCTTCTTTTCTTTATGGCAATCATAGTGATTGATATGGCAATGCCTATTATCGCAGATATGATGTATTCTATTGGCAATCTGGTTCTCTGTAGTTGCTCAGTATTTTGTTCTGCAATGGCCGCAGGAATTATTCGATAAATCGAACCATCCGATAACGAGACAATGTACAAAAATCCGTCCGGCCCACGCTCAATATCTGTAGCACAGCCAAAACCATTTCCAAGTATTATCTCGTTTGTTGATTCGCCAACATTCAAAACTAAATCTGATAACTCTGGCGACTCAAAAACAAGACCAGTTCTTTCTGAATCCAAAGTGAATCTGTATAGACTACCTGTATTACAATCAACAACAAAAATTTTGTCTTCTTGTCCTAGTTCTTTGGTTCCAAATTCTATGGCAGTGGGAGCCACTGGTTTTTGCCAGCTAAATTCAGGCTCGCTATACGCATAGTTTTCATATTTTGGCAATGATTCGATTTTGGTTTGATTGTTTGCAGGTCCCATAATTTCAATCCAACCACTGTTGAAATTTTCTGGAACAAAATTAATCTCATCATATTCATCTGGACCGTTTTCGGTATCCCACATATTTCCAGTTAGAGGATCGACTGCTATTCCAAAACTATTTCTTATTCCAATGGCATAATATGATCCTGGCGGATCAACGCGCAATATGACACTGGTGTCGTTTTTCCAATCGTGTAGCCTATTTTGTAATCTCCCATAATTTCCATTATCTCCAATTACTGCATAAACTTGACCGTCAAAGTTTGTCATTGCGCCTCCATTATGATAAAAATTTTCACTTGGTAGTGTTTTCAGTAATACTGGGTCAACAAGTTTTTCTCCATTCCAAGTGTATCTGAAAATTCTGTTTTCTATTGCTTGTCCTGCGTCAGAGTTTGCAGCAGTAAAATACAGATAAACCATATTGCCAATAGATGTGATCCCAAGCATTCCGCGTTCCCCATCCTTTGCAACTGCTACATCCAAAACTGGTTCTGGTAATAGTTGTCCATCTCTTACTAGTCTAACAAGACCAGTATATCGCTCTAAAACCAAAATATCATTTCCAACAAATGCCATTGTTGTGGGGCTGTTTGGAATGCCTTCTTGAACGAATCGTTCTACTTTTAGACTAGGATCGTATATTGTTGGACCATCTGATTCATCATTTCCTGTATGACTAGCAAAAGCAGGTAAAAATGACATAGTAACACAAAGAATCAGAAAGAATGATTTCATACATTTTATTCTAAGGGCATAATTAAAAATCCATTCAAAAATTGTTATAATGGCGGTTTTGGCTCTAGATTTGAGGCTAATTGAAATTCATAGGTTCTGGTAAGGTAAAAGACGTCTATGATATGGAAGACGGAATGCTACTTTTCAAGTTCAGCGATAGAGTATCAGCATATGATGTCAAATTCCATGATCCAATCCCGCAAAAAGGTGAAGTGCTAACAAAGTTTGCGGAATTTTGGTTTGGCAAATTACCAGTTAGTAATCACTTTGTCAAATCTGTATCAAAAAATGAAATCATTGTCAAAAAAATGCAAATGATTCCAATTGAATGCGTTGTGAGAGGTTACTTTTATGGCAGTCTGATTTCTAGATGGAAGGCAGGTGAAGTATTGATTCCAGAGGGAAGTAAAACAGAAATCGCTGCAAAACTACCTATGCCGATCTTTGATCCTACAACCAAATCAGAACATGATGAACCAATAAACAAGCAAATTGCGCTGGAGCGCAAGCTAGTAACTGAAAGCGAATATCAGTTTCTGGAATCAAAGTCACTTGAGATTTACAATCAAATGTACAAAATTGCAGATACAGCGGGATTTATCTTGGCAGACTTGAAATTAGAGTTCGGCAAACTGGATAACACCATAACGCTTGGCGATTCAATTGGACCAGATGAATATAGAATGTGGCCAAAAGAAACCTACGCTGTGGGCAAGATACAGGAGTCTTATGACAAACAAATCCTAAGAGATTGGTTAACTGCAAATGGCCATCAAAAACAATTTGAAGATGCGCGAAAGCGTGGAGAGGAACCAATAGCCCCCTCCATACCATCAGACATAATTCAAAAAATGTCTAGTCGGTATGTAGATTCTTACCAGTTAATTTCTGGCAACAAACTTTAGGCATAGATTCTAAATTCCGACTCGAATTCAAAGTTGACGTGGCATCCTTTTTGCAGCTTTTGCACGTATTTTGGGACCAAAGTTTCCAGAGCTGGCAAAATTTTAATTTTTTTTAATTTACTAGTTTTGCTACTAATATTATGATTCCACTACTATCTTCATACTACCACAACTAGATTATTAGTAGTAAAAGAGCTAAAATTGGTTTTGCTCTGAGATTTCTCGTAGTGTAAAAAAGTTAATGCGATTGGACAAAAAAATATGATGCTAGGATCTTTTAGCTAAACGTATCAGTTGCAATTATCATGTCAACATTACTAGAAAAATCAATCAAAGTCAACCGTGTAGTAACAATCTCAGTTGAACACGCCAGAGCACTTGAGGATCCAGCAAGATCCAAAATTATAGGGATGCTATACCACAAACAGCTCACCACAGAGCAAATAGGAAAAGAACTCCAAAAAAGCGGACACAACAAAGCAATCACAACAATTCGACACCATCTTGATATTCTAAAAGAAGCCGGCCTAATCGAAGTTGTAAAGATTGAAGAAGTAAGAGGTGCCATTTCAAAATTCTATGGCACGTCAATTAAACTGCTCTCCAACCAATCATCAAAGGATTTTGATTCAAAATATTCCTCGATGATAAAAACTACGTCAGTTAAAATTGGAAAAATTCTAGAAGGTATTGCAAAAAAACCAGCATTGCAAAAAAAGTCAGAGTCGTCTTACAACGAATTTATCTTAACTGAAATTGTAAATCGCGCAATGGCGAATGTTCTAGAAAACAAAGACTTTGTTGTTGGGCAAAAAAAGATCAAATAACTTCTATTACAAACAATCCCTTTGTTTTTGGATTCTGTAACATCTTGATCATCTTGCGCGGCATGTCATCTGATGCCTTATTACATGCAATCGCAAGTGTTCGCGGACACAAAAAATTACTTTTTCTAATTACTAAATCATGAGAATTTTCAAGCTTTAGGTCTTCATGTCCTTTGCCAACAATCTTGAATTCTTCATCATTTACGTGAATTGTAATTCTGATTTTTGATTCTGATCGTCTCAGCTTTTCTTTTAACTCTTGGGGAATTTCTTTGCATCCACATTCAGCACTAACTCCAATTATACAATCTCCTTGCAAGGTAAGATCGGGCTCTGTTGTGATCTCTATTGTTCTTGGATGAAGTGCTCGCACATTTGCGTGTCCGGAAAATGGAATTTCAAATCGCACGAATCACACATGACTAGACTTAAATTAAACTTTCAAAGACTTCAAAACAGATTTGCTTCCTTCTCAACAGGGCTATGATAGAGCTATTACAATATTTTCTCCGGACGGTAGATTATACCAAGTAGAATATGCAATTGAAACAGTACGACGCGGAGCAATTGCAGTTGGAATCAAAAGCAAAGATGGCGTGGTGATAGCAGTAGAAGAAAAACCACGCAAATTACAAATTTCAGAGTCAGCTCATAAGATTTTCCAGATTGACGAACACATTGGATTTGCAGCAGCTGGATACATTCCGGACGCAAGAAGCCAAGCAGATAATGCAAGATTTTTCTCACAAAGTAGCAGAATCATCTATGACGAAGCTGTAGATGTTGAAACAGTAGCAAAACACCTCGCAGATCAATGCCAGCAATTCACACAATTTGGTGGCGCAAGACCATTTGGAGTCGCATTGATAATTGGCGGAGTTGACTCTTATGGCAATTCACTATATTTGACTGATCCAAGTGGAACTTACATTGCATATGACGCAGTTTCAATTGGCGCAGGCTCTGAACAAGCAAATGAATTTCTAGAAAAAAACTTCAAACATGATCTGTCATTAGATGATGCATCTGCACTTGCAACTGCCTGCATCTACATTGCAAGCGATCAAAAAGAAGGCACTGATCACATCAAAATGTCTACCATCAAAACATCCACAAAACAATTTGAAAAAGTAACACAAGAGCAAATCGCAAGCTATGCAAAGCTCGGAAAACAGAAATTCCCAATCCCAAACGCGTAGGCCATTTTTGAATATCTCTGTTGCAATCCCAGATTCTTGCCTTCAGGACGAATCTACCAAATTAGACAAATCTCGCAAAATCTCTATACTTGCAAGAGCATGCGCAATTTTTGGCGTTCAAACAATTTTCATCTACGATGAAGGGCCAGGAAATACTTCTGATAGGTTCTTGCTTGCAACTATTCTGAGATATCTGGAAACTCCACAATATTTGCGCAAAACAATTTTCCCAAAAATGGATGATCTCAGATATGCTGGCGTGATGCACCCATTGCAAACCCCTCATCACTCATTGTCTTCAAATCCAAAAAATCTCAAACCAGGCGATATTCGAGAAGGTGCAATCGTATTCTATAAGGGAAAAAAATTCATTGACATTGGAATACACCAAATGCTTCCATACTTTGGAAAAGAATGGGACAAAAAACGAGTTACAATTCAGATCAAAACAATAGATCCGATCACATTCAAAGAAGTCCAAGAACATGAGATCAAACAATACTGGGGATACAAGGTAAAGGAGCGCCCAAGTCTTGTTAGCATTTTAGATGATTGGAAAGGTTTGATCATACTAACGTCCAGAAAAGGAAAAGAAATCACCCAAAAACAACTACAAGAATATGGGCACACCGACAAGCCAATACTGATCGTCTTTGGTGCGCCAGATCGAGGCTTGTATGACATTTTGGGCAAAAAGATAAACCAAATTCCAAACGCAAAATCATTCAACTTTTTCCCAAATCAGGCAACTGATACTGTTCGAATGGAAGAATCACTGCTTGGAATCTTGTCAATTCTGAACATGGCACGTTCGAGCTGATCATGGAAAAAAAGAATTTTCTTTTGTTAGCAATTGGTCTTGGAATTATTGGTGTGATAATTGGAGTAATCTCGATTTTTGCTCGATATAACACACTCGCGAATCCGTAACTTTCGTTATCTTTAGGTATATAATGGGGTTAACAATTGTTTTCGATTATCCATGGGTCATAGAAAACACAGTCAACCACGTCGTGGAAGTCTTGCATATTTGCCTAGAGGACGTGCCAAAAGCATGGAGCCAAGAATTAGAACTTGTCCAGAAATTACATCCGAACAACCAAAGTTATTGGGCTATGCAGGATTCAAAGTTGGATGCATTCAGGTCGTCAGCATTGACGATAGAGAAAAAACACCAAACCATGGAAAGCAGCTAGTAAGTCTTGGAACCGTGGTCGCAACACCGCCAATATCTGTAATTGGAATTCGAGGATATTACAAAGACATTGATGGCTCACACGCACTCTTTGATGTTTATTCCAGCGATATGCCAAAAGAAGTCTCACGATTATTTACAATAAAACCAAAAGAAGGAACTCTTGAAAAAGCAGAAAAATTACTCACTCGCACAAATGAATTATTTGCAGTGGTCGCAGTATTACCAAACAATGCAGGGATCTCACAAAAGAAACCATATGTCTTTGAAGTAGCAGTAAAGGGAGGAGATCTAAAAAAACAGTTTGATTTTCTTAAAGGATTATTTGGCAAACAAGTCAAAATTGAAGAAGTCTTTGAGCTTGGTTCGAGCGTCGATGTCGCATCAATCACAAAAGGAAAAGGATGGGAAGGACCAATCACAAGGTGGGGTGTAAAGAAAAAGCAACACAAATCAAGAAAATCTGTTCGAGCTGTTGGAACACTGGGTCCAATTTCACCAGCAAGCATCATGTATACTGTACCTCGTGCAGGGCAACGTGGATTCCATCAAAGAGTAGAATACAACAAACGAATTATGATTATGAGCAACACCGAAAAACCTGATTTCAAAATAAACCCATCTGGTGGATACAAACACTACGGACTTGTAAACGGCGACTTTGTAGTTCTCAAAGGATCAATTCCTGGAACATATAGAAGAATGGTTAAACTAAGAACACAAGTAAGAAACATTCCAAACAAAGTTCTCAAGCCAAACATATTGGAGATTGTGGTATGAAAGCTCAGACATTTTCACTGACTGGAACAAAACAAGATGAGATTGAATTACCAAGAGTGTTTTCAACTCCAGTAAATGAAGATCTAATTCACCGAGCATATGTCAATTTAGATTCTCACCACTACCAAAGACAGGGAAGAATGCCATCTGCTGGCCAAAATACTGTTGCATCATCAAACGATCCTCCAACAGGTCATGGTGCAGCAAGACTCGCAAGAGTTCGTGGTGGTGGTCCAAGAAGAGGTCAAGCAGCAAAGGTTGCAATGACTAGAGGCGGAAGACAGGCACATCCACCAACATCTGAAAAAGTAGTTTACAAAAAACTCAACAAGCAAGAAAATCGACTGGCACTATGTTCCGCAATTGCAGCGACAACATCCAAAGATCTGATATCTGCACGAGGCCACATTGTCGATGGAATTACATCGTTCCCAGTCATCGTATCTGATGATATTGAAAAAATATCAAAGGCTAAAGAAATTTCCAAAGTCTTTGATGCACTAAAACTGTCTGGTGATATAACAAGACTGGAAAAAAGAAAGGCGCGTTCTGGCAGGGCGGTAATTAGAGGAAGGAAGGCAAAGGTTGGCAAATCTATCTTGTTTGTAACCAAAAATGCAAAAACCCTTGCAAAAGCATGCGGTGCATTCCCAGGCGTTGATGTAAGAGCCGTAAATGATTTGTCTGTTCTTGACTTGGCTCCTGGCTCTAACCTAGTTAGGCTAACTGTATACACAAAGTCCGCAATAAATGAGATTGGCAACCTCAAATCACGTCACTTGGAATTAATGGAGGCAATGCAATGAATACAACACAGGCAACAAAAATAGTCCTAAGGCCATACGTCACAGAAAAAACTTTTTCACTGATTGAAAAAGACAATAGAATCTGTTTTATTGTCGATAGAGATGCAAGTAAGGCGTTAATCAAGGAAGCAATCAAAATTCTATACGAAGAGAACGCAATTGACATAAACACTGCGAGAACAATTTCTGGCAAAAAGGCATTTGTCAAGTTTGAAACAGTAGAAAAAGCAAGAGACCTTGCTACAAAGATAGGAATGCTATAATATGGACCACAAAAATTCAATCCTAAAGGTGTCAATAAATGGTTAAAGAATTTGATTATAGAGGCATTCCACTGGATCAGCTCCAAAACATGTCACTAGAGAAACTGTTTGAAATATTTCCAGCAAGAGCACGCCGATCACTTACCCGTGGAATCACAGACGGTAAAAGAAAGCTAATTGAGGAAATCAAACTAGAAAAGGCGGGAAAATCAAAAAACCCAATCAAGACACATATCCGAGATTTGATCGTATTGCCATACATGGTAGGAATTACAGTTAACGTATTTTCTGGAAAAGAATTCATTCCGGTAACAATCACACCACAAATGATTGGCCACTATGTTGGCGAATATGTCCGAACAAACAAACGAGTTGTTCATGGTGCACCTGGAGTTGGAGCATCAAGATCAAGTCTGTATGTGCCATTAAAGTGATTATATTATGCCCCAATTTGGTTATGCATTTGAAAACTTTGACTCGACAAAACACGTTCGTGCTTCAATTCGAGAAAAAGACATTTCACATAAACATGCACGTGAAGTAGCCAAAATGATCAAAGGCATGTCTATTGAAAAAGCACGTGACGCGCTACAAGAAGTAATTGCAGTAAAACGCGCAGTTCCGTTTAGGAGATACAACAACGAAGTTGGTCACCGTTCTGATACTGGTGTGATGTCTGGACGTTATCCAAGAAAGGCAGCACAAGAATTCATCAGATTATTAGATAATCTAGAAGCAAATGCAGAATACAAAGGAATGGATCTTGACAGACTAAAAATAATTTCAGCAAATAGCCACAAAGGAGTATTGATAAAACGATTTACACCGCGTGCACAGGGACGAGCAACTCCAAAGAATAACGTCTTGACACATGTAGAGCTTGTAGCTCAGGAAGTATAGAAATGTCCGCAGTCAAAAACGTAATCAAAGACAATTACAACATGATGCTTCTCAAAGATTATCTAAAAGAGGCAATCAAAGAAGCAGGGTTTTCACACGTAGAGATCTCAAAGACTCCAACTGGTACTAGAGTTGTCTTGCATGTAACAAGACCCGGCATTGTAATTGGAAGAAAGGGAGCAGGAATTCGAGAATTAACTGAAAAATTAGAAAAAAGCTTTGGATTAAAGAGCCCGCAAATTGCAGTAAATGAAATCACACAACCAGAACTCACTTCAAATGTAATGTGTAACAGAGTAGCGCAACTAATTGAGCGAGGAACCGCGTTTCGACGTGCAACAATGTGGACCTTGCAAACAATAATGAATGCTGGTGCTATGGGCGTCCAAATCACAGTATCTGGAAAGCTAAGGGGTGACCGTTCATCATTTGAAAAACACTCACTAGGCATATTGCCACGGGCAGGCCATCATGCAAGTATTATAGTTGATGAAGCCACTGCACACATCCCAACAGCAATGGGATACATCGGAGTACGAATTAGAATTGCAAGAAAAGAAAGATACATTCCAGAATTTGAATTAAAGGGTAGTAAAGAAACCAAAGAAGAAAAAGCAATACGACTCGCAAAAGAAGAATCAGAACGAGTAGCAAGAACTGAAAGTGAGCAAGTAAAACTAATCCAAGAAAAGATTGAACAAATGGATACATTGGACGAAGTAATTGAGGAGAAACTAAAGTAAATGGCCCGACTAAAGATGAAATCCATTCGTGAGCTAAATGAGACTGATCTTAAAGAAAAGCTAGAGCAATCACGAGTTGAGCTTGCAAAGATGAGAACCGACGCAGCAAAAGGTACACTAAGAAAAGAAAGCGGCAAAATCCGAGCCATAAGAAAGGAAATTGCAAAAATGCTCACAAGAATAAATGAGATGAAAAAACAATGATAGCATTAAACTCTGAATTCATTGGCATGCAGACCAGTATTATCGAGTCTTCGAACAGATCGCTAGTAGGTCTTTCAGGCAAAATAGTTGATGAGACAAAATCCACATTTACAATTAAAACCAATAATGGTGCAAAAATGATTCCAAAACAACACACTTCTTGGAAATTTGCAAACGATCAAGTCATTAATGGTGACTTGATAGCAAAAAGACCAGAGGACAGAATAAAGGTGAAACCATGAAAGAAGAAAAACTAATCTACAAAGGCATAGTTATGGATAACGGCGAGCATCTAAGCGTTAGAGGCAAGCTCTTTGAGGGCAAAGTTGTTAGCGCAAAGAACAAAAACACTGTAGTCATCCAAAGAGAAAACCCATTATACATTACCAAGACAAAGCGATACGCAAGAAGTACAAGCACAATTCATGCTTACAAATCAGTAAAACAAGAAATCAAAGAAGGTGACATTGTAGTTGCTGCAGAGTGCAGACCAATTGCAAAATCTGTCTCTTTTGTTGTAGTGGAGGTCAAAACATAAAATGTCCGGAACAAAAAGTCGTGCAGTATCTGCCAAAGGCGTTACAGAATTCAGGCCGTATGTTACCCGTGCATTACCTCTTGGAGCTAGAGTCACATGTGCAGATAACACTGGTGCAAAAATCCTCGAAATTATAATGGTAAAACGAGCTAAAACCAGAACATCACGATATCCATCAGCAGCAGTTGGTGACTTCGTCAATGTCGTGGTCAAAAAGGGACCTGCAGAACTAAGAAAACAAATCTTTGGCGCAGTGATCATAAGGCAAAAGTATCCAATTAGAAGATTAAATGGAGTTCGCGTTGCATTTGAAGACAATGCGGCAGTGCTTGTTACTCCAGAAGGAGAAATCAAGGGAACTGACATCAAAGGACCAGTAGCTGCAGAAGCATCTGAAAAATGGCCAAGAGTAGCAAACTTGGCATCGATGGTGGTATAACACAATGAAGCCAACAACAATTAGAAACAGAACAATATACCAAGCAGCAGTCACCACTCGAAGCAAGCTCATGTGCAGTCACCTATCAAAAGACTTGCAGCAAAAATATCGCAAGCGAAGCGTGCGAGTAACTGAAGGTGATTCTGTCAAGGTGCTAAGAGGCGAATTCAAAGGCGTTTCAGGTAAAATCACACGTGTCTCTACTTTGAGAAATGGAATTGTAATTGAAGGAGTTAAAAAAGAAAAACTAAAGGGCGGAAATCTGGACGTTTTTATTCATACATCAAACGTGCTGGTAACTGATCTAAACACTGAAGACAAATGGCGCATGAATGTCTTGGAAGGAAAGAACGCAAAACCCGCCAAAGAAGTAACTCCATCTGCAGTGGAAAAACCAAAAGAGACTCCAGCGCCAAAAAAAGAAACACCCAAGCCAGCAGAAAAAAAAGTAGTCAAAAAAGAAAGTACCAAAGAAACAAAAGCAGCTAAACCTGCAAAAAAGGTGACTAAGTAATGCCACGAATAGCAGGAAGCAAGAAACTCAAAAGACAAATGGCACCAATGTTCTGGGGAATTTCCAGGAAGAGCCCAAGATTTGTAACTACTGTTAGACCAGGCCCGCATTCTAGACACTTTTCAATTCCAAGCACTGTTTTCTTACGAGACACACTAAAGATAGTCACAACTGCACGAGAGGCAGAATACGCCGTGTATAATGGCAAGGTAAAAGTTGACGGTGTAAAAAGAAAATCAGTTCATCATGGAATTGGATTAATGGATGTAGTGGAGTTGGAAGGTGTGTCTGATATTTACAGACTTGTTCCAAAGAAAGGGCATCTCTTAGAGCCAATCAAAATTAAAAATGCCGAAAAATCAGTAAAGTTAGTCAAAGTTACAAGCAAAACTACTATTCGCAAAGGAAAAACCCAGATTGGGTTCCACGATGGCCGTTCTTTGATCTCAGATACCAAAGTCAGCGTCGGCGATTCATGTTTAATACAAGTACCAGAACAAAAAATCAATGAAGTATTGCCTTTAGAAAAAGGCTCCAAAGTCTTGGTGACTGAAGGCGGAAACGCGGGGCAGATTGCAGATGTCAAAGAAATCAAAGCAGGAACATTCGTTCTTCCAAAAAGAGCATTACTGTCATTTGGTAACAGAGAAATTGAAATTCCATCAGAACTAGTAATGGTGGTTGGTAAAAAGGAACCAATTATTCAAATCGCGTGATTAACATGTCTGCAACTCAAAACATAATGAAAACAGTTCGGCTGGAAAAAATAGTACTTAACATGGGTGTTGGAAAATCTGGCGAAGCAATCGAGATTGCAAAAAAAGCACTAAACCAGATCTCTGGCAAAAAATCATGCGCACGTGATGCAAAGGGAACTCAAAGAGACTGGGGAGTAAGAAAGGGTGAACCTATCGGTGTTGCAGTCACCATTCGAGGTGAAGATGCACAAGCATTGCTAAAAAGACTGCTTGATGCAATAGGAAAACAGATCAAGGGAAGATCATTTGATAATTTTGGAAATGTTTCATTTGGAATCAAAGAACACATTGACATTCCTGGAATAAAATACGACCCACAAATTGGAATCTTGGGAATGGAGGCCGCAGTTACACTAACCAGACCTGGCTTTAGCATTAGAACCAGAAGCCGACACAAGGCATCCGTTGGTACACATCATAGAATCACACGAGAAGAGGCCCAAGAATTCTTAACTAGGGAGTTTGGAGTGACCATCGTATAATGGCCAAAGATAGATCATACGAATACACTGGACGACACAAGCACGAATTTGGTAAAGGATCTCGCTGGTGCAAGCGTTGTGGCGATTATACCGCAGTAATTCAAAAATACAATCTGATGATCTGCAGACGATGCTTTAGGGAAGTAGCAAACTCTCTAGGCTTTATCAAATATCGGTGAGAAAACATGCCAGCAACAAACATCCTTTCAAACCTGTTCAATACTCTGTATAATAACGAAGCAAGAAGACGAACCAATTGTGTAATATTGCCAACGTCAAAACTTGGAATTGAAGTTCTTAAAACCCTACAAAAGCACAACTATGTAGGCGAATTTGAGCACATAGAAGACAACCGTGGAGGAAAATTCAAGATTAAACTGTTAGCACATATTACTAAATGCGGTGCAATCACACCTAGATTCAAAGTTAAAAAAGGCGAATTTAATGACTGGGAACAACAATACTTACCTGCGTATAATCGAGGAATGCTAGTCGTTACTACAAACCAGGGTGTCATGTCTCACCACGATGCACAAAACAAAGGAATTGGAGGATTTTTGATAGGTTATGTCTACTAAGCAAGTGGAAATTTTCCAGACCACATTTGACGTACCGCCAAAAGTTAAAGTCACTCTAAACAAACACATGTTACTAATTGAAGGTCCATTAGGCAAAGTCTACAAAAACTTTAAAAAAATACCAGTGGAACTAACCGTCACTGATAACAAAGTCTCAATCAAGGCAATCAATTCCAGAAAAAAATATTATGCAATAGCAAACACTGCACTGTCTCTAATTAGAAATCTTTGTGATGGCGTAATTAACGGTTATACAATAAAAATGAAGATAGTTTACGCTCATTTTCCAATCACTGTAAAAACAAAGGACAAGCTAGTTCTAGTTGAGAATTTTCAAGGTGAACGCGCACCACGAGTTGCCAAGATTCATGGTGCAACCAAGGTTGTCTCAAAAGGCGACGATGTTACAATTACTGGTTCCGTGCTAAATGATGTGACTCAAACCGCAGCAGAAATTCAGGCAATGACCAAAGTCAAAAACAAAGATCATCGTGTATTTCTGGATGGTATATACCAGTATCACAAGGCAAAAGGAATCGAAAAATAATTTTCTAAACTCTACTAGTAAGAATTAAATCGCATGCACCAAGGACAAAGTCTGAGCCGCCCTAGCTCAGCGTGGTAGAGCGCCTGACTGTTAATCAGGGGGTCGTCAGTTCAAGTCTGACGGGCGGCGTATTAATCTTTCTAAATTCGAATTTTGAAACATTATTTTTTACTATAAATCATAATATGAAATTTCACACATTGAATTAGTAACATTTCTAAATTCGAGTTTTGAAACATTGATCGTTGCAACCATTTGGGTGTATTCTCTTAGACCAAACTGATCTAATATCTGATCGCATATTAGGAATAATGCAGGAGATTTACAATGGCCAGAACTAGAAGGGCCAATCGTTATTGTATTGATTGTGGTGGTAGATTGACCTATTATCCACGCCTTTCAAACCCAAAAGCGCCAAACGAACATAGGGTTTTGGTATATGCATGCCCTGATTGTACAGTGGACTTTGAAAAACCCAAACTTTTGTCAATTAGGCGAAACCAAGTAGAGGATCCATTGGAAACTATAGAGATCGAAATAATAGAAAATCGAGAAAAAGTAACTCTTACCAACTAAATAAAACCTGAAATTTAGTATGATCTGTACAAATACTCTTTATTCTGGTATGCTATAATTTCCGCATGGAAGTGCAAAAAAGCACCTGGGGGAGCAGATTCATAATTGCAGCAATAATTCAGGGTGGAATTATCACCTTTTTGGCACTCAGCATGGTGGGCATTCAAATGATTTTTGCCAGTGATGTTAACATGATCCAATTTTTGTCATTATCGTTTGAGGGTCCTGCAAAATGGTTCTTTATTGGATTGATGTTGTATCTTATCATAACTGTTGCAGTAGCAGTCACTGCAGTTTTTTACAATCATTTGGAGATTAACCAAAAAAAGCGGATATCTGGGAAAATCAATGTTCTTGTCTGGGTCCACCTTTTAGGCATGAATATTGGGGGAATTGGGACTACTCTCTCGATGGTTTTTGCTGGATTGGCGGGCTCTGGCGCACTTTCTCTGGTAACAGAGGGTCAATTAGGCAAAGCAAACCTAGCTATATTGGACTCATTTATCCCACCAATTGCAACTTTTATTGGTATTTTGGCAATAGGGGTATTGTGTGGCGGACTGGCATACACCATGGCATATGTAAAAAAATCATACACAATTTCCGAGTGAAAAATACTGTTTTTAATGGGGTTTAGCTTTTCTTCGTGAGAAGAATAGTTTTGATGCCTTTAGCTGGACAATGGTGGTGTTTTGGGGCTTGGCTGCATTAGTTACGCGTGAACGTTAAACCCCCGGCAAAAATTCTACTTTTTGAAAAAATCAGTATACGAGTAAACCGGGGCCTGATACTGGGGGGTTTAACTTTTACGTATAAACCTCAAAAGGCTCAAAAATTCAATGATTTTATGATTATTTGAGATTGTTAGGTTTTGAACCATGAGTAACCAACAAATTGTTATTATTTATCGAAAGTATTTCGCTCAATAAATCCTTAAAGTCTTGTTGACTGTCAATCATTAAGTGAGGTTAAGTCATTCAGAAGTCATACAAATTAATGTAACCGTGGTAGTATCCAGATAACTATTGATAATATTTTCATCTATACTTGATGTAAATGAATTAAAGGCAGTTAAAATCAGGAGACCTAGATTATTTAATGCGCATATTGATTGGGATAAAACAAACCGATTTTACGAATTAGCCTGTGATCCATTTATTCTATCAGAAGAACCGAAAGATTCACAACTAATAGAAAAATGCAATGAAATTCAGCTCTCCGTGCTTGAAAAAGCATCAGAGGTCAGTGCATTATATGATTGGGGGTTCGACGCAGGCATACTTGAAGAGAATGATGCTGAGAGAGTAGCAGATTCAGTATTCATGAAAGGAAATGGCGGGATAAATCTAAAATCAAATGTATCTGAATTAGCAAAAACTGGACTTTATGTCTACCTAATAACCCTGGGCATGATGACTCCGTTTTTAGTTTCTTGTGTCGTTGAAGCAAGTTATACATTTAGAAAAAAAAGCGATAACGATGCAACCAAAATGGGAGTAATATTGATGATAATTGGATTTTGCTTTATTATTGTTGGATTGATATGGATAAACTATTTGTTTATGGGAACAGATTTAACACTAATTCCAACAAGAGAAATGGCAATTTAGTGTCTACCCTTCATGTTAACACGTTGATTACTGATCATATGTTGATCTCCTGACACAAATTACAAATATTTCTAAACTCGAATTCTGAAAGATTATTAAAAGATCAATTAATTAAGTAGGAAATGGTGATTAGGACGATGGCTAATAAAATCTTGGGCCTTGTGGCAGTGACTGTCCTGCTTTCAACAATATTGGTAATAGCCATGTCTTCTGAGCAATTTGCAGAAGCAAAAACCTCAAAACAATCTCCAAAACACAAGTTCAGCAAATGGTATAACAACAAAGTCTGCGGTGATAAACTCTGTGAGGGAACTTCAGTCTATAAGGTACCAACAAAGATCGGTAAAAGCTCCCCTAACAAATAAGAACAAAACACACTCGATTCTTGTACCACATATTCAAAATTATTTGTTTCTAAATTCGAATTTTGAAACATCAATAAATGGATTGGTTAATTAATCGCAAAAAATTAGCAATAATATGCTCAAATTAGTAGCAATATTCACAATCAGCGTACTGCTCTCAATGACAATAATTACCGCAATGGACTCCAGTCATTTTGCAGAGGCAAAAAAGGCTAACTCTCCTGATAAACATAGACACAAAATCTCGAAATGGATGGGCAATACCGTTTGTGGCGATCAACTATGTGAAGGCCAACCATATTTCAAATGGAATTTCAAATCTAGAACATTCCAGTCTCCATATAATACATACACTCATCAGGAATTATTGAAAGTAAAGGGACAATAATTCATTTTTAATTAAAAAGTAAAAAGTTAGAAGGCTAATTGTTGATTTTATCTTGAAAAGCCTCTACTGATTTGTCCTTTTCTTAGTCCTGTGGATGCGTCGTTAAGGCCTTCACATAGTTGATCGCCACAAACCTTTGATGAGGTATGTTTCAAGCTTAATCTGATGTCTTTGAGGTATGTGCCTTTTGCCTTTACTGCGTCAGCATCTGGAACCATTTGATATGTAGTTGCAATTACTCCAAATAGTAATACTCCTATGGAAAGCATTGCAGCGAACATTGTCTTGTTCATGATAAAAATACGCCTAATTTGGGTTATTAAACTAATCTAAGAATTGATTTCATGATTTTATAATTAGATCGGCTTTTGGCCCCACAAAATAATAGCAGTTTTTCGATTTTCTATATGGTAATTTGTAAAAACTAGCTTATCATTTCTCTATTAAGAAATGAGCATTCCCTTGTTATGTGGATGAAATAAAACTTCAAATCCAAAAAAAACCATCCGAGATAGAACTACGAACAATCGAAGATTGTTTTAAGGAAATGCCACTTGAAGAAATTCTGTCTGGATTGAAATTTGCAAAAAATCGTTGGTCTGCAAAAGATGCCGGAGTCCTCAAAGTAGGAAGAAAAAGCATAATCCAAAAAGAGATTCACTCTGTTACAAATGAACAGGCGCAGTGGAGATTAAAAAATTGGAAAATGATGATCTCAAATTATAGACGCCGTGGATACAGCTACCCAACGATATCTAGAATAAAGAAAATTCTAATTGAAAAAAGTAAAAAGAAATCTAAATGAGCGTTTCTTTTCTTATTGTGTAGCCTGAAACACTGGTAGGTGGTTCTGGAATGCTTGCTCTCGCATGTCCTTCAATTACAGCTTGAGCCTCTTCTAGAATTGCTAGAGTGTCAGAGTTTGGACTGTATGAAGATACTGTTGTTTCTGCTGCGTTCATTGAAGAACCAGTTAGCACGTCGCCTAGTATTTGTGAGAGATTCTGCATCGATGATGTTGCCTCTGGCATTATTCCTGAAAGTGAGCTACCAAGTCCCTTGATTACGGACATGCATGGGCTCAATGTTACCACAATATCTCCTAATTCAGATACGGTGTTTAGTCTAAGCTGAATCTGTTCCAGGGCTAATTTTGCACCATTCACCATGTTGTGCATTTTTCTAATCTCTAAAAGCTCAGTCGCATATGCTTTTGCGTGCAAGTTGTTGTTTGATTTTTGAGCAGAAACAATTTTGCCGAAAATGTAATCATTTTTTTGTTTTATTTTTTGAGAAATTCCGTCTAGTTTTACAATTTGAAGCTGAAGGTTTTTTTGTGCGACATCGATTTTATTTTTGAGCGGTACATCTGGCTTTACTTTGTCTACAATTCTTTGTGAGAGGCTTTCCGACCTTCCAAAATCGCTCCATTTGTCGCTTAATGACCCCATATTCCGTTTTTGCTTGAAAAATTGGTTTTAAAGAAATTTGTAACCCTTGATGGTGTCACCACGGTAACAATGCCACACGGTGACAGACTTAGCCAAATGTGAACGTATACATCTCAAATCCGGGCTTGTTTACTTGGATTTCCAATACATGTACAGAAGACTCCTCAGTTTTTACCAAATTATACAGGGTGGATTCTAGTGTGTTTACTTTACCGTTTGTGTCAACATCAGAGCCAGCATTGGATTGCGTGATTCTTTGGCCGTCTAGGAATATTTCTAGTTCTGAGCTTCCAGCAGCTACAATGTTTACTTCCTTTGCAAAGTATGGTAGAACAATTCTACCTGATTCTGAGACTAGGCTCATTCTATCATCATGATTCTTCCAGGTTCCCTGCAAGTAGAAATTGTCTTCATGTAGTTTGTCTGGTATTGTATATGTGACATCTTGGTTTGGCTGAAATCCTTCTGGGCTGCCGATCTGACTTCTGCCAAATGCAAAATCATATCCAAAATAAAGTTCCGGAGTCTTTGATCCGTGTTCGTATTCTTGAATGTCAACTAGTGGTTGTGCAGCTGCAACATTGAGTCCAAGTCTTGTTGCTCGTTCTTGTAATAATTGCTGAATTACTTTTTCGGTTTCATCGTATGATCCTTCTCCAATGTGATCATATCTGATGTATCCTTGATCATCTGCAATGTATTTTCTTGGCCAGTATCTGTTCTCAAATGCATCCCAGATCTCTTTGTCGTTGTCCAGTATTACTGGATATTTTATTCCAAATTTTTCCACTGCCAACTTTACATTGTTGATATCTTTCTCAAATTCAAATTCTGGAGAATGGATACCGATTATGACCAAACCTTTATCAAAGTATTTTTCATCCCATGCTGTAATGTATGGTAAAGTTCTTTGGCAGTTTATGCAACTGTATGTCCAAATATCATAAAGGACAACTTTGTCTCTGATTTTCTCTATTAATTCATCAGAATTGATGTTGATGTAGCCTGCAATTCCTTGTAGTTCTGGTGCTTTTCTGAAGCGACTTTTATCAATATCTGAAATAGATGGATTTTGTTGTGACTGGGTTTTACTGGCATCTTGGTTTGGCTGGTCTAATGAGGTAAAAAAAATACCAAGGCTTGCTATTGCGCCAACCACTATAATTCCCATGATTATTGCAGATTTTATTTCAGTCTTCATCGTATTATCCCAACAATAAGTTATTCAATAACGGAAAACTTGCAATTGTCGCAAGCTGGTTTGTCAAGACCAAGACGCCTAATATTATGATCATTACACCCATTATGATGGAATAATATTTCAGGTGCTTGCTCAATGCTCTAATTACTCGTGTCATCCTAGAGAAGAACGCCCCCATCAAGATGAATGGTACTCCGAGACCTAGTGAATATGCCAGTAATAATGTGAATGCATGGCTTGGTGTTGTGGCAGCTAATGTCAGAACACTTCCTAGAATTGGTCCAATGCATGGAGTCCAACATGTGGCAAACGCAAGTCCGAATACAAACGAAAGTGGGTAGCTTGTCTTGGCACTTTTTGGAAAAAACTTTTTCTCAAAATTAAGCTTGTTTATCCTACTTGATAATATCATAAATGTGCCAAAGCCAATTATTATGATTCCACCAACTTGATTTAATCCAGTTGTCAGGCCTGATGCCGCAGTGGATAAAACACTGTTCAGTATTACGCCAAAAATGGAAAAGACCACAGAAAACCCAAGTACAAAAAATACCGTATTTAGCAAAATGTTTAGACGATTAGTTACTGTGATTACTCCGTTGTTTTTTTGGAGATCTGTCAGCGTTGTGCCTGAGATATATGCCAAAAATGCGGGAATCACTGGCAAGATGCATGGTGCAAGAAACGATCCTAGTCCTGCAACTGCAGCAACAGCTATGGTTAGGTCTGCCATTACAAAATAGTGTTGAATTTTTTTATTAAAGCGTTATTCCAGATTTTGCAATTTTTGTATTGCTTTTTATCTAACTAATTGATCAGGTGATCATGAACAAGAGATTTATCATAATTGGAATTGTGCTTGGAGTCATAGTAGCACTTGCAGTTTATATCGGCTCGCCAGCATTCATTGGCCTTGACATGCGTAGATAGCTAAAATAGTTTGAATTTTTCAGCAGCTCTTTCAAAAACAGCTAAGGCCGACACGATGTGTTTTTTTTCAAGCCATGCAGTAACTGACACTCTAAGACGTGCGCTGTTTTTTGGAACTGTCGGATACCTTATTGGTTGGGCAAAGATTCCATTATTGTACATGAACTTGCCAAACTCTAGTGTTTTTTTCTCATCTCCTATTATGATTGGGATTATGTGTGTCTGAGATTTGATGTCGTATCCGATTTGTTTTAGGCCGGACGATAATAAGAGCATGTTCTGCTTTAGTTTTTTTTGTTGCTTTGATCTGTTTTGTTGTATTCTTGCCAAAGACAATTCCACAAGAAATGATGGAAGGGCAGATGTGTAAATGAATGACCGCGCCTTGTTTATGCACAGATCTACCACTGGTCTTGATGATGCCACATATCCGCCAAAAGAGCCAAGACCTTTGCTTAGACTGCTAATGTAAACATCAATTTTTTTCTCAATCCCAAAATGGCTAGGAGAGCCTTTCCCATCCATGCCAACCGTAAAATCTCCATGTGCATCATCTAAAATCAAAACAGAGTTGGCTTTTTCAGATACCTCTGTAATCTCTTGCAGTCTGGCATAGTCACCATCCATGCTAAAGATTCCTTCTGTTATGATGAACCTATTTTGGGATTTGGTTTTTGCTATTTTTTTTTCCAAGTCATAAATGTCGTTGTGTTTGTATACTTGGATCTTTGCACCGCTTAATCTACACGCTTCAATCATGCTAGCATGGTTTAACTCGTCACTAAAAATTATAGAGTTTTTTTCCGCAAGGGTTGGTATTGCGCCGAGATTTGCCATATATCCTGTTGGAAATACAAGTGCCGCCTCTTGGGATTTATGCAAAGCAAGCTTTCTCTCCAATTTGATAAACGAGGCGTCGTTCCCTGAAACGAGCCTTGAACTTGATTGGAGTTGTCTTGGAGTGATCTTTGGACTAGGTAATCCGAGATAATCATTTGAGCAAAAATTTACTAGCTTTTTTGCATTAATCGTGATGTGTGGACCGTTTATCTTGCCTTGTATAAGATGCCTGTAGAGATTTTGTTTTTTTATCTCGAATAGTCTGTGAGATATTGCGTTAAGCTTTTGCTTCAAGTTTGATTTTTTTGATCATTTCGAGGTCTTCATTCATCATATTTCCGTCTAGGGTAAGGTAACCTGCACTAATTATTCCATTTGCACCGCTGAGCAGCAATTCTTCTCCAGAATCCTCCAAGTGTACTTCGCGTCCTCCAGAAATTTTGATGATTGATTTTGGTAATGCAAATCTTGTCACTGCAAAAACACGTAAAATCTCTTCAAATGAGATTGGGGTTTGGAGCTCAAGTGGAGTTCCTGAAATTGCAACTAGGAGATTGATTGTTACTTCCTCTGGCTCTAGTTTTGCTAAATCTATAATTAGTTCGAGTCTTTGCGCGCGAGTTTCGCCCATACCTATGATTCCGCCTGTACAAAGCTCAAGTCCTGCATTTCTTGCAATATTCAATGTGTCAATTCTGTCTTGGTAGGTGTGCGTAGTGCATATCTGTGAAAATTTTGATCTTGCTGTTTCTAGATTGTGATTGTATCTCTTTACTCCCAATTCTTTGAGTTTTTTTGCTTGTGACATGGTGAGAAATCCGAGACTACACTCTATTGATATTCCAACTTTTTCTCTTATCTGAGCTATGATGTCGCAGACCTTGAGAAAGTCTGCATCTGATGGTTCTCGCCATGCAGCAACTAGGCAATATGATTCCGCGCCTTCATCGTGAGCCTTTATTGCCATTTTGACGATTTCTTCCGTAGGTAACAATTGATAGCTGTCAATTCCAGTATTGAAAAATGCAGATTGCCCGCAAAACGCACAATCCTCACTACAATAATTTTTTTTGATGTTTGCAAGTTGCTCGACATCAACTTTATTGCCTTGAAATGTTCGTGTGATTTTATTTGCAGAATCTGCAAGTGTTTTTAAATCCATTGTATTAATGAGTAATTCAAGCTCTTCCTCGCTTAGCTTTTTTCCTGAAAGAATCTTGTTTTGATAGTCTATGATGAGTTGAGAATCCAATATTTTCCTTTGTATCTTTTCTATTAATTAAGATTTCAAATGTTAACCAAGATTAGGTGTGGGGGTTTACAATTGCTTTGACACATTTCTGACTGTTTTAATTGTTCCATCAACCAAAAAGTCTAATTCTTTTTGTGAGATTGCTAGTGGCGGTATCAGCGTCACTATGTTTCCCAGTGTTCTGAGGTAGATCTTATGCTTCCTTGCCTCTTCAAAAACGATTTTGTTTGTGGATTTTGAAAACGATATTGGTGTTTTTTTTGCTTTATTTGATACCAATTCTATTCCTGCAAGCATTCCTTTGTGCCTAATATCGCCCACAGTGTTAATTTCCAAAAACTCTTTGAGACGTTTTTCGAGATACTTTGCAGTCTTGTTTACTTTGGCGATCAGGTTTGTTTTTTGATACAATTCCAGATTTTGATTTGCTACTGCACATGCTATTGTGTTGCCAGTGAATGTGTGACCATGATACAGATGTTTCATGTCTAGATAGTTACTCAGGAAAGAATCATAGATCTTCTTTGTGACTAGCGTTGCAGCCATTGGGAGATATCCGGCAGTGAGCATTTTCCCATATGCCACAATGTCTGGCTTGCTTTTCTGCACTGTATACTCTACTAATGAGCCTAGTCTACCGAATCCAGTTGCAATCTCGTCTAGAATGAACAAGACTCCATGTTTTTTACAAATATTGCTTATTTTTGATTGAAATCCATCTTGGTAAATGTTGACTCCGCCTGCTATTTGCGCTCCACTCTCCATAACAAACGCCGCAATGTTTTGATTTTTTACCAGACAATTTTCAATTTTTTCTAATGTATGTTTGTAGTATTCTTTATGATCTGAGATTTTGTAACTATTCTCAAATGGGATCTGAATAGTCTTGTAGAGATTTTTTCTAAATTTTTCAAAAAATGCAGGAACAAAGCCTACTGACATTGTACCGAAAGTGTCTCCGTGATATCCATTTTGTAGGGTGGCAAACATTGTTTTGTTTTTTTGTCCTATGTTTTGCCAGTATTGAATTGCTATTTTGAATGCAATTTCCATGGCCGTGGAGCCATTATCGGAATAAAAAACGCGATTCATTCCAGGTGAGATTGAAACTAGCTTTTTTGCTAATGACTCTACTTGGTTGTTTGTTAAATTGAATAATGATGAATGGGTTATTTTTTTTGATTGATTGTTCATTGCTGATACAAGCTCTTTCTTAGAGTGTCCCCAAACATTACACCACATGCTTGCAACGCCATCTAGGTATCTGTTACCTCTCGAATCAACAAGCCAGAATCCCCTACCTTTTACAATGTTTGGAAAAGAATCCCACTCTGACATTTGCGTATATGGGTGCCACACAAAGCTATTTTGTTTCATTATGTTTGTGAGTTTATTTTCATTTTAATAATCAAGCGGTAAAAGGATTAATTCAGTAATCTACTGCATTTTTTAGATATGAAGTCGTTTTTTGTAACTGGAACTGACACCGGAGTTGGCAAAACTGTATTTACATGCGGACTGGCGCAACTCTTACATGATTCTGGAATTAATGTTGGCGTGATGAAGCCATTTGCAACCGGAATTCCTCAAAAAAATGGATTTCAATCCGAAGATGTCTCTTTACTTGTAAAGTACTCTGGTGTTTCTGATCCCGAAAATATGATAAATCCGTATTTTTTTGCCATTCCATCTTCTCCATATACTGCTGCAAGAAAAATGGAAAAAACAATTGATATTGATATTGTTTTGTCAAGTTTTGAAAAACTGCAGTCACTTCACGATGTCGTTTTGGTTGAGGGAATTGGGGGAATAATGACTCCAATTCTGAAGGATTATTCTATCATTGATTTGATAAAGGATCTGAATCTTAGCACAATGGTTGTAGCTAGCTCACAAATTGGAACTATTAATCACACACTTCTCACTGTGGAAGCATGTAAAAAATATGGCGTGCACATGTCTGGATTGATTATCAACAACATCGGTGCGGATAGTTATGATATGCATGATCTTGAGGCAGATCTTGTTTCTCTAAGTGGTGTGGACGTTATAACAAATATTCCACATTTGGACAACATTGAAAAAATTTCGACAATTCTGAATGAGAGTAAGTTTCTTGATGTGTTATCTAGACTTTGAATATTTTGAATTTTGATTGTGACCTTGAAGATATTTTTGCTTTAATATCATCTATGATGTTTACAAAAGTACATTCATTATCGATCTCATATGTTTTGTATGGAAGACCAAGATTTGATTTTTGAACAAGCCAGATATTTTCTTTAATTGGCTGTATCGTGTGTATGTTCTGAAGTCTTGTCTGTATTGTGCTAAGATTATCTGTCTTTGGAAATAATAATACAAGTGCATCTTTTTTGGACAAGCCTAATGTCTTAATGTCTGGAATCACAATGTCTATGTCGATTTGATTTATTGATAATTTTCTTTGGCTTGGAATTAGCGCATTTGTGAGAATGTAATGCATCAAAGATTCTGCAAAAGTTTCATAGTTTTCTGTGGAATTCCCTTCTAGTGTTTCTATCTTTGACTCTAATAGAATTTGTCTTATTGCATTAGATGCATTGTTTTGTATGATTTCGTGGTTTATTTTGGACTCTGAAATCAACTCTATTGTCTGATACAATCTGTCCTTAATTGGAGACGGCTTATCCATTTGACAATTTATTGGCAAAACACATATTTGCGCTCTCCACGACTTTCTGGAGATTTTTCAACGCTGACTAGAACGAATTCGTTTTTGCCATCTAGCATGCTCTCTGTTGGAGTACGTTTGTTCTCGTGGATTTCCTCATAGTCTTTTAGTGATAGCTTGATGCGTTCGCCAATTTCCGATTCCAAGTTCATGTTTTTGACAATTTCTTTGTATGTTGGTTGAACCACGCCAGAAAACACCATTGCGCTACTGCCGCTGCCATAAGAGCCAAACCCAAATCGTTTTCCTTCCAAATCCGCCCCTTTTTGAAATTCAAACTCTAAACAACTTCTAAATCCGAGATACAATGATGCGGTATACAGATTGCCAATCATCGATGATGCAATCAAAGAACTTGCAAGCTTATCTTCGTAAAACGCTTGATATTCCTTAGTTCTTGTGAATAGCTTGTTGAATTGATGGTCGTTACCCATGTATTCTTCGTCTGCTAGTATGGATTCAATTGTTCCACGGGGATCCTTTGGTACTGGCTCCT
>JBQTIZ010000016.1:0-2711 GCA_052387615.1 Candidatus Nitrosotenuis sp. | reverse complement strand
GGGGTGGCGGCCAAGTTGATCTCAGAGTTCTTCCATGCCAAAAAATCCTCCCAGTAAATCTATCAAAAAGAATAATAAAAAATGCCAAAATCATCTGTTCCTATTCTGGCCTGAGTAACAATGAAATTTCCAGTCATGTGAATTCTATAAAAAACACATTACAGCGAAAAGAATTCTCAACAGAATCGCACATTGCAGAGGAAACTGCACTAAATCAAGGAGCATCCGTTTTGATCTTTAGTCATGACTCTGGTTCTATAACTGGGACAGATGAATTACTAGACACCAAGAGCACCTCAGAGTTTGGAAAGAGTTCCACGTCTGCATTTCTTGGATTTGATCTTGGGGTTGATGCAAATCTATCCGACATGCTAATCACACCGCTTTCTCTGACAAAAGAAATGTCAATTTTCACAGTCAAAGAAATCTCAAAGCACCTAGAAACAAATCTCTACATCACATCAAAGATTACTGGCTGTAAGTATGGTATAGGCAAGATTGATGGAGGCTTTGAGGTGAGAATTCAGGGCTCAGAGACCAGCATCTAATATTGCGGCAAACAATAACACCAAAACCGAAATCACAACTGTTACTTCGCCAACAATTATGATCTTTTTCCGAAGCTTGATAATTTGCGCATCAGACAGCTGTTTCTCAATTATTTGCTGTTCTACTTCCTTTCTGATTATTCTTACATGAATTGCAAATGAACCTAACAGCGCTGCAACCAAAAATATTTTGATTAGAAGCATCATGCCATAGCTAGATGAAAATAAAAACTCAGGCCTATTCAACATCTGATGAGAATTCCAGATGCCGGTTGCGACCAAAATCAACAATGCCGGTATTGCGATTTTGTTAAATCGCCTGCCAACTTTGATCATTATTTGCAGTCTTTCCTGCATTGACGGTGCCATTGTTTTGAGAACCGGAGCAAAAACTATAGCAATGAATAGAGAGCCTCCAACCCAAATTGCAGAACAAATCAGGTGAACCCATGTAATGATAGCCTGTTCTAGTGCCAATCAAATTATTGAATTCGTGTTCAAATATTATCTATTTGAAACCAACATTTTTTAGTTGTAGTAATTTGGGTACGAGTAATTGAATCTTCAAAGAAAAGCAGTTCTCTATATCGCATTAGCATCAATGTTGGCCATGCTTGGCGGCATTACTTGGTATGCAAGTCTTGATAATCCTCAACTAGAACTAGTTGACATCAAAATGGGCACTGTCAAACTTACAAGTGAGAACACTATTGAAGGTAAAGCAAAGCTAGACGTTGGCTTTGTGATAAAAAATCCAGGCAAGAAGACATTCACCGTATCCAGAATCGATTATGAATTGTTCGCAAATGGCACACCAGTTGGAAAAAGTCAATACTCCACAGAAGACGTAGCAATGCCTGGACGTGCAGCATTCTATCCAAATGCCGAAATTGAGCTCCCAAGCACGTTCACATTAACAAAAACAAGCGAAAATTCTGATACATACGATGCCGTAACAAGCGGCAGTCCAGTCGTGTATTCAGCAAAGGGACTGATAGTAGTAGAGTCTGCTTGGAGTCTTGTTGAAAAAGAATTTGAGATTTCACAGTAATTTTTAGATAATTAAAGGTGGGCCGAGAGAGATTCGAACTCTCGATCACCGCCGTGTCGAGGCGGTATCCTAACCAACTAGACTACCGGCCCAATAAAGTACAAGCCATGAACTCTACATTATTAACCTTTAACAGACATCAAAACAAACTGGAGTAAAAAATGAGCGAATTCTCAAGCCAAGAAAAATCAGGACTCTACAAAGCAATCTACACAAGACGCGACGTCAGATCTCACTTTAACTCAAAGCCAATACCTGACGATGTTCTGGCAAGAATTCTTAATGCAGCTCACCATGCACCATCTGTTGGATTTTCTCAACCATGGAACTTTGTTTTAATCCGCGATCACACCACAAAACAAAAAGTCAAAAAATCATTTGAGCAAGAAAGAGAACGTTCCTCACACCAAGTAAATGAGCAAAAAAAGGAAAAATATCTTTCACTAAAACTAGAAGGAATTTTAGAATCTGATGTTAACATCTGTATCACATATGATCCAACAAGATTTGGACCATTTGTTATTGGGCGCTCTAGCATTCCAGAAACTGGAATCTATAGTGTTTGTTGCGCAGTTCAGAATCTATGGCTTGCTGCACGCTCTGAGGAAATTGGAGTAGGATGGGTCAGCATATTATCTATTGACACACTCAAGGATGCACTAGGACTTCCAGATCATATAGTGCCAGTAGCGTATCTATGTCTTGGACACGTCCAAGAATTTGCACAAAAACCTGATTTAGAAACTGCGAACTGGCTACCGAGACTAGATCTCAAAGATGTAGTGTATTTTGAAAAATGGGGTCAAACGCAAAGCAATCCATCATGGGATCAAATTCATGATCTAATCAGAACAAATCTTGATTACGCTTTTATGAAGTAAAAATATTGAGTTTGTGGCTGGGCTTGTAGCGCAGAGCCAAAAAAATTGGCGCGTAATATGGATAGCGTGGCAGCCTCCTAAGTTGCAGGTCGAGGGATCGAAGCCCTCCAAGCCCGTCCTCTTATTTTAAATAGATTCATCTTGACAAAAAATTTGATGAAGGTAATAGTGATTTCCGGCAGTCCAAGAAAAACTGCCAACACTCAGATAATGATGCAATTTGTTTACGAT
>JBQTIZ010000015.1:0-7983 GCA_052387615.1 Candidatus Nitrosotenuis sp. | reverse complement strand
CTGCCAAAATAGTCACTCTAGATGGCACCATAATTGGTGATGAGTCCCTCTTATCACAGGTAATCTGAGGGGATTTTACCAAAAACACACTCAAGGTGAAGGTTAGCTAATCTCATCATTCTTATTTGGATTGATTTTTGTGGCAAATATGTCATATGACAAGAAAATGTACCCATGTACTTGCTCAGACTGCGGCAAAGCATCAGAGGTACCTTTTGAACCAAAAGCAGACAGACCAGTTTACTGTAGAGAATGTCTGCCAAAGCACTCAAAACCAAGATTTCAAAAAAGATACTAAAGCTTAGTTGAATCTTTTCGTTTTTTTATTATACCAATTTTATTTTTTATTATTCACAGATGCAACGACTTTTTGAGATCCTTGTACCTGTTTCGAATTGTAACTTCTGTTACGCCTGCTGCCATTGCAATATCTTTTTGAGAAATATCGACATCGAGTTTAACACATGATATGTATAATGCAGATGCTGCCATGCCCATTGGATCTTTGCCCGCGGTGATTCTAGAATCATTAGCTTCTTTTAGGATTTCAAGTGCATGTCGTTTTACTTTTTCACTTAGCCCAACTTTGCTTGCAATCTTTGACATGCAGGTAACTGAGCTTACGACTGGCATCTTGAGCTCCAGCTCATTTACTAATAGTCGGTAGTTTTTTGAGAGGTCCTTTCTCTTTATGTTGATTGCAATGGAGACATCGCCGAGCGTTCTTGGTGTTTCAACATCACGGCATGCTGCATAAACTGCGGCGGCAAGAACACCCTCAATGGATCTACCCCGAACGAGGCTTTTTGATAATGCCTTTCTGTAAATGTAAGCCGCTTTTTCAACTACTGCATCAGATAGTGTGAGCTTGTCCTTTAGCTTGTCTAGTTGTATGAATGCGTATCTTAGATTTCTGTCTGATTGCTCATTCATCTGACTACGATTATCCCATGTCCTTAGTCGTTTCATTTCGTGTTTTGCGTATGCTGATAGTGGCTTGCCAGTTGCGTCCTTGTTTGCAGAGCCAATGACGGTAGCAAGACCCATGTCATGAATTGCAAGCGATGTTGGAATACCGACTCGGCTTTTGTCGTCACGATCATCCTTTGATGCGCGACGTTCAGGCCCTAATTCTGAAATCTGCTCGTCAACTACATAGCCACAACTGCGACAAAATCTTTCGCCGGTAACGGTGTCAGTTACCATCAGACCTTTACAACGTCTACAGTTTCCATCAGAGCCGAATGTGTGAACTACCATAGCAAATCAACTATTAGAATAATTCCCAATCAAAAGTCCATGTTTGATTAGTGATTTATGATCTTGCCAACTTTTTGACAACACATCTTATCAGTAATGCCACTATTAACCCTTGGTTATAAGCAATCTAATGCGATCACTCTTATGCAACGAATGCGTATAGTAACCATGCAATTTAGAGAAAAATCGTGCACATGCTCAGATTGCGGAAGACAGTCAGACGCTCAATTTGAGCCTGGACCAAGCAGCCCCGGTTATTGTAGTGCATGTCTGCCAAGACATCAAAAATCAAGATTTCAGAGAAAGCGATTCTAAAATTATTTTTGTATTGTAAAAAAGAGAACAGACCTAATCAGGGTCACTTTGATTTTTTCTTTGCTTTTGATTTAGAAGCTGCTTTTTTCTTTGCTGCCATACAGGTAAACTTTTTCTGTGTTATTAAGCATGTTCATTTTGGGATTTTGCAAAATAATTTTGTAAAATTTACAAAACAGAAAACTAATTTTGCGATCTAGATTAGATCGCAAATTTCAGAATATTTTGTAAAAATAATGCAGGCTAGAAGCAGATTGTTAGTTCTTTTGATTCATCTTTGTCATAGATTCGGAGAAAATTTTCCATAATTGCCGAGTAAAACTATGATTCCTTGTTTGTCCCAATCAAATCCCAAGTGTTTCCATCGTCGGAACTTTTGTGAACTTCTTGAAATCCGTCAGGCACATATCCTGCAATATACAAAACATTGTTTTGTGCATCAACTGCTATGCTCATCACAGTAAGATTTGGCGACTTGATTTTTTCCCAAGTTTGCCCAATATCCGACGACTTGGCAAGCCCAGAACCATCAGTGGAGGCATAAAGAATCCCATTTTCATCAAAGTTCAAGGCAAATACCAATTGGTCATCATATTGTCCAAGATTTGTCCAAGTGTTTGCACCATCGTTTGAGACAAAAATTCCCTTCCCAGTTCCCGCAAAAATGACATTAGTATCACTTGGAGAAATTGTCAACGCTGATACGTATTCGGAAAACTCTAATTTCTGCCAGCTTTGTCCAGCATCAGTTGTTTTGAATAGCCCTCGGCCTGCACTGTCAAATCCAATTATCAAATTTGAATCAGATTTGCTTACTGCCATTGCGTGGAAATCAACTGGCGGTTCTAGCACCGTAGCAACCTGTTGCCAAGTTTTTCCACCATCTGTGCTTTTGATTAATCCAGTGTTTCCTCCAGTTGCAGGATGACCGCTTGCGTATAATGGAATGCCTTGAGAATACGGAGCGTTAAATGCCATGTAATCGGCTCTTTGTTCGTCAACTTTGAGAGGTGGGCCGCCGTTTACGCTTTGATAGAAATCACCATGCGTTGCAATATACAAAACATTTCTGTCAGCTGGCTCTATTCCCAAACCATGAATGTGTCGCCAGAATACTGTTCTTGGGTCGGAATTTGATTCTGTAGTCTCATTTTGAAAAAGCGAAATCGATACACCAATTCCGATTATTATTACTATAATACCTGTAATCGCAAGTTTGTTTTTACTCGGTTTTGTCATAAAACAAAGCAGCTCCACTCGAGAGCATATTTGAAGATTTTACCAGATTATTTTGCAATTACACCAATGTCCATGTGATTGTTCATCATTGCCATCATTGATTTTCCATCTGGTATTACGTGCGTGTGAATAGTGTAAACGCCTTTTTTATCCGGTGTGAATTTAACTTGGTATTTTCCCTCACCGATTTCCTGTGCTTGTATCATTGATTTCATCATATTCATTGTGGACATTGATGGGCCTCGCTCTATCATAATTGGAACTTGGGCATCAAGGAGGGGTTTGTTTGTTGGTCTATCTTTGATTAACAAAGTTACGGTTGTCTCTTGCCCTACTTTTACTAATTGAGAAGACGCTGATCTTATTGTTACGTCCTTTGGAGCTTTGTTCATCATACCTCTACACATTCCCATCATAGATTGAGCATCAGCATTTTGCAAGAATGTAACCGAAAGTAAAGACAAACTAAAACCCACAATTGCAAATAACGCTATACCGACGATAAGATTCATCTATTCTACTTGAGAAAATAGGATATTTGAATACGCACCTTTACAATTGTAAAGTCTGATCTACATCTAAAAAGAGAAAATAAAACTGCAAAATATTTCCCTACAAGATTTGAACCGCTTAAATTGGATCGTATGGCTCTAGTGCCCTTTTTGTAGTCTCATTATGAGACATCCAATCTAGTGTCTTGACAAAGGATTCGGCAAGCTCTGGCGTAGTCAGAACTGGAATGCCAAGCTCGATTGCTTTTCGCCGAATTTGGTATTCATCGTGTAGCATTCCAACATATTTTTCCAGAGTCGATGTGGATGGAATGTTTATGATGAAATTGATTTTGCGCTCATAGAGCAAGTCAGAGATGTTTGGCTTGCGCTCTGGCTCTGAAATCTTGTGAACTATTTGCACATTTCCAATCTGCTTTTTCGTTAGAAATTCAGCAGTGTGCTCCGTTGCCAAAATCTTGAATCCAAGATGCTTTAGTGTGGCCATTGCCTGGAGAAGTTTTTCCTTGTTTTCTGCACCGCCAATCGTGATTAGTACAGTTCCAGTTTTTGGCAGATTATACCCAACAGATATCAGTCCTTTGGATAGAGCGTCATAGAAGCTATCGCCAAAGCATGCTGCCTCGCCAGTTGACTGCATCTCAACTCCGAGCACTATATCTGCGCCGTCCAGCTGCATAAACGAAAACTGCGGCATCTTGATTCCATGAATTTGGGTTTTCTTCCACTTGTCATGCGGGATCTTTGGCAATTCTTTTCCTAAAACCGCCTGAGCTGCCAGGGTAATCAGATTGGTCTTTATCAGTTTTGATACAAACGGCATGGAGCGAGATGCACGAATGTTCAGCTCTATTACATACACCTGATCACTATGAATCAGAAATTGCAAGTTGAACGGGCCTTTGATGTTAAA
Organism: Candidatus Nitrosotenuis sp.; assembly: GCA_052387615.1. Lineage (GTDB taxonomy): Archaea > Thermoproteota > Nitrososphaeria > Nitrososphaerales > Nitrosopumilaceae > Nitrosotenuis. The sequence goes on along the minus strand of JBQTIZ010000015.1, from coordinate 3,744 downwards.
TGACTTTGCAATTCGAGTTGCATAATCCGTGATGGTTTCAATCTGCTTGTTTGATAGTCTCCATGGTGGAATAACCATCATTGCATCCCCAGAGTGAACGCCAGCTGCATCAATGTGCTCAACTAGCGCTCCAATGAAGACATTTTTCCCATCAGAGACACCGTCAACGTCCACTTCTAAAGAATTCAGCATGAATTTTGTAATCACTACTGGATGGTCAGGAGACAATGTAGTTGCCTCGCCGACATATCTTGATAGTTCTTCTTGCGACCAGACAACCTTCATTGCAGCACCTGACAAAACATAGGATGGCCTGACCAAAACAGGATAGCCTACCTTTGTGGCAAAGGCTTTTGCCTCCGCAAACGAGGAAAACGCTTGCCATTTAGGCTGCTGTATGTGTAATTTGTCCAAAACTGCGCTGAACTTGGAGCGGTCTTCTGCTCTATCCACATCATCTGCAGATGTTCCCAAAAGCTTGATGCCCGACTTTGCAAGCTTTGGTGTGAGATTATTTGCAGTTTGCCCGCCAACCGAGGTTACCACACCCTTTGGATTTTCGGCATCCGTAATGTCCAAGATTCTCTCCAGTGTGAGCTCCTCAAAGTACAACCTAGAGCAAATATCATAGTCAGTTGATACGGTTTCAGGGTTACAGTTCACCACAACAACATTTGATTCGCCGTTCTGCTGCAGGCCCCAAACCATGTTGACTGTTCCCCAATCAAATTCAACTGAGCTTCCTATACGATATGGCCCTGCACCAAGCACGATGATTCCTCGTTGATCAGAGCTGACTGTGATATCATTTTCCAGTCCACCATAAGTCATGTACAGATAGTTTGTCTTTGCAGGCCATTCAGCCGCAAGTGTGTCGATTTGTTTTATCACGGGCAATATTCCCATGTCTTTTCGGATTTTTCTTATCTCTAGGTCTTCTTTTTGTACTGCCCGCGCAATTTGCTTATCAGAGAATCCAAGATGTTTTGCCTTTCGCATCATGGTTTGGTCTAGCGGCTTTTCTTTTAGCTCAGACTCGACATCTACAATGTTTTTGATTTTTTCAATGAACCACGGATCAATAAACGATAGTTTTTGGATTTTCTCAATTGGCATGCCTTTACGAATCGCAGCCGCAACGTAATACAGCACATTGTCTTCGGCATTTAGCAGATGAGCCTCAATGTTCTCAATTTCAGAGTCATTGCCATTATTTCGATTTAGCACCAAACCATCATTTCCAATGTCAAGCATGCGGATTGACTTTTGGAGTGATTCTTCAAAGGTTCTGCCAATTGCCATCACCTCCCCCACCGACTTCATTGTTGGGCCTAGACGCCTGTTTGCACGCTCAAATTTGGTAAAATCCCAGCGCGGGTGCTTTACCACGACATAATCCAGTGAGGGTTCAAAGCACGCTGTGGTGGTTTTTGTGATATGGTTTACCAACTCTGGCAAGGTGTGTCCTAGGCCAATTTTTGCAGACATGTATGCAAGTGGGTATCCAGTTGCCTTGCTTGCCAGAGCAGATGACCTAGAAAGTCGTGGGTTGATTTCAATTGCAACATATCGGTCAGACTTTACATCTAGAGCAAATTGAATATTGCATTCTCCAACAATGCCCACATGTTTTGTTCCGCGTAATGCCGCAGAACGCAGCATGTGATATTCACGGTTGTCTAGGGTTTGAGACGGCGCGACCACAATGTTATCACCAGTGTGAACGCGCATTGATAGAACATTTTCCATGTTACACACAATGACGTTGTTTCCCTCATAGTCCTGCATTACCTCGTATTCGATTTGTTTCCAGTGTCCAATGTATTCTTCAATGAGAACTTGGTGGACCATACTAGCATTGAGGCCTCGCTCCACAATTTCGTGCAATTCGATTTCATTGTGTGCAACACCTCCACCTCTACCGCCCAGAGTATATGCAACTCTGATGATAACAGGATATCCCAATTCTTCTGCTGCCTTTTTTGCATCATCAAACGTGTTGACTGTCTTGCTTTTGAGGATTGGAACGCCACATTCCGACATGGAGTCTTTGAATAATTGTCTGTCCTCTGTTTTTTGGATTCCAGAAATCTGTGTTCCTAAAACCTTGATGTTATATTTTTGCAACACATCAGACTCTGCTAGCTTAACGCCACAGTTTAGCGCAGTTTGTCCTCCATATCCTAGCATTATGCCGTCTGGTCGCTCTGATTCGATAATAGATGAGACATACTCTGGCGTGACGGGCAACAAATACACCTTGTCTGCAAATCTAGTGTCAGTCTGAATCGTGGCGATGTTCGGATTGATCAGTACGGATTTCAGACCGTCTTCATGAATGGCCTTGAGGCATTGGCTACCGGAGTAGTCGAATTAGCGGTCGTTTTTTCGACTTTCGCCTGCTTCTCCGATTTTAATTGCCCCACTGCCCAGAACTAGAATTTTTTTCAGACTTTCATTTATGATATGTATCACCCACCCTTATCAGAGAATTAAGCTCTTCAAAAACAAATTTGCAGTCATATGGCCCAGGTGATGCCTCTGGATGAAATTGCACTGCAATTATTTTTTTGAGCTTGTGTCGGATTCCTTCTACTGTGTTATCATCAGTGTTTGTAAACCACAAATCAAAGTCAGTTTTCTTTAGTGAGTCTGGGTCTATGCAGTATCCATGATTTTGTGATGTGACATAGACTTGATTGTTTTGCAAATTAAGGCATGATTTGTTTTGTCCACGATGCCCATACTTTAGCTTGTAAGTGCTTGCGCCTCCTGCAAGTCCTATGATTTGTGCTCCGAGGCAGATCCCAAGCGTTGGAACATTGTTTTGTATTAGATTCTTTGCGGTCTCTATTGTTTCAGGACAGTTCTCAGGATCACCTGGGCCATTGCTTAGAATAACACCCTTTGGCTTGTACGACATTATATTAGAATAGCTTGCATTCCATGGAACTTTGATTATCTTGTATCCCATGGCATGGACATTTCGCAGAATGGCGTTTTTCACGCCAGTATCAACTACAACAACACAGTCTTGCTCTTTGCCAAATGTTTGATCTTGTTTCGTAGATACTGTATCCATGAATTTTTCCGCAGTGTATGGCTTTGCATTTGCTAGATCTGATTTTATTTTCTCCACATCAATCTCAGTATCAGATACAACAAGGGCTGCCATTGTGACGCCGCTTGTTCGAAGTCTTTTTGTCAGCTCGCGCGTATCAATGTCTGAGATTCCAGGAACTCCCTCATTGTGCATCCACTCATCTAGTGTCATTGACAGATTCCAGTGGCTGGCAACCTTGGATAGTTCGTGTATTACTAATCCTCGTGCCTGTATGCGCTCTGATTCAAAGTATTTTGAGATTCCAGATTCGTCATTTACCTTAGGATCAGGCACGCCGTAATTGCCAATTAACGGATAGGTGAGTGTGAGAATCTGGCCAGAATAAGATGGGTCGGTAAGCGTTTCTGTATAGCCCACCATTCCAGTGTTGAATACCAGTTCGCCAAAGACTGTCTTTGGATGGCCAAAACCCTTGCCATCTAGAATCGTACCATCAGATAAAATCAGCTTACCAAACTTGTTTGCAAACTGGGCTTTTTTTATTGAAATTGTGACCCTCCGTGTTTGGATTCTGGAGATGATTTAAGTTTTATGCGCCTGAGCGGATCAGAAGAAATTGGAAACCTATTCTCCATACGAGTTAGTTTCAGTTATTTGCTAAATTGGTTATCTTTTCGATG
>JBQTIZ010000014.1:0-7137 GCA_052387615.1 Candidatus Nitrosotenuis sp. | reverse complement strand
ACAAATTCAAAATTTGCTCATTTTTAGATAAATTAATGTCTTGGGGATGATTTTGCGCCTAGATCAAACTGTTGTGGCGCACCCTTTGCAGATCATATAAACTGCAGCATACTTTGGTATTGTGACTTGTTCTTTTTTGTATGGGCCAAACTTTTTGTTTTTTAGTTTGAATTCAACTGGGCAGTTTGCAAGTACGGTAGTTGTTTCATCATCAATAAAGCAGGCATCTGCACCTGGATTGAATTTTACAACATCTGAGCACATCATTTTGGTAAGGCCCGATTTACTGTTAATTGTGCCGCCAAGACGAAATATTCGATGAACGTCAATCGTTACATTTGGATCTACATGAACGCCGATCTCTTTTTGGATTGATTCTAGTCTTTTTTTAAAAGATAGATATCCTTCTGATATGATCTCTTTTGTTACTTTGGGTTTGTTCGATTTAGAACCAAAGATTGCCTTGGATGCGCGTCCAAGCCAGCCTTTGTCGTCAATATCTGAAAAAACAGACTTGGCAAAGTTTGTTTTTGTACCAAAGGTTTCTGGTATGGCTCCCCTGAATGTAATATAATCAACCAGCTCTGCTCTGTGTCTTGAATCTAGCTTTTCGTATTCTGAGCCAGAGACGTGGACATGAAATCCCTCATTTCCAGAATAATATACAGTGATGTTTTCTTTCTTTATTCCAAGATCATTTGTCAAAATTATGATGAGTCGTTCTACCTCCTTTTTTGCACCTGTAATACAATCACTGCACAATACAGATGTGGTTTCAAATTTTGTCCCCCTGCATTGTGGGCAAGAATCTAGATTTGAAAAAACAGATCCGCATTTATTACATTTTTTGACAGTGTGATTGATTCGGCATGGCAAGTGCAGGTCTTTTGCATCAATATCAAAGATCAGATCTGCATTTTGCCAGTCTTTTTCTGCCATCGGCAGATTGGGAAAGGAATAACGAGCATTTGAGCAGTAAACATCAGATGGAATATTTTTCATTAGTAAAAGGTGCAGTTCCTTATCTGATCGTAGTGAGATGTGTCTGTTCATTCCAGAATTGAATTTTTGATATCCAAACTCGCGCATTTCTGGATTTTTTGGCGTGTGAATTAGATCAAAATGATCAAAATAATATTTTTTGAATGTGTCCTCAAGGAATTTTGCGTCTGCCTCAAGCATTGTTTATCTTTTTCCTTCCAAATTGTAATGGGTTGATTATGTTTGCGCATTCTGGTATGGCATAACAAAGATCTTCGCTTTTTAGCTTTTCACATGATGGACATGCGTATTTTGTTCCGCTACCAAAGTTTCCCGCCAGGTGCTTCAGCTGGTATAATGTTATTTTTTCATTATAGTCTGGCGCATTTTTGAAAAGCGGAGCAATTTCTTCTATTGTTTGGCCCTTGTTGAGAAGATATGTTGCAAGCATGAATCTGCCAGAGTGAGGCAGATTTTCTCCTTTGTTTAGAACTTCCAACGCATGTTTGATGCATGGTGGTTGCTCTGTTGTTTCTACAATTTGTACTGTGAATTTTTTTGCCAGCGTGATTAGCGTATCAATTGGTTTTTTGAATGATTCTGGAATGTTTGGAATGTTTGCCGATTGAATTTTTGAGTTGATAAAATTATCAAGCTCTTTTCTAATCAGTCTTACTGTTTCATGGGCGGACAAGAAAACCTTTCCATCGTCAACTAGTCTATTGACAAGCTTCCACTCTTGTTCATGAAAATGTACTGCATGTATCAGATAATCTGATGCAGGTATGATGAAAAAATCACCAGATTTTGAGACATTCATTGCAAAGAGATCCTTGATGATTTTGATTGCAAGTTCTTCATTTGTGTGAGTATTGATGAGATCTTTTTCTAGGAATTTTTCTGCGCGTCGAGCCTCAGCTAGCGAGAATCTTCTGATCAAAGTATTCATGCCACTCTGTTTTAACAATATAACTGCAACAAGAAAGGAAAAGACCTCAATGTCTAAATTTTTAATAGAGAAATCAGAATTGAAGATTTTTCCGTCTGCTGCTATTTGTATTCGCGATAAAGCTAGATCTATTATGGGCTTAAAATCTTCGTCTCCAAACTGCTCTAATGTGAATCCTTTTTCCCGCAGATAGATTCCTGCCTCACTTAGAAATGGATATTTTGCAATTTCTTCAGTTCCTAGCTTCACGAAGTGTATGACGTAATTTCTAGATAAAAATTAGAGTTTTCATTCGGATTTTGGTTTAAATTATCATATAATGGCAAAACTGTATGCGAGTAGGACTGCATGTTTCCATTTCTGGCTCGCTGTCTGTTGCAATAGATAATGCCATTAAGCGAGAGTGTTCTGCGTTCCAAATATTTACTCGGAGTCCCAGAATGTGGACCGCAAAGGAGATTCCAAAAAAGGACGCTCAAGAATTTAAAGACAAGCTAGCATCCAGCAAGATCGATAGATTTGCAACTGTTGCCCACATGCCGTATCTGCCAAATTTAGCATCTCCAAACTCCATAACACATTCAAAATCAGTTTCCGTTTTGATAAAAGAAGTGCAAAGGTGTGGAGAAATTGGCATACCGTACTTGGTTGCACATTTAGGTAGCCATATGGGAGAAGGTGAAGAAAAGGGAATATCTCAACTTGTCAAGGCATTTGAAAAAGCTGCTGAAGTGAAAAATGATGTAATCATACTTTTAGAAAATACTTCGGGACAGAAAAATTCAGTTGGATCTGATTTTGCACAATGGGCAGAGATTTTTTCAAAACTAAAACCAAAGAACAGATTTGGTGTTTGCCTTGATACGTGTCATGCGTTCGCGTATGGGTATGATCTTAGAACAGAAAAAGATGTAACTGAGACATTCAGGAAATTTGACGAAACGATTGGATTTGAAAATTTGAAAATATTACATCTAAATGATTCTAAGGGTGAGCTTGGCTCCAATCTAGACAGGCATGAACATATTGGCCTGGGTAAAATTGGGGAAAAAGGAATGGCCTCGGTTGTAAAGCTTGCAAACAAGAAAGACATTCCAATAATTTTGGAAACTCCAATAGATGATACACGTGATGATTTCGGGAACATCAAAAAGGTAAAAGATATTGCATAGCTTCAAATTTATTCCAAGTTTGGTGAAATCATACCAATGAATTACGATAGTGTAATGCAGCTTGCACTTGAGCGTGGATTTTACTTTCCAAGTTGTGAGATTTATTCAGATGCCAAGGCTGGGTTTTGGGAATATGGTCCCTCTGGCGTATCAATGAAGATCAAATTCATCGAGTTGTGGCGGCGTGAATTGCTCAGGCGTGACGGAATGTTAGAAATTGACGGCTCGCAAATCATGTCGCAATCTGTCTTTGAGGCGTCAGGACATCTAGCAAGCTTTGCAGATCCTGTGATTCGCTGCATCGAATGTGGACTAAACTACAGGGCAGACAAGCTAATCTTTGAGCAAGCAAAAATCGAAATTCCAGAGAGCGCAGATTTGGAAGATTTTGATAAAACAATATCAGAGAAGAATATTCGATGTCCAAAATGCAAAGGAGAGTTTGAACGGGCGCGAAAATTCAACATGATGTTTAAGGTAGAAATTGGACCTGAGGCAGAAGCGGCATATCTAAGGCCAGAGACATGTCAATCGATTTTTGTTGATTTTCCAAGATTGTTCAAGACAATGAGGGGAAAATTGCCACTAGGAATTGCACAGATCGGTAAAAGTTTTAGAAATGAGATCTCACCTCGACAGTCTCTTTTGAGATTACGAGAGTTTTATCAGGCGGAAATTGAGGTGTTTTGCAATCCAAACAAACTGAATGATTTGGATAGATTCTCCGAAATTCAAAATGTCACGATTCGTCTCTGGATCGACAACAGTCTGAAGGTAATGACATGTAAAGAAGCAGTAGAGTCTGGTATTTTGCCAAACAAGTTTGTTGCATACTATCTTGGATTACTGACGGAATTTTACGAGAAGACCGGCATAGACATGACAAAATCAAGGTTTCGAAGGCTGGGCGAGAAGGAAAAGGCATTCTATGCGAGTATTGCGTTTGACTTTGAGGTCCAGACAACTATCGGTTGGCTGGAGCTTGTTGCGTGTAATTATCGATCAGATTATGATTTGACCAGTCACGCAAACAAATCCAAGGAAAAATTTGAGGTACTAGACGATGAGCAAAAAGTATTGCCACACGTATTTGAAATCTCAATGGGCATTGACCGTTCCTTGTATACAATACTTGAACACGGATTACATGAAGAGAAAGAACATGACAGGACAGTACTATCTATCAGGCCATATTTGGCACCAGTACACGTAGGAGTTTTGTCATTGGTAAAAAAAGATGGCCTGAGGGAAAAGACGGACGAGATATTTCTGAAGATAAAGCGAAAATATGATGCATTTTTGGACCATTCTGGTGCGATTGGCCGAAGATATAGGAGGTTGGATGAAGTTGGAGCTCCATTTGCCATAACAATAGATCATCAAACATTACAAGATGATACAGTAACTTTGAGAAGACGTGACTCCATGAGCCAGGACAGGATAAAGATTGCAGAGTTAGATTCTATTTTGCTTAGAGAAACTGCATTTCCATAAACCAAATTCTATTTGTGAAAATACAGATCAGTCAGAATTATTGAGATCTTAGTGTGATTGGCTTGGAAGACATTGCTCTATATTTTATCTTGACTTGGGTGTCCTCTGTTGCCTGTGCATCTGGAATTAATCCTGAATCAGATTCTAGCGATACATTCCAGTTTCCTACAATTGGATCAACTGATGTAATACTAAATCGTTCCAATGAGCTGTCTTGACCAGAGTACCTTACTCTGAGTATTTGGTCTCCGACTTGGATGCTTTGTGCATTTCCTCGCTGTCCGAGAGTGGAGTGGTTTATCATGCAGGAAGAGTCTCCGATTACACATTTTCCATCCGGCGATACAACTCTATAGTGTAGGTTTGGAGTTATATCAGATGAATATAACAATCCCGCTCTTGCAACAATGTTTTGTTTGTCGTCGGTGATGGATTGAATGTTTATTATGTCTGAAATTGGATGTGATACAGTAGACTTGAATGTGTTTAGCTTTGTTGTTGCGGTGTCAATTTGTTTGTCATAGAGATTTAACCTTGCCTTGATGTCATAGATTGTTTGTTCATTGGTCTCTGGTGTTTTCCATGCAAGATCAATTGCTGTCACATCTTTGAAGATATACTCATCTGATGTGTATTCCACTTTTCCATTTACTAGTAACGATACCGAACCAAAGAGAGGCTTGCCTTCATTATACACATATGCTGACGGTCTAAATATGGAACTCTGCGATTTTGCGATTGGTGTATCAAGCTCTAGTCTTGCATCTAACTGATAGTCTGGCTTTACACCTAGATAGTATTTCTCAGATGCCTGAATCATTTCTTCTTGGTTTACTATATGCAGCCAATATACAATTGCAGGAGTATGCAAGAACGATGTCGGCAGATCTGCGGAAACAAAGTATGTATTTTTAACTCCGGTCAACGGATGTATGCTCATTTTTACTGCCGCATAATCAGTATAATTACTTCCTGCAGGAACCACTCTGAGCTCTGCTCGTCTAAGATCAGTTAATGAGTCAACTATGCCAGTTATTCTTACCTTTTCATTACCTTGGATGAACTGGTTTACCTCACTTGCTAACACTGGTTTGTTATCACCTACTTGGAACTTGATATCAAATATGTGCGGAACACCCTCTTTGTCAACGTCATTTACTGGGATTTTTTCTAGACCGGTCATAGGATTAATTATTACTGTTTCGGTACATCCATGAACGTTTACAAAATACGATGTAAATGCAGGTAGTCTATCATTGAGATGTTCTGCAGTTATTACAAAATATTTAGCATCTCCTTTGAGTGGAGCCTCATAGACATATCTGCTTACCTTGAATATCTTGTTGTGTTCAAGATAAGGTTGTTCCTTTGCAAGCGTTGCGGAATATATTTCTCTGTCAGGAGTTCTAATCTTTACGTGGGGTGGTAACGCATCTTGACCATAGGCTCCGGCAATTATTCTTATCATGTTCGTCTCACATGTGTCATATGTTACCTGATACAGGATTATTGGATTGACAACAGTTCCTGGAGCACCGATGCCCTGCGCAGCTCTGCTAGGTCCTACACCGACACCACCTCCACCACCAGATGAGTCTGCACTGGAGGCTGTACTGGATGATGCACTACCGGAGCTTGACGATGTTGCCTTGGCAGTTCCAAAGGTGGTAAAGTGAGTGGTGAATACGGCAATGTTTGAACCCTCTTCAATGTAACATGCGTGGCCGGCACTTAGTGTTGGCGGGTTTGCAGAACAAGTAGACAGTAAAGTCACTGATGAAGATCCAGCAGTGATAAAGAAGCCGACAAATCCCTGGTTGCCTCCCTTTCCAACGGCTATTAGCTTGACTGTACTGTTAAACGTTAGAGTTTGGCTATCAAGTCCGACTGTCATGGCCGTTACATCGGAATATGTCGTAGTAGTAGAGCCGCTAGTCTGGGATGGAACCGTTGCCGTTGTAAGCTGAGGCAGCTGGACTACTCCACTCCAACCAGATGGTCCGGTGATTACAATATTGTTTGGAAAGTCCACTGTAACATCATATGATGAACTTCCAACCAGGTTTGCCAGGAAGTTAGGCCCAGATTCAAGAGTGACAGTATTGCCAGATTTGATCTGGGAATAGTTCAACGAGATATTGGTCAAGCCAGTCTGCGTTATGGTATAGTTTTGTACATTGGTTACATTCGTTGCTATAAAGAATTGCATGTTTGACTGAGTTGTGTTTATTATTGGCTGCAATGGGTTAACCAAGATTTGGTTTGCGCCTAGATTCTTAGCACTTACAACATATCCAGCAATTCCCATACGATCTGAGACAGATTTCGTTGACATTTTGAGAATAGTTTCAGAAATTCCCAATTGTTCAGAGAGTGACTTGGATACTGATGGCGTCACCGGCACCATTCCACCGAGTGATTCGGAGAGGGACTTGGTTGATGATTTGGTGAGAGTGTCAGTCAATCCTAGTGATTCGGAGAGTGACTTGGATACTGATGTAGAGACGGTGTCGGTGATGCCGAGTCTTTCTGTGAGAGATA
>JBQTIZ010000013.1:0-10424 GCA_052387615.1 Candidatus Nitrosotenuis sp. | reverse complement strand
GCCAAATCTTTACGTATGAAAAAAGAAAACAAATCGTATATAATATAAACAATAAAGAAATTTTTGCAAAAAACAATCAATTTTTCTATAAAAAATATATTCGGCAATATAAGGCAAGAAACGACTTGGAACCAACAGAAAAGAGTTACCGAAAAAGAACTCCCAAGTCGGCAATACTTTTTGAAAAATCAAAAAAACTCCACATTAATGGAGTCAGCCACAATATCCGATTTTTTTCACCATATCCGTTTGTGACCAAGTCTGCTAGAGGAAAATACCTCGTCGATGTAGATTCTAACAAATATGTAGATTTTTGGATGGGTCATTGGAGTCTAATTTTAGGACATGTCGCAAAACAAGTGCTGGTTAGAACAAAAGAACAACTCCAAAATGGATGGATGTACGGAACGGTCAATAAGAATACCATAGAGATTTCTGAAAAAATTCAAAAAGCAGTTCCAGTCGCGGAGAAGATTCGCTATGTTTCTACTGGAACCGAGGCAACAATGTACGCAGTGAGATTAGCTCGCGCAGTTACCAAAAAAAAGATAATTGCCAAAATAGATGGCGGCTGGCATGGATATACAACGGATCTTTTAAAAACGGTTAACTGGCCATTCACTCAGACTGAAAGCGCCGGTCTCACTGATGAAAAACACATCATATCATTACCTTACAACGATCTAGAAAACTCGATTAGAATTTTAAAATCTGCTAGAAATGATTTTGCTGGAGTAATTGTAGAACCAATATTAGGAGGAGCTGGTTGCATTCAGGCAACAAAAGATTATCTTATAGGGTTACAAGAATTTGTAAAAAAGAAAAATTCACTGTTTATGCTAGATGAGATAGTGACAGGATTCAGATTTAGACATGGTTGTTTGTATAATACCATGAATCTTGACCCCGATATTGTAACGCTTGGCAAGATTGTTGGCGGCGGATTTCCCATCGGTATGATATGTGGGAAAGAAGAGATCATGGATCATGCAAATACACAATCGCGTTCAAGAACGAACCGGGCTTATATCGGAGGTGGAACTTTTTCCGCAAATCCTATGACCATGATTGCAGGTATGACAACACTTGAAACATTGAAGAATGATCCAGGAATTTATTCCAAAATCAAATCACTTGGAAATAGCGTACGAAAGGAAATTACAAAGGTGTTTGATGGTAAGGTCATAACCACTGGAAAGGATTCATTGTTTATGACTCATTTTGTAAAAGACAACATTTTTGAAATTAATAATGCGCAAGATGTAGCAAAATGCGATACGGCAACACTACATAGATTCCACTTTGAGATGATGACAAAAAATGGGATATTTTTCTTGCCTGGAAAGCTTGGAGCATTTTCTAATGCTCATTCCAAAGAAGATGTGAAAGCGCTCATATCGGCAGCCGAGCAATTTTCTGTGAATAATTAATCCACTAATGGATCAAGCATGATCTTTTAGAATAACGATTTCGATATTGATTTAAACGGGAAAATCTATCTATAAATCATGGATGGATTGGATGTGCTACTTTCAAAAGCAATAGCGCATTCGATACAAGAGAAATTAGATTCCGGAGAAATTCAATCCATCAATAAGAAATTAGAACAAAAAGACAACATAAAGTTTGAAGGATTGTTTAACAAGTACAGCAAAATACAAAACATCAAATATCAGTTTACAGATGATTTGAAAAATATCGAAGATGAAGTGTTGAGAAACTTTCTGACCGTTGAAAAAACTACATATGATACCTATGTAATCATTACAGACAAACGCTTGGCGGAGACGATTTTAAAGACATTTGCTGATAAGGAGAAAAAACTCATTTTAGATTTTACACGGGATAGATCAGAAACAATTCCAAGAATTCTGAATTCTTGTAACCTTCCAAATACATCAGGATATAGAAAAGTTAAACAATTAATCGAGGACGGATTTGTAGTTCCAGATGGACTAGCGGAATCGTTTGAAGGAAAGAGGGCCGTATTGTACAAATCATCGATCCAAAAAATTCAGATCATGATTAACAAAGATCAAGTAGTTACATCCATTCTGATTCCAAAAGAAACATTCAGAACAAGTGAAGTAATTAACACAGTGTTGTTCATAAATCAAAGAGATGTAAAGAATCTAGCCAACTAAATTCAATCATATTTTTAAAACAGCACGTGCATATCATTTCATTGGATACAACTCAGGCCTGTCTAATTTTGAACTTAAAGCCTGACTCATCATATAGTGATGTAAAATACTCTTATCGAAAAATGGCGCTAGAAACTCATCCAGATAGAAATAATTCAGAAAGAGATGGGAAAAAATTCAAACTAATCACGGAAGCATATCACACACTAAAGAATAACAACAAAAACAACAACACGAAAAAAGATAACCAAAGAAGACATTCCAACACAGAAACAAAAGATGGAAAAACATTTTCTCGCACAAACTGGGGTGCGCCGAACAAAAACGATATACCTGAAGAAGACTGGAGTAAATACACAAAACAAACAGAACAATCAGATCCTCACTTTTGGCAGGAGTATGTAGCAGAGTTTTGGAAAGATTATGAAGCAACAAAAGTAGATCAAACAAAAAATCCAAATGATTTTGAAATCAAACAAGAAAAGAAACTAAATTTATTTGCAAGTGTAGAACATAGTCTGTGCATTGGTTGTTGCAGTTGTGAAATTATTGCACCGCAAGTATTTCATGTTGACAAGATTTCTAAAATGAATCCAAAATCAAATGTCATAAACCAAAATGGCACAAGTACTGATAAGATAATGGATGCAGCACAAACTTGTCCTACAAAAGCAATCAGAATAGAAGAGCAAGAAACTAGAAAACGTCTTTATCCATACTAGTCAGTTTTTATTTTTGATAGTAAATTAGAGAACTCTGTATCCGATATCGTTGGCCGATTTACAAACATGGAATGAACTGCACCAGCCAAGTCGGAAGCACTGCGTGGAATCAGATGAACGTGAACGTGAGGAATTTCTTGTCCTGCATCTTTTCCGTTGTGTATTGCTATCAATGATGCATTCGTAAACGCATCTATTTTTGGAATTAACTTATGAACCATATCGAATAAAGCGGTGTTATCTTCTGGTGTCATTGACTGTAATTTTTCATAATGTTTCTTTGGAATGACTAGGGTATGTCCCTTGGTTAATGGAAATGCATCCAAAAATGCAAGGGATTTCGTAGATTCCATTACTATTTTTGCTTTAATTTCCCCTGCAACAATTTTACAAAAAATACAGTCCACGCTGAGTAAACATTGTAATTATTGATATATTTTACAATTTTATTTTGGGCATATTCAGGAATATATTATAATGGACGACAAAAATCAAGTTCATTGGTAGTTAAAAATATCACAGTTATTGGATCTGGCATAATGGGTCATGGCATAGCTCAGGTTAGCGCAATGTCAGGATACAACGTAGTATTACGAGACATTGAACAACAGTTTCTGGATAAAGCCATGGAAAAAATTCGCTGGAGTCTTGAAAAACTAGTCACTAAAGAAAAAATCACAAAATCCGAGGCAGATTCAATCTTATCGCGAATAAAAACAAAAGTTGATCTAAAAGAAGCTGTGAGTGCAGCAGACCTAGTTATTGAAGCAGTTCCAGAGATAATGGAATTAAAGAAAAAAGTCTATGCAGAATTAGATCTAGTCGCGGACAAGAGAGTAGTGTTTGCGTCAAACACAAGTACATTGCCAATCACAGAAATTGCAAACACTACTAGCAGGCCAGATAAATTCATAGGAATTCACTTCTTCAATCCACCTCAATTAATGAAATTAGTTGAAGTCATCCTAGGACAAAAAACAAGTCCCGAAGTAGTCAATTTAACAGTAGATTACGTCAGATCAGTCAAAAAAGAAGCAGTGATTTGCAAAAAGGATGTTCCAGGATTTATTGTGAATCGTCTTTTCATTCCAATGGTACATGAAGCATGTTGGCTAAAACAAAGAGGAAGTTTTAAGCTTGAGGAAATCGATTCTGCAGTCAAATTCAACATGGGGTTCCCAATGGGAATTTTTGAGCTTGCAGATTTTACAGGTATGGATGTAATTCACAAAGCAACGATTGAACTACAAATTAGAGATAAAAAAGTAATTTTTCCTCACCCAGATATAGAAAAATTCTTCAATGAGAAAAAGCTCGGCCAAAAATCAGGCGAGGGGTTTTACAAATACGCTGACGACAAATATGAGCGAGTTCATCTTGATGAGGCATTAGCAAATAAATGCAATCCAATTTCACTTGTTGCAAACATTCTAAATAATGCAGCGTGGCTTGTAACCAATAAGGCAAGCGACATTGCTGAAATTGAAAAAGCGGCACGACTCGGATTAGGTCTCAAAAAACCAATTTTTGATACCGCAAAAGAATTTGGCATCAAAAATATTGTAAATGAATTAAACGAAATGGCAAAAAAATATGGTCCATTTTATGAGCCAGACCCATTGTTAATAACTATGCAGTGATTTGACTTAGAATGTATTTTACTGCTTCTTGCGGGGTGTTGACACCAACGATTTTCACATTTTGCCTATGATCCAAATATTGATCAGAAAATTTTGATGCGGTTCCACCGGAGTTTTTTAATGCCACAATCGGCTTTTTATGCATGTATGCAGCACATGTCTCAGAAAGAGTGCCTGAACCGCCACCTACAATTATCACGCCATCCGCAGATAATGCATTTAGAAAGTCCCTCGACAGCCCAAGCCCGCTGGGTATAACAATATCGCAATATTCATTCGCAAACGATGGATTGTCTTGAGGAATTATTCCGACCGTCAATCCTCCTGCATCATGAGCACCGTGCGATGCAGCCCTCATGACACCGCCAAGACCACCAGTTATTAAAACAGAATTAGACTTTGCTACCTCAGCACCAACGTCATAAGCAAGTTTTTCAAGTTCTGTAGTACAACCGCTTTCATTATTACCAATTACTAGAATTTGTCGTTTTTTTGTCAACGTTGTACAGTAATTTTCGCATCAAATATTGTTTCAGATCAGATATGAGCACTTTTGTGAGCGGGTTTTGGGTAAACAATGAGAATTTTCCATGTCAGGTCTCGTCATTTACACAAAACCTGTGAGCGTAAAGGATATAAAATTAAGATAAAGTATATCATCATGGCAAAAAGAACCATACCAGTTTGTTTAACTGCAGATCAATACAAGAAGCTCAAAGAGATAGCAACGCTCAACGGCATGATTGACGCAGGACAGGCAGTAGAAAAGATCCTAAGAGAGACCTAAAGATTTTTACTAACTTTAGTGTTATGATTACATTTTTTAAAAAGATTCACTTTATGGTAGACATTGGGCTTTTTTGATAGAAAACCAACAATTTGCACCGTTTGTAATAAGGAAACAAAGCACAAACATAAACCAAAGAAAGAATGGAATTTACAAAACCCTCTTTGTACAGACTGTTACATGAAGTCAATGGATCAATACTACAATGGAACATTTAAACAAAAATGCATTAATTGTGGGATGGTACAAAAAATAACTGATCTGTGGGAACCACGATGGCAGTGGGATATGGAAGGTTTGTTGTGCAAAAAATGTTTTGATGGTAAAGAAATTGATTTTAATCAAAAAAAAGAGTTTTGCACGGTTTGTGGGGAAAGATTAAGCTTTTTTAGATACAACCCAAAAAACGAATGGAGTTTAGAAGGACAACTTTGTAGAAAGTGTTGGGATAATCAAAAGGAATCTCGTAAATGAGATTATTCAAAAAAAAGATTTTCTGTCAGAACTGTGATCAACAATTTTCAAGAGACATAGAATTAATGCAGCATCAACAAATAGTTCACGGTAAGGAATTACCATACGATTGTAAAATCTGTAATCAAAACTTTACAAATATGCAAGATATGCGGACTCATTTACAAAAATTCCACAGCTACAGAAAAGACTAGAGTGTTTGCAGTGTCTTGACAATTGGTGGTCTGACTTTGGTAAAGACTCTAAAGCCACAGATGCATTTTATTTCAGGTAGTCTTGTAAGCTCGGTATTAGTTACATTAGTACCACATCTTAGGCATTTGTAAATGACATCAAACTTTTCAGTTGCAGGCATCATTTCAATTTGCGCAGAATCAATCGATGTGGGTTCTTCAGACATTTGATTGCTAATCTATATGCTGTAATTTAAAGGAATAATTTACTTTAAGGATAATTCAATGTAAACATCGTCTGGGATTTTGAGTCGCATTAGCTGTCTGATCGCTTTATCATCTGCACTTAGATCAATTATTCTTCGATGCATTCTCATTTCCCATTTTTCATATGTTTCAGTTCCATTTCCGCAGGGGGATTTTCTTGTAACAACATTTAGTCGCTTTACTGGAAGTGGTGTTGGTCCTTTAACTCGAACGCCGGTTTTTTCCCCAATACCCATAATCTCGGTGCAAACACCATCAAGTTTAGGAAGGTTGGTGCTTGTCAATTTTATTCGGGCGGATTGAGTCAAAACAAAGACCCAAGTTATGGTTTGTATTCTTCAGTGATATCTTTAATGATACCTGCTGCAATTGTTGCGCCCATATCTCTGAGTGCAAAGCGTCCTAGTTCTGGGAAGTCTTTGAATGTCTCAACACATGTTGGACGGACTGGTCTGATTTTTACAATTGCGGAATCGCCAACTTTGAGGAATTTTGGATTTTGCTCGTCTATACCACCTGTTGCTGGATTGATTTTTGCTTCAAATTCTGTGATTGTTGCTGCAACTTGTGCGGTGTGTGCATGCATTACTGGAGTGTAACCAGGTGCAAGAGCTGTTGGATGATGAATTACAATAATTTGTGCTCTGAATTCTTTGGCTGCTTTTGGCGGATCAGATGCGTGTCCTATTACATCACCTCTTTTGATATCTTTCTTTTCGATTCCTCTGAGGTTGAAACCAATGTTGTCACCAGCTTCTGCCTTTTCTAATTGGGTATGATGAGTTTCAATTGATTTGACTTCGCCGGTTGCGCCAGATGGCATTACTATGATTTTGTCGTTTGGTTTGAATGTTCCAGTTTCTACTCTACCTACTGGTACTGTACCCACACCAGTAATTGTGTAAACATCTTGTACTGGAAGTCTGAGTGGTTTTCCAACTGGCTTGTCTGGGTTTGTGAAATCATCGAATGCAAGCAATAGTGTTTTTCCTGTCCACCAGGGCATGTTTTCTGATTTCTTAACCAGATTGTCACCCTTCCAACCTGAGACTGGAATGATTGGTACGTTTTCTAATTTATAACCTACAGATTTTACTAGTTTTTCAGCTTTTTCTTTTGCAACTTTGAATGCTGCTTCCGAATATTTGCTGTCATCCATCTTATTAATTGCAACAATTAATTGGTTTACACCGAGAGTCTTGAGTAAAAATGCGTGCTCTCTTGCTTGTCCGCCTGGTGCAACAGCAGTATCAGTTTCACCCTCTTTTGCAGAAAGAACTAGAATTGCGGCATCTGCCTCAGACGCGCCAGTAATCATATTTTTGATAAAGTCTCTGTGACCTGGTGCATCAATCAGAGTGAAAAAGTACTTTGGTGTTTCAAATTTTTGAAAAGCAAGGTCAATTGTGATACCTCTCTCTCTTTCGTCTTTAATGTTATCCATAACCCACGCGTACTTGAAAGTGTCTCCTTTTCCGGTCTTTTCAGACTCGGCTGCATGTGATGCGATGGTTCTTTCGTCTACAAGACCCATATCCATTAAAAAGTGTCCCATTGTGGTAGATTTACCGTTATCAATGTGACCGGTTACGATCAAGTTCAAGTGTGGTTTTGTTGCCATAGGTTTGTCCTTCTTTGAGGGGTTTATTACCGTTACGATTTTTTCAAGACTTTTTGTTATTTTTTGGATTTTTTTGATAAGTTGGATTTTGGGAAAAATTTTGGTAAAACAATCCTCACATACTATAAATCAAAGTAATCAAAGTCTGAAATTGTGAAAGTTACAGTTTCTGCAATCAAAGCTGATGTTGGTGGAATTGGAGGACATACAAGACCAAGTGATGGATTACTTGATGCAGTAAGGAAAACTGTGAAAAACGCAGGAAATCTTTTACTCGATCATTATATCGGGTATTCTGGCGACGACGTCCACATTATCATGTCACATACAAAAGGTACTGATAATTCTGAAATTCATGCTTTGGCGTGGAAAGCATTTGAAGAGGGCACCAGAGTCGCAAAATTAGAAGGGCTGTATGGCGCAGGCCAAGATCTACTAAAGGACTCCTTTTCTGGGAATGTCAAAGGCATGGGTCCAGGAGTTGCAGAATTGGAATTTGAAGAAAGACCAAATGAAGCATTTACTGTTTTAGCAGCAGATAAGACGGAACCTGGTGCGTTCAACTATCCATTTTACAGATTATTCGTTGACGCATTATCAAACACTGGATTAATTGTGAACAAATCACTTGCTGCTGGGGTCAAGATCAACATAATGGATGTTGAAGAAGGAAAAATTGCAGAATTGGAATTATGGCAAGACAAACCAGTTTTAGAGGCAGCCCTGATGTATCCTGGAAGATATGTGATTTCTTCAGTATACACAAAGTCTGAAGAACCCATTGCATCTCTATCAACAGATAGATTACACAATATTGCTGGTACGTATGTCGGAAAAGACGATCCTATTGCAATAGTTCGAACTCAGAAGAATTTTCCAGCAACAGAGGAGCTTGGAAGCGTTTTCAACAATCCACACTATGTTGCAGGCAACACAAGAGGCAGTCACCACATGCCATTAATGCCAGTCAAGATAAACACTGCAGCGTCAATTGACTTTTGCATTCCAATCGTAGAAGCACTTGTCTTTTCTATGCACAACGGCAAATTCACAGGTCCATTCGATGGATTTTCAACTCCCGATTGGGATTATGTTAGAAACATTGCTACACAGAAGGCGCTTGCCATGAGAAGTCAAGGATTTGTTCATCCGGCAACCTTGGTTCCATCCGAGCTAGAATATGCTGAGGGTTACAAGGCCGTAATTGATGAATTACACAAAAAGATGAAGCCCATTGAATCAGTTGGAAAGTCATCTGGTAACAAGAAATACGAAGATCCAGATTAGGCCAAAATACACATCAATAAGGTTAAGTGGTACAATGAAGATATCATAGTATGAAAGCAAATCCAAACAAGGATCAGATCATCTTGTTTGGAATCGGCATCATTACCAACATTTTCATCACAGTGTTTGGGCAGATAATACCAAATGCGGTGACCGGATTTTTCCGAGAAATCGGTGGGGCGCTCATATTAGTAGTCGTTTTTGCCTTTGCATTCACATGGTTTCTAAAAGCAAGACCGCGCAACAGACCAAAAAAATACAGCATAGTCATCTTCGATATCAACAATCAACAGATCCAAATTGAGGGTATTAGAACAGAGTTTAGAAATCACGATGTGGCATGGTCCTTTATGAAACAATACAAGTCAAACTATCCGCTGTTTAATTTTTCCATGGTTGCAGATGGAAAAAATACAGATAGGAAAACAATTTTCAGGTACATCTAAAATTATTTGAGCATTAATTCTAAATACCAAACAAAGTCAACATTATCAAAATGCCACTAGATGTGATTGAAGAGAAGAACCTGACAGATGCTATCAATTATGCTTTGGATTATCCGAGTATGGTTTTAACATGCATAAAATCGTCGACACATGCAGGATCTCTAATGGATATTGCATACGGACTTTATGTAGGATATGTGAGTGGAGTATTTTTTGACGGATTTTTACAACGAAACAAACGATTCCTTAACGAGGATGAGATCTCTCACTTTAACACAATCATCAAAAATAACAATCAGACCATAACAATGAAAATAAAGGCAAATCTTCACCTGTAAAAAAATTTACCAAGCGGCTGGCTTTTATCTGAGAACACAAAACTCAATCCAATGCGGTTTTCGGAGATTGCAGATACTTTTGAAAAGATGAGTGCTACAACAAAAAGACTAGAGCTTACACAGTACCTAGTAGAACTATTCCGGAAAACACCACCGGAAATAATCGCAAAAATTGTCTATTTGATTCAAGGGAAATTAAGGCCGGATTTTGAGGGAGTAGAGTTGGGACTAGCAGAAAAGCTTGCAATCCACGCATTATCCAAGTCATCGGGAATTCCAATAAAAAAGATCAATTCTGCATATGCAGAAGATGGTGATTTAGGTAGTGCAGCTGTAAAAATCCTAGAACAAAAAACGCAGACTACATTTTTGGCGCAAGACATTACTGCAGAGCGAGTATACGAAACACTCTACAAGATTGCCAAGTCGGAAGGGCAACGATCTCAAGATATGAAAATGAAATATGTGTCAAGTCTCTTAAACGATGCAACCCCACGGGAAGCAAAGTTCATACTCAAAATCGCA
>JBQTIZ010000012.1:0-5194 GCA_052387615.1 Candidatus Nitrosotenuis sp. | reverse complement strand
TCCATATTACAAAAAAACTATCTTGATAAACTAAACAAAAAGCAAGTCAAAATAAAAAGAAAGCACTAGAATCTATCGAATCGAGCGCGTTCTACTTCTCTGTCTTCTTTGGTTTCTTTTTTCCATTCTTTGTAATGATCTTTACACAAGACTGCTTTTTTTGCAGAAGACTTGATTCTCAGTCCAGCGCTTTCAACTTTAGACGAGTTTAAAGAACGTACACCATCATTAGAGCACCCATCGACATCACATTTAGCTCCTTTTGATACAATTCCCATATGTTTAGATTTTTTTTATATTATTTATAGTTGAAAATTTTTATTTTAAAATTCTTCAATCGTTTATAAATGGATAATTTTTGAGTCAAGCATGGGCGGAGCAAAAAAGAAAGGCGCGGCATCCATGGAAAAATCCCAGGATAATGACAAGGCAAAGGAGTCCGGCACTAAAAAGGACAAGAAAGACAAGAAAGGTGAAAAATCAGAAAGAAAAGCCGAGATCACAGTTATCCTTGGAGAGGAACAAGCGCTCAAACTAATAAAATCAAACAATTATCTTACGATACAGGAATTAGCAAAACAGACTGGCGTTAAGATTTCCGCAGCAAATGCCTGTCTTGTCGGATTATTAAAAAAAGGCTCTGTAAAACGTGCAGGCGGATTCGCAGGCCACTGGATTTATCAACCAGCAAGCTGATAAAGCGAAATTACATCTCCGGACTTTACATCTTTTAGAGAATCTGCATTAGTTAGTATTTTTCCAATTGGTGTCATTGGCTTTGATGTTATCACATCTGCAGCAAAAAAGCAAATGCTACTTCCAGATGGCGTAAACGCAATGTCTCCTTTTTTGAATTCTTTTTTCTGACGCTCCACTCCAGAATTTATCTTGGTTTCAAAATAGACAATATTTTGGCCCATAAGATGAGCATTTCCATCAAGCGGGATTGATCGTAAAATTATACCAACAGTTTTTGGTGATAAATGTCGCTTTAGCTCACAGCTCATCTTTGATTTGCCTTTGATTTCCACCACCATCCGGGAAGATGATACGGATCCGGCACTCATTGTACAAATCTTGCTTATTGGAATATATAACCGCATTAGGCAGTTTTTTTCACTTGTCGGATCCTGAAGAAGTAGAAGTAGAAGCTCCAGAGGAAGTTGAGGAGGAGCCGGAATTTATCAGACCAGTTGGTGAAGAGATGGCAGAAGACACTACGATGGAAGATGCCGTAAACGCATACAAGAAAATTTTTGAATCAAAAGAGCTAACAGAAGATGAACGCGCAGAATTAGATAAAAAAATCAAAGAGATGGAAACCCGTGAAGTCATTGATATGGATCCAGTCCATGTAATTTCAGAAATTCCTCTGTCTGGCAAAGGCAAAATTGCAATAGGGCCACCAAATCTTACTAGATTTGAAAAGGCAAGAATACTAGGGGCTCGTGCCTTGCAACTATCACAGGGTGCACCACCATTTATCGCAATTCCTGCAGACGCAAGAACATCACTAGATATTGCATTAAAGGAGCTCGAGGAATTTGCAATACCAATTGTCATTAAAAGAAGACTTCCAAATGGAGATTACCAAAACATTCCAATTGATTATTTTAACTAGTGGATGAATCGTCGACAAAACTTAATAGAATAAAATTTTTGAAAACACTGAATGATTAGTATGGAAGACACAAAACAGATCGCTCAACATCCACCATACACATATTTTGTAAGAAATGAACCAATAATGCCGGCAGCACTTGATGTGTTCACCATACTAAATAAACACGGCAAAACAGTTTTGATGGCAAAGGGCCTAAACATACCGGCTGCCGTTGCCATTGCAAACATCATAGTAGAAAAAATGCTTCATGACTCTTGCAAAACAGACTACATCAAACTAGACTCGGAGAACGAATTCGGAAAAAGAATGATTTCCACAATAGAGATTTCGATTACAAGAAACTAGTAGACAGATCCTGGGCCCTTTAGCAGCATGTTTTCACATTCTTTGCAGATTGCCTCATCAATGTTTGTTTCCAAATTATGATGAATTTCACAAATCAAAAGACTTGATTTGATATAGTTACAAAGGCTGATGAATTTTGCAAGGCTAGATGGAGTGTATGCCATATCTGATGATAATCTATCGCACAACTCATTTACCATTTCAGATACTTGTTTGTCTGCAACTAGTTTTTCAATCAACTTTGGATCTCCGCGTGTTCCACGAATGTAATTGCTGATTGCTGCCTGTGTTACCCCAAGCATTTTAGAGATTTCATCTTCTCGAATTTTGTGTTCTTCTGCAAGCTTTTTTGCCAAAATTGCGCGCAGTGCTGGGATGAGTGTTTTTGATTCAATTTCTGCGGGCAATAACATTACGCAAAAGTCATCGTGTAATCTATTTAAAGTTAACAATGAATTTTACAAAATCTAGAATCAAAGTTATTTTATTCAAAAACTAGCTGGAGCTAATTTAATTTCTTTACAAAAGCTTAATTGATTTTCAGAATACAGAAAACAATGCAAGAAATTCACGGACGGATTCGTACTATACTGCACGATGCTATTTCCTCTTGCACTGCACAACACCTAGCATTATCTGGAGGATTAGACAGTACAATTTTAGCATATTTTCTCAGAGAAAGAAAACCAAACTGCATTGTCATAATATCAAAGGATCATACTGCAAATGATCTGACGTATTGTCAGATGGCTGCGCAACAATTTGATCTACCACTGTCCATTAAAACATACGATACATCACAAATCATTGAGGCCATACAAGAAACCATAAAGATTCTAAAGAACTTTAATGACATTGAAATTCGAAACAATGTTGTGCCATATTTGGCAATATCTGAGGTAAAAAAGGAAGGATTTGACAAAATAATAACAGGCGATGGTGCAGATGAGCTCTTTGCGGGATATAATTTTCTAATAAACAAAACAACATCAGAGTTGGAATTAGATCTAAGAAGAATTGCAAAGATTATGCATTTTCCATCACAGAAAATAGGAAACAGTATGGGAGTCAAAGTGGAATCGCCATTTTGCCATCATACGGTAATGGAATTTGCAAAAAACCTGCCATCTCAATACATGATTGGCATAAGAGAGGGTAAAAAATTTGGTAAATTCGTCCTAAGGCAAGCCTTTGACGGTATGATACCATCTCAAATAGCCTGGCGCCAAAAATCCCCCATGCAGGAAGGTGCGGGAACTCAAGGACTAACAGAATTCTTTGATAGCATGATGTCTGATAATACATTTGCAACAAAAATAAAACAAATCAAGAACAAAGACAACATCATCATTCGCAGTAAGGAATCACTATACTATTATGAGGTCTTTCGAAAACACTATGAACCAGACATTTCTGATTCTGCATCAATATGCCCTGATTGTCACCACGCCATCGAAGAGAATTCTAGATTTTGTAGAATGTGTGGAAAATTCCCAATCTAGATTTTTTTTGACCATTTCTTTGGTTTTTTCTTAAAGATTCGTCTGCATCCATTGCAGCAAAAAAAGTATTTCTTGTTTTCATAATCTAATGATACAGCTAGACTCTCATCCATTTCAATTCCGCATACAGGATCTACTGGCACAAGTAACGGCAGTATGTTTTCTATTTATAGATAATGAGTTATGGGATTTGCATCATTATTGTTTTTAGATCATCAGTTGTTTTTGCAACCATGATGTCTGATCGAAACTTTGCGCCATGCACTAGTCCCTTGGTGAATCGCATTGCCTGCTGCCGTACATTTGCAAATTTTATTTTATAATTAGTTGCATAGTCAAGATACTTGCAAAACACATCTGCTTTGTATTTTTGTGAATATTGTTTGTAGTTGCCGAATTTGAGATAATCATTTATCTGTTCAAACAAAAATGGATTGCCCATTGCGCCGCGGCCAACCATGATATAATCACAGTTTGTCTCATCAATCATCTTTTTTGCAAGCTCAGGCGTTGTGATATCGCCATTACCAACTATCGGTATGTCGACTGTTTGCTTTAACTCTTTGATTAACGACCAATCAGATTGGCCAGAATATCCTTGATGCACGGTTCTAGCATGTAACGTTATCATTGCAATGCCAGAGCGCTCGGCAACTTTTGCAATGTCTTTGAATACCAGTTCATCCCCCACACCAGCTCGCATCTTTAGCGTGACTGGTTTACTGGTGGATGAGACTAGCGTTTGCAGTATTTTTTGCGTCAAGTTGATGTTTTGGAGTAATGCACCACCTGCCATTTGTTGGATGATGTGTGGCGCGGGACATCCCATGTTATAATCAATAATATCAAAAAATGGCTCAACAATTTTTGTTGCCGTTTGCAAGGATTCCAAATCCGAGCCAAACAGTTGAACTGAAAGTGGTCTCTCCTTTTCCGAATATTCAATAAACTCGCTAATTGTCAGGTTTTGAGACTGTAGCTGTTTTTCTTTTGCAATTATGGCATGAATGCTGGTTAGTTCTGTAACTACTAGTCCTGCACCCATTTCCTTGCATAACAAGCGCAATGCAGGATCACTTACACCTGCCATTGGTGCTAAAAAAGCACGACTAGAAAATCTTGGAAGTTCTGCCATCATTTCTTGCAAATTTAGATATTATATAAAATCAGAGCCAGTCAGGCAACTAGTTTTTTTACTAATTCTGAAAATTCCGCGCTTGGCATTGGTGGTGTCTTCATTATTTGCAGGTTTTGATCAACATGGCTTTGTGTTTTTTGTCCAACTAGTGGCGCCAAAACACCAGGCGTTGAGCGAATAAACTGCAAACATTTGAGTGATGGCGTAGACAAGCTACCAAAATCAGGCAGTGTGACTCCTGGCTCAATTAATCTACCCTGCATTAGTGGAACACTGGTAAAGACTCCTATGCCAAGTGCCACTGCAGCATCAAGTGTTGACATGTCGTTTCCATTTACTTGCTGAGCCTTGAGCATAAAGGCCTGATCATAATACATGTTGTATGGCAGTTGGATGAACCTAAATCCGTGATCCTTGCCACCAACTTTTTTTGCCAAATTGACAGTGTCTTCAAGCGATAGATAATGCCGGTTTTCTTTTGGCACCCTAAAGCACTCCCATGTAGCCATGCCATAGTATCGAATTTTTTCCTTCTTTACGCATTTGCTCATAAAACACAAATACATTTTACAAATTCTTCAAGAA
>JBQTIZ010000011.1:0-8321 GCA_052387615.1 Candidatus Nitrosotenuis sp. | reverse complement strand
TATCGGTATTGCTGCAGCTGGATACATTCCAGATGCACGAGTCCAAGTAGACGACGCGCGGACATTTTCTCAGAGTCACAAGCTAATCTATGATGAGGAAGTAGAGGTAGAAACTGTGGCAAAACACCTAGCGGACAGGTGCCACCAATATACCCAGTACTCAGGAGTACGACCATTCGGTGTGGCACTAATAATTTCAGGCGTTGACCAAAGGGGCAACCTAATCTATGTGACTGATCCTTCTGGAACATTTGTCTCGTATGCAGCAGTTGCAATTGGTGCAGGCGCAGATGACGTCAATTCGTTTTTGGAGAAAAACTACAAGGATGACATGTCGTTGGATGATGCCTCAGCATTAGCAATTGCAGCAATAGAGATGAAAGGCGAGGTAAAAGAGGAAAAAAGCATCAAAATGTCTCGCATTACAAAAGACAACAGAACCCTGCAAAAAGTAAGTGATGCAGACTTGGAAAAATACTCCAAGGTGGCCAGAGAAAAGTTCCCAAAGCCTAGTTAATTAGCTAGATTTTCTTCCCGATATTAGATACTACAAATTATGTCCTGATTAGACACTAAATCAATGGGTCTTGGAAGTTATTGGGGCGAAGTAATCGAGGTACTACGGCAGATAATTCCAATTTATGACAAGGTAAACTCGTATATTTCACTTGGAAAGGACAAAGAACATCGAGTCCGTGGGATCTCAGGCAGGGTGCAGTCTGGTAACCACATCTTGGATGCAGGTTCTGGTTTTGGTAACATGTCAAAGACTGCAGAAAAAATTTGTGGCGGCGACATTTCCATTACGCTTTATGATCCACTTGTACAAATGCTCAAAAACACCAGTACATATTTTACAAAAACACCAGACATGTCATGCGGTGTGTTTGAGCATATTCCATTCAAGGAAGAACAATTTGATGCAGTACTATGTGGATATTCATTGCGAGATGCCATAAATTTACGAATTGCAATATCTGAAATTCATCGGGTCCTAAAGAAAGACGGACGATTTGTAATTGTAGATCTGGGCAAGCCTGATGATCCAATCGCAAGGGCGGGCGTTTCGTTTTATCTTAGAGTGATGTTGCCAATAATCGCATTTGCAGTTGGTGGAAAACTTGGATTAAAGTTTGGTACTCTCTACGGTACTTACAAACGCTGGCCACAAAACAAAAAGCTGGAAGCACTGATTTTGGAAAAATTCTCAAAGGTTGAATTTGACAAAGATCTGATGGGTGGCGCAATAATGGTCGCAGCTTACAAATGAATAGAACGCTTATCATCCTGAACATTACAGGATTGCTAATCGGCATTTCTTATGGAATCCATAATCCAATTGTTCCAATTTTTGCCAAAAACGAAATTGGTGCATCATATGCGGAATTGGGCCTAATTGGGCTTGCAAACTTTGTTCCATACATGTTCATTCCTGTGTTTGTTGGGATGCTGGTCCATCGATTCAACAATGGGAGGTTGCTTTGTATAGGAGTCGTGATAAACACAGCATCGGTGTTTTTGCTTTCTTTGGCAAGAACCGTTCCTGAAATAATGGCGCTAAGGGCAGTAACTGGTATTGCACATGCGTTTTTTTGGCCACCAGCCGAGGCAATCATATCCAATGCAAGTGACGGAAACACTCGAATCAAAAACATTGCAAGGTTTATCGGGTTTTTTGTTGCGGGCTTTATGATTGGTCCGCTCATTGGCACATTTTTGCTTGAGGGTCTTGATGTTTCATATAGAATGCTATTTGAGGTTGCGACATTTGTCATGGCATCTTCAATAATTTTTGCACTGCAGCTCACAAAAAAGCAAGCCCAAAAAGATTACGCCTCATTTTCATTTTCTGCAATAAAACAAGTAACAAAGTTCCCAGTCATAATTATGATTTTGATTTATTGTGCATCTTCATTTGGGATGATTCTGACGATTTATCCTGCATTTCTAAATGATCGAAGTATGTCAGCAACACAAATTGAGATTCTATACTTTGTTTTTGGGGTGTCACGTGTAGTAACACTTGCAATGGCAGACAAACTGGCACGCCATACCAGCATTACACTTGTTACGTCAACCATTACGATATCCGCTGGCCTCATCGTATCGTTTGTATCGGATTCGATTTTGGAGTTTTCTCTGGCAATGCTGCTAATGGGATTTGGATTTTCCATAATATTCCCATTGACGCTAGAAATAATCCTAAGAAAGACCCCGAAGGAAAATGTAGGAATTACTATTGGCGCATATGAGACAACATTTGGCATAGGATGGGCAATTGGCCCAATAGCTGCAGGCTTGATTTCTGAGTTTTCTGGAAACGCCATGCCATATTTGGTATTTTTTGTGTTAGGAATTGGCATTACTGGAATAAGTGCAATCAAAAAGAAGGCACTGGAACCAAACGCTGCTTAGAGTTTTACGTGTTTTCTTAGTTTTATGATAACAAGTACTGGTGCAACAAAATACATTCCAGCATTTAGCAAAATGATTCCGATTCCATATCCTAGCATTTCCTGCTCTGAATCAATATCGACATAATTCAGAATTGACAGAGTAGAAAGCATTGGAGATAGGGTTGCCTTTACTATTTCCTTGAAAATTGGACTTTGCCTTTCTAGATCAGATACTGCTGGACTAAACGTGTAATAGAATTCATTGAATCCACTCAAAAATACAATGCCTGAATTTGTCTGAGACAGTACGCCGTCACGTAATTCTCTTAGCTGTTGTACTTGAGGTGCAAGCTCGCTCCCATGAGCGGCTGTTGCAATAAGGCATCCACTGCCCAGACCTTCTTTTTTGTCCAAGACGCAAACACCATTCTCAGAATGAGTGCCAGGACCGCATGCGCTTGCAGGCGTTGGTGCATCCACCCCAACTATGTCATATATGGTGTCGTCTGGAAAATTTTTGTCAAACCATTCTTTGTATTTTGGTTCATTGTTGTATCTGTCGATGTAGTATTGTGGATCTTTGGTAGGGTCTGGAAATCCTGGAATGTGAGTTTTCTTTGGGCCGGTTGTTTCTTCTTCTGGCTCTGCTATTGGTTCTGGTTCAGGCTCTACAGCTGATGCCACAATGCATGTTTGACTTGCTTCATCAAAAACGGTTCCAGTTCCACAAGCTGTCATCATTGTTTCTTCTTCTGGCTCTGTAGTCGGTGTTGTAGGCTGCGTTGGGGTAGTTGGTGCTGTAGGTTGTGTTGGTGTAGTTGTGCTAGTCGAAGTTGCAGGTGTTGTTGAAGTTGTTGGTGCACTTGGTGTAGCTGGTTGAGATTGTTGCGCCATAATTTGTGCAGCTGATGGAGATACTGGTGAACCATCAGACGAATAATCAAATAATGTGAATTTCCAAATTTTTTGTGGTTGTGGATCCAGACTGTAAAACGCAGTTGCGTTATAGACACCCTTTGTGGTAAACTTTGCAGCTGTTTTTTCAGCTGATGTGTCTATTGGAGATGTCTTGAAGTTTCCATCACTATCAGAATATGCTTCCCGAAGCATTATTCCGTCATTGTTTGGATCAGCTATTCTGATTGCGACTCTGTTATTTGCATGTGCGGCATCTGTTTTTCCTATAAACACTATCTGATCTCCTTTTTTGTAGGATGTTTTTTCGGCCTTTAAATCAACTATAACTGCATATGCCGGTACGATAACCATTGTACCTACCAACAGCGCTAAGATTACTGCGAATGCCTTCAATCTTGTTCAGTTTTCGAGGGGGCTTTAGGATCTTTAATTAGATTGTGTAGAATTATGCAGTGGTTACTAGACAGATGTAGACTTTCGCTAGGCTTATTTTTACAGTATGATAAAATCAAGACATGTTGGAATATTCGCTTAACATAGTAGGGAGCGAATGGATAATCATTATTTTTGTAGCCCTAATTGCACTTTTGGGCACAAACAGGCTTCCAGGAGTGACAAAAAAGCTTGGACGCGCAATTGGCGAATACAACAAGACAAAGAATGAAATCCAGAACCAGCTTGCTGGCACATACAATTCCAATCTAAACATCACATCG
The DNA here is from genome assembly GCA_052387615.1 of Candidatus Nitrosotenuis sp. Classification (GTDB taxonomy): domain Archaea; phylum Thermoproteota; class Nitrososphaeria; order Nitrososphaerales; family Nitrosopumilaceae; genus Nitrosotenuis. Next base: position 4,291 of record JBQTIZ010000011.1, on the reverse strand, counting down.
CCAGTACAAAACGAGAGGCAAAAAATGGAGTTCATTGCAAAATCCCTAGGGATTGATTTTGCCGGAAAGACAGACGAGGAATTGAAAAAAATAATTTCCGCAAACATGTCTGGCCAAGACACTGCAAAGGACAACAGTTAATCATGAACAAAATAGTACTGAATCAGATCTACAATCTGAATTGTATTGAGGGGATGAAGCTCTTTCCACAAAACAAAATTGATCTAATTGTAACTGATCCTCCGTTTGCAATTGATTTCAAAGCAACAAAACAAAACTACAATCGAACCGCATCTCGAGTAATGCAAGGATATAATGAAATCAAACAAAAAGACTATTACAATTTTTCAGTGAAATGGATGAGTCAAGCGTTTAGAATCCTAAAAGATTCTGGAAGTATGTATGTATTTTCTGGGTGGAATAACCTCAAAGATATTTTGAGTGCTTTGGATGATGTTGGATTTGTCACCATCAACCACATAATATGGAAATATCAGTTTGGCGTAGTTACCAAGACAAAATTTGTCACATCACACTATCATTGTGTATATGTGTGCAAGAATGCGAAAAAGCGAAAATTCTACCCGTTTGTGAGATTTGGAAAAAACCAAAAAAGTGCAGATGGTCGAAGTCTACATTACAAAGACAAAGAAGACGTTTGGGACATCAAGCGTGAATATTGGACTGGTGATCAAAAGACCCCAACCAAGTTGCCCGCCGAGCTTGTCAAAAAAATTCTAGAATACTCCAGTAAGAAAGACGACATTGTCTTTGATCCGTTCTTGGGATCAGGCCAAGTTGCCATGATTGCAAAGCAGCTAAAGCGTAATTATTTGGGATTTGAGATTGTCAAAAAATACCATGACTTTGCAAAAAAGAGATTAGAAAAGAATCTGTATAGGGTTAAAGCATAAAAAGTGCGGAATTTGGGTTTTAGCCCAATTCCAATTTTGTCTATCTGTATTCCATTTTGCCCTTGATGCGCTTTACTTCGCCCATCTCATCTCTGAGATGTGATGCAAGCAGTCTTTCAGATTCTTTCTTATGCTTCCAATAAGCATTAAGAACTTGTTGTCTGGACCTTGCGCGTTTTAGGGCAGCTTGGTATTTTCTGTGAATTGCCGCTACGCCTCTGACGTAGCTTCCGGAGCTACTTCCCATGGCATCGTAAAGGATTTGCAGATAGATAACTTTGTCAAGTGTATGATATTGTCATGATTACTGAGTTTAGGTTGACTAATCAGTATGACAGGCATGCGATCAGCAGGTGTTGAGGGTTACTATACCATAACCAAACCATAAATCCATACTGCACCCAATGGGGTGTGAGTTGAGGTATTCTTGCCCCAAGTGTGATTTCGGGATTCAGATTCAAAAAACATTTAACAAAAAATTCATGATCTCTTGCTCTAATTGCGGATTGCAAGACCTAGTCGAATATACAAAAAACATTGACGAAGTCTACCTAGAATTTTTAGCACGGTATGACCAGGGACAGACACCCAACAAAAAAGAGATGAGTGTAGAGCTAAAAGAAGCAGGAATTGTACGCGATAAAAATGAAATAGATAAAATGATGTCAGGTTACACACCAGATCAGATAACCAAAGATATTTTGTATTCAAAAAAAGACTACATCTCTTACTACAAAACCATCAAAGAGCCAGACCCAGAGCTTGGTGCACCAGTTGATGAAATGGGTTTGCGAGATAGCATCATACAATATCTGCGAGAAAGAAAAATCACGCACTTCTACAGATTCCAAGAAGATGCAATCTCTGAAATCATTTCTGGACAAAATGTAGTCATTACAGCACCGACAGCATCTGGCAAGACTGAGGCATTTGCTATACCAATCATTCAAAAAATTGCCAAAGACACAAAATCAGGCGTAATTTCTGCAGTTTTTGTCTACCCAACAAAGGCACTTGCACGAGACCAATTGCCAAAAATCCAAGAAATTGCACAAAGAACTGGAATCTCTGCCGGTGTATTTGATGGAGACACAAAACAAAAGGAAAGACTTGAAATTTTGGACAACCTGCCGCAAATCATTGTTACAAATTTTGATGTGATACATTACCACCTAATGTTTAGGACAAAATTTGCGGCTGCTCTTTCTAACATTGAATTTCTCATAGTGGACGAAGCACATGTGTATTCTGGAATTTTTGGCTCCAATGTGCATTACATCATAAAGCGCCTCAAAAGAATGTGTAAAAAAATCCAGTTTGTTGCATCATCTGCAACACTAGACAACGCACAGGAATTCTGTGAGCAGCTCTTTGGAGAAAGAATGCAGCTAATCAATGAATCTGGTAAAAAAGGAGAGACGGACTTTGTCATGATATTTCCATCTCTTCGAACCCAAAGGGCACTGACCGTTGATCTTCTGGAAAAACTTACTGCAAAAAAGCACAAAACTATGGTTTTTAGCAACTCTCACCTGAACTCAGAACTTGTTGCAATGCAGGCAAAGAAAAGGAAAATAGACATTAGAGTTCATCGTGCAGGCCTGATGGCAAACTATCGAAGCTTTGTTGAAAAATCATTCAAAGAGAATAAAATAATGTCAATATCATGCACTCCAACACTTGAGCTTGGAATCGATGTTGGGAATGTAGATGGCGTGATATCATCCACCATACCAGTCAATAGACTCATGCAGCGAATTGGGCGTGCTGCAAGAAAAGGCCAGAAAGGATTTGCATTTTTGGCGCTAGGCAATGATCCCATATCACAATACTACAAGAATCACCCAGACAACTATTTTGAAGATGTAGAGAAGACCTACATTGATCCAAAAAACCCCTTTGTGGAGGAATTCCACGTGCTTGCAATGGCGTGTGACAAACCAATTGTTAGGCATGAATTATCAGAGCACTCTGAGATAATCCAAAGACATGTTGACTCAGGTAGGCTGATTCTGCAAGAAAATCGCTATGTGCCAAACTATGATGTCGTAAAGGATACGCTCAACGAGTATTCCATTCGCGGAATCGGAAAATCCATTGACATTTTTTACAATGACAAAAAGATTGGCGAACGAGTCTTGCCGATGGCACTAGAAGAACTGCACGAGTCTGCCATCTATTTTCTTGCGGGAACAAGATATAGAGTAAAGAAGTTTGATTATCCAAAGAAACAATATGCCAAGCTCGCTGTAATTCCTCGAGATTATCCGTACTATACCAAGGCACTGACAGAAGAATGGCCCACAATTGAGATAGTCTATGAAAAAAGACAGGCATTTGGGATTGAGGTTTATTTTTGTAAACTTCACATACAAAAAAAGGTTTATGGTTATGTCAACATTGAATTAGGTCAGGAGGTAAATCAAGGCCAAAAAATTCTCCTAGAAAGGCCACTAGAATATGACTTTGTGACAAAGGGGATTGTGATTCATGCTCCAAAGCCCACTACACAGATGGAATCATCGGAGAATCCAGAATATACGGAGGCAAGTGGATATCATGCAACAGAACACATCATCATAGAGGGAAGCAACATGGTGACAGGAGGAGTGTCGCAAGACTTGGGCGGAATTTCACTTGGCACATCTGGATTGATCTTCATTTATGATGGTGCAATTGGCGGAAATGGTGCAAGCAAAGCTCTCTATGACAGATTGGAAAAAGCATTTGAGCGGAGTCTTTCCATAGTAAAAGAATGTCCATGTAAGAATGAGGCAGGTTGTCCTCGCTGCACTTTTTCGTATCGATGCGGAAACAACAATGAATTTTTGCACAAAAAGGCATCACAGGAAATCTTGCAAAAGATCAACGATGGTGTAATAACTGAAATTATTGAGCCCATTGAGGGTGACAAGCCACTAGTTTGAGGCTATTTTTTGATCTTTGATATCTTGTAGACGACTTGCTTTTTCTTTGCTTCTTCTAATGCTTTGGATTTTGCTGCATCTAATGCTATTTGTTTTTTAGAATCGCTCTTTTTTGCTTTGGAATCATTGTGGATTTTTTCTAGTGCTTTTTTTCTCAATTCTTCTGCCAATGCTTGCGCATTTTTAACAAATTTCTTTTTTTCTTCTGGCGTCATGATTCCCTTTTCATTGGATGTTTTTGCAAATGCAAAATTACCGGATGCTCCTGCACAAAATAACATAACAGACATCAAGATAGAAATTACAAAGATTGTTTTCGTCATTTAAAGTTCAACCCACGGATTCAGACTAAAAAGGATGACGTAGAACTTGCCCAGTTTTATTATCTAGTCGTGATAGTATAATAACAATAGAAAACTAAACGATAACGATCTTGCCTTTGAATTGCTG
>JBQTIZ010000010.1:0-2265 GCA_052387615.1 Candidatus Nitrosotenuis sp. | reverse complement strand
AATCCAAGAAACGGATAAACTCAGCTTTTTGGATTTGAATAAACTAGAACAAGGCAAGCCAGTAAAGTGCATCATAACACACAACAATGGTACAAAGGAAGAGATTCTATTATCGCACACTTTCAATTCTTCTCAAATCGATTGGTTTAGACAAGGATCTGCACTAAACGTTTTGCGCAATAAAAACAGGTAATGTGGGGCCGACCGGAGTTGAACCGGCGATCTACAGGTCACTGCAGCTCCAAACTCACATCATCTTGTGAAATCAGTTTGGATTGTATTACTTCTGGAGCCTCTAGCGATGACTTTGAATCATAGTCGCCTTACCAGGCTGGGCTACGACCCCACAAGTAACAAAAATTCAGACTTGGATTTATTCTAACTGGTGTTCTGATAAAAAAATTAGATTTATTATAAATCCAAAATCTCACCATATCATACAAATGGTAAGGCCAATTCTAATAATTGCAGCATCAATTCCAGTAATCTTGGCAATTTTGATTGCCATACCTATGATAACAAATCCACAGATTCCATTTTCTGCCGCAAATGCAGATGATAAAATCACAATTGAACTCATAAAATATGATCTCAAAAAAATCTCACTTGGAGTAACTGATAGAATCGCGCCACAAAAATCAGAAATTCTAAGCATATCTGATGATGGCGCGTTAAAGTACACGCTTTCTACTCCGGATTCTGAACCAATAGAAAAAACCACAACACTTGATAAATCTCAGATAACCAAGCTCACGGCGCTGATCAAAGAAACTGGATTTATGCAATTGCCAATTGACTCAATTCCAGCAGATGTTGGCAAAACAGAATACACAAAATTCTCGCTCAAAGTAATACTAAATGGCAAAACAAAACAGATCCAATGGCCTGAACAAAATGCAACGTCAGCGTTTATTCCACCGCTAGTATCAAATGTTGAATTTGAGCTTGAAAAGATCATCAATCAAATCAGTCAGTAATTTATTTGTAAGAATGATTCATTATGCAATGAAAAACACCAATTCTGAATTATCTGTTGTGTGATTTTTGTTTAAAGAGGTTTTTAGGCAAATGAGATGCCGCGTATTATAAATATGCAAATTCAACTATTTCCTCTATGATTCCACTTTCTGGTGACCTGCCAAACGCAAAGGGCAAAGTCAACGAAAAAGTTGGTGCCTTTTCTACCATGCGAGGAACATCTACTCTAAAGCGTGGATTTGCGCATATGCTGAAAAATGGTGTAGTGATGGATGTCACAACAGTAGAGCAGGCCCAAATTGCAGAAGAGGCAGGCGCAGTATCTGTTATGGTTTTGGATAAACTTCCATCCGATGTTCGAAAGGCAGGAGGTGTTGCACGAACTGCAAGTATTAGAGTAATTGAAGAAATTCTGGATGCAGTAACAATACCAGTAATGGCAAAATGCAGAATTGGACATGTCTATGAGGCACGTGTACTAGAGGAGACAAACGTAGACATGATTGACGAATCTGAAGTACTGACACCAGCTGATGAGACACATCACATTTGGAAATGGGATTTCACCACGCCATTTGTAAATGGGGCAAGATCTTTGGCAGAGGCACTGAGAAGAATAGAGGAAGGTGCAGCAATGATTCGAACAAAAGGAGAGCCAGGAACCGGAAATGTTGCAGAGGCAGTTACACACATCAAAAAAGTAAATGATGAATTACGACTAATCAAATCCGTTTATGATTCTGGCGACCATCAAGATTTGATAAGAATTGCAAGAGAATTCAAAGTGTCATATGATCTAGTGGAGCAGACTGCCAAAGTTGGAAGATTACCAGTTGTAAATTTTGCAGCGGGCGGAATTGCAACTCCTGCAGATGCGGCTTATTTGATGTCACTAGGATGCGATGGCATCTTTGTTGGCTCTGGAATTTTCAAGGCAGAAGATGCCAAAGAGCGCGCGAGAGCAGTGGTGTTGGCTACCACATTCTGGGAAGATGCAGACAAGGTCAAAGAGGCTCAAAGAATGATTGATGAGCGACAATCAATGCTTGGACTAGATGTTAAGAACCTGGAACTAAGAATGCAAGAGCGTGGAAGTACAGCATGAGCGTAAATATTGGAGTTTTAGGAATGCAGGGAGATGTTGCAGAAAATATCGCAGCTACTCGTGCAGCATTATCAAGAGCAGGAATGAAAGGAACCGTTAGACAAGTAAAGACGCCATCTGAAATCTCAAAACTTGATGGATTGATTATTCCTGGCGGAGAAAGTACCATGATTGGCCAAATG
>JBQTIZ010000009.1:0-2925 GCA_052387615.1 Candidatus Nitrosotenuis sp. | reverse complement strand
CGTGCCTAAATGTACGAGAAAAGCTTTTTCTTGTAAACTTCGTGCACGAAGCTTAGGAAACGAGCTGTTCTTGTTGGTTTTACGAGTATTTGCTTTCGAGCTTTCCAGTTCTGAGCTCTTTCTGAGCTTCGATTCTGAGCTAGACTCACGCATTGGTTGACAGGTCATGACCAGCTCACATTACGCATGAATTAGCTCAGAAAGCTTCTCTGAGCTAGTTTGACTGCGTGAGTCCCACGATTTTGGTAATTTGTGATCAGATTAGCTCAGACATGACAGACAACAAGACCTGAGCTAAACTTGTGCGTAAGTATAGCTTGTTCAGACCTCGTAATCCTAACTGGGATTACGAATTATGACAAAATGAAGGAAAAAGTTTTCTACTTACACGTGATATGCGTAGCATGGGTCTAAAATCAAACCCGGAACGCACAAAATATCCCACCAGACCCGCTATCTCCTAGGTTCATTCTCTGGACTCTAAAGTGTAGCAATAGTATCCATTCGGTTTACTCAACTAGCAGAGGCGGTATAATATGACTGTGAAAAAAATCCGCCTCTCAATTGAGGATGTGCAAACAAAGCAGGAAAATGCACTGGAACTATTTTACTCTGGAATAAAATAATACAGAACAGGGTATTTTCTGAGCTTGTCAGCAACTGAGCTTCATTTCTTAGCTATATTTAGTGTCAACGCTTTTACAAATTTTTCGAGTTATTCAAAGGGACGCATCTTCCATTGACTAGACTGAATCCCTTTGGACAGGCTCCATTCTTAGCAACCAACCTACCAAACTGTTCAAATGCGACACAGTATTCGTCAATTTTAGCTCTGACATCTTTTACTTCTGTAAATGACTTAACAATTAATGAGGCATCTTGCTCTAGTTCTTTATCCTGAAGAAAACGAGCACCGCCAATCATGGTGTCCGCGGCCTGAACGAGATTTTTGATCTCTTGCTCATCGTTGGGTTTTGAAGCCAGTTTTTGCAAACTGCCAAGAACCATTTGTGAAAGGCCTGCACATTCTTTTTGAAATGCTTTTTTATATCTTTCATCAAGGGCCATTTTGTGTAACCTCATTATTTTTCATCATGGGATGTGATGCGAAATCCTTCACAAGGGCTGAATTTGGTAATGTTGAATTGTTGTGATAGAAACAGTTGATGTGAAACCACTTGCATCCAAATATAACTGAGCTTTCTTCTAAGATCATGTCTTTTTTGCAAAAACTACACGTTACACGGAGATAGTTTTTACATTTTGATTCGTATGAAACATTCGTAATCATCATAGTGTTTTCTCAACCAGATTTTTTCTTTTTTCATAGATATTGTTCGTTAATGGTATTGTGAATCTGATTGCTGTTCCTTTTCCAACGTCACTTTCTGCCCAAATCTTTCCATTGTGAAGTTCAATGATACTTTTACAAATGGCCAAGCCTAGCCCAGAACCGCTTCTTTCTCGCACCTGAGAGGTGTTAACTTGGTAGAACTTGCCAAAGAGATGTGAGATTTTTTCTTTTGGTATGCCACAGCCATTATCTATGACAGAGATTATCGCATCACGGTCTTCTAATTTGAGGCTGATTTTTATTACGCCGGTTTCTTTTGGCACGAAATCAATCGCATTTTTAATCAGGTTGGTTAAAACTTGTTCAATTCTGTGTTTGTCTACATTGGTTTTGACACTTTTGTTAATGTCGTTATAGATCGTAACGCCGCGTTTATCTGCAAGGGTTTGTGTTATCGACACAACGTCATTCACTATCTCGTTAAGATCAGTATCTTGAAGGTTTAGATTCAGTTTCCTCAATTCTGCTTTGTGGTTATCTAGTATATCTTGGATTAAGAACAGCATCGATTCCGTGCCAGAAATAACTATTTTCATTTTCTCTTTTTGCGTAGAGGTCAATTCTCCAAATCTACCATCTAAAAGCATCCTAGAATAGGAGTGAATTGGTACGAGTGGGTTTTTCAGCTCGTGTGCTATCATGGCGGCAAATTCGTCTTTGGCTTTGTCGATTTTTTTAATCTCCTCTTTTTCTTTTTGTATGAGGGTTTTAGCATATCGCATCTTTTTGAAAACAAATAATGACGCATTCGTCAGAGCTATGTGGATGACGGTAAACGTGATGCTGATCATCATCAAGTCGGTTTTCGTGCTGTGTCGCTCACCAAATACCTGGACATCATAAATAAGGTATAGGGAACCCAATATCAAAATCGAGCCGCCTATCATGACACCAATGAATATCAGATTCATTGTGTGTGTTGATGACTCTAATAGTTTGTTGATTAGATTAAAATGCATACACGAATTGCTCCTGGTCATTTTTCGCAAACCACCTGACTCGATTCATTGCCATCATATAGTGTCGTTATTGCCGAAACATCACACTCTGAAATGTATGGATAAGGGGTAGAAATTAGTGGTGCCATCAGATCTTCTGGCGCAGTGGAATGTGCTAGTCCAAGTGCATGACCAAATTCATGCCTGATAATTGTGCCTATTGTTTCTGCTGAGAGCGAATCTACATCATAAATTGTTATTGTTGACTTGAGAATTTGTTTGCCTTCTATAATTGATCTTGTGTAACCAGTGTAACCATCTGAATCTTTGTAGGTGACAAGGTTTATTGTTATCTGGCCTTCTCCTCTTGCAGACTCTAGTATTACGAATTCTGTTGGAATGTAGTATTTCGTTGGATTTTTCGATGCGTGTTTTAGTGCACCGGCCCATCCTGTATAATATGTAGAAGTCGATCCTTGGGGACCCTTATGAAGAAGCGAGTCATCTAGTTGGATTGCTTCATCGGATAAGATTGCTGCCTTTAAGGCATAAAGCTGTTCCGGCGTTGCTTCATTAGAATTTATTATATTAACTGCAATTTGGTCGTTCTCCATCAGGTTCCAGCGTTGCCAT
>JBQTIZ010000008.1:0-9011 GCA_052387615.1 Candidatus Nitrosotenuis sp. | reverse complement strand
TCGCATATTTGCATCAGGAATTGTTCTTTGAGCTCAGAAAACATTTCGCGATTAAAACCGCGCATTATACTAGAATAGATGCTCTCATGAGTCTTTGGCGATATGGCGGATAAATCCACATAAGCGGTGACAATGTCCCGTCTTGTTTTCAGGGTCTTGATGTGCAATGCGAGATGAGTCTTGCCAGAGCCGACATCTTGTACAACTGTGATTAATCTAAAGTCATTTTCGTTAGAATTTCTCCTAGTTGTTTGCTTGTATAGCTCTGAGATGCACTCTACAATGGAATTTTTTGCCTCTTGGTGTTTTGTTCCTCCAAAGATCTTTGCATCATGCTCAGTCGGCGTAGGACTGCTAGGATAGGGATTTGACTTTAAGCCGTATGGATATGTCATAGTCGTCTTATGTATCCATGAAGCATTCCGCGCATATGGATTCCTTCCTGACCACCAGTAGATATTTCGTATTTTGATTGGTTTTGTTCGATCAGTGATGCGACCAATGAATAAAATTTTTCTGATGTAATGTTCAGTGTAGGGCAAATTTTGGCTCTAATATCTGCCAATGGAACCCATCCAAGGGATGTAGAATGTTCTGATATGCATTTATCAAAATGAATCTGAAAATCAGCAGTATGATCTGATACTTTGGTAATATTCATCTGAGTTATGGTGTTTTCGAGGTTTTTTACTAGCTTTGATAAAATCTTGAATTTTGGGTCATTTTGAGACACATGGGAAAGATAATTGTCCTTACTCCAAACATAGTGTGCCACGCCCTTGTTATCAACGATAATTTTTTCCTCTTTTGCTAATTCGTCAAGGGATACCTCACAATCTGTGCCAAAAAGCTTCTTTAGTTCTGCCTTTTTTATTCCGCAGACTCCTGACGATTCTACTTTCTCAAGAATCTGGGAATTCATGTGCTAAAATCCCTAAAATTTTTTTTAATGGGAAAGGTCGACTTGTATTACCAATTTGTGAATAATTATTACCTATATTCACAGTAGGCATGAAGAATTATTAGGAATGATATTGCAACCTCGCTTGCAGAGTGATGATTAGGTCGAATCTGAATTTTGTGTGGAATGAGACCTGGGGTATCTGACTGCTCTAAATGAATTTTTTAGCTCGATGCAGATAATCCAAGCTCTGTTCGTATTTCATCAACTCCACGAATTCCAAATATGTCACGTACTTGCTGGATTCTGATGTTTTCTTTGACAAGCTCTTTGCCAAGCTTGTGAATCAACACGTTAAACAAATCAGAGAAACGAATCTCCCACTTGTCTGCACAATCAAGCATTTTGCTTATTGCCCATTGGCGTATCTCTGATGGTAAAGAGATTTTTTCCTGTGATTCTATTGCAATTTTATCAAACAGATTGACAATTTCCGAGGTTTGCTCCGCCATTTTCTCAATATTTTTTAGATCACCATACTTTGATTCAGTTAAAATCCTAATGGTTGATTGGAATTCAGATAATTTCAGTAATCCAATTACTTCTTTAGATACAGTAGATGATGACTTGTTTGTGGCGCTTTTGATTTGCTGCATGTCATGGAATAGATCATCTGCCTTTTTGTGAAACTCTGAAGACGCTGCGTCTGCTCTTTTTAGCAGATCAGAAATTGAGGATATCTTTTGGTCGATGGTATTGGTCTTGTTAAAGATATGGTCTTTAAACGAAGTAAAGTCAGTCTGAACTGATTTGAGTTCTTCGCCAACAAATGTTGTAGCGTTTGCTTTGGATGAAATACCGGCAAGATCTTCTTTTATGTTATCAATTCTTTGGGCAATTTTGATTATCATGTGAGTATTATTTTGAATTGAATTCTGACTATCAGAAACTGCTTTCATTATTGACTCAGGATCGTGGGATCCTTTTTGTGCCTGTGTTATTTTGTTTACTTGCTCTTGCAATCGGTTTGCATGTTCATTGACGTTTGTTATCAGATTTGCCTGTGCCCTTACTTGGTTTAGTCCGACATACAGTCTATGATTGTCTTCTTCTATGATGTTTAGCTGCTTTGATTGTTTTTGGATTTGTTCGAGGGTGTTAATTAGAGCATCAATCATTCCCTTCATAGAAAGAAGGATTTTTTGATTATCAGAAAAGACTTTGGTCATTGATTTGATTTCTTTGGATAATGTTTTTGTAGAATCAGAAACTGCAGATACTTTTTTTGCCAAATTTACAGTGTCTTTTTTGCTCATACTGGTTGGCTTTTCATGGGATTTTGTAGTTTTCTTTGCAGACACTAACATTAGGATGGGTTATTGATACTAAAGGGTGCAGCTAAAATAAGATAAAAAATGAAGTCGCTACTCATTGACCAGTTCTGGCCCATGTAGGATTTCATGTAGTGTTTTTTCCGTCAAACCATTCATTGATTCGACGAACTGTTTTGTGCAATATTCACATGTAATCATAGTGTACGGTACAGTACCGTACTAATAATACCAAGGTTATGTCATAATTACTTGGTATTGAGTAAAAGATTTCTGATTAAGATAGATCAAGACGTAAAGAGAGTCGGTTCTCTGCTAGTTCAGAGCTAAATGTCTTCTAATTTGTCGTAGGCCTTTAGCTGATCCTTCTTTCTTTTGAGTATGGCAAATATTCCGAGTATTGCTGCAATCCAAACTGAGCTGAACACAATGTTTGAGAAGCTTGCATACATGTACGGTGTTGCATCCATGAGATTTTGGCTCATCTGAATTGCTCTAAGATTAACATTAGTCATGGCTGTACTGTACTCAATTGAGTTTTTTGGCTCATTTTGTATTGCCTCCATTGACTCAATTAGTGAATCAATATCTTGTTGAATGCGTGCAAAATCAGTAGTATCTGTTGGAAATATCCATACTGGATTGCCATCTTTTGGCAACTGTTCTTTAATCGCATTTAGGTCTTGCAGCATTGACTGCGGGTTGCCACCAGTTGATATTCTGTCCAAATATCCACGTGACAAATCCAATGGATACACGTCTGTCTGATATCCTTGATACGCCATATACGCTCCAAATACAATAAGGGCAAGCATGCCAATTAGTGCTATTTGGTAATAGTTATCTGCCATTTTTTCTGTTTTTGTTTTCGGTCTCTCTGATTTATTTCTTTTAAATCTGGAATGGGCTAGGCTCTGATATGCCACATAGAAGAATCCGATCGTTGGAATTGCGATTATTGGTGCAAGAATGGGATTTTTAGAGAATATTGAAATTAAAATACCAAGTAATCCATACACTCCAAAGAATATCTCTAAAAGGGTGGTTTTTGTGAATGGTAAATTGTATGCCTTGTCACGCCAGTCATCCGTGTTCTTTATGATACCATATTTTGGAGTTCGAAGAAACTCGTTCTTTTTGCCAAACATGCCATCAAATACCGCAACTGTATTGTTAACAGACATGCCTGCTGAATATATCAACAAAAAAGGCAAGACTTTTGCCTTTTGTTTCCAACTCTGCCCCCATAGATTGTATATGACAACCAAATATGCAAATGGTCCCATCGCAAGATAGGTTACAAGAGTTAGCGCTGGTACATACTTTAGGACGTGAAGATTAAAGTTTGCAGCCAAAAGAATCGGCAGTGCCAAGAATTGTATTAGTAATAATGGATACCCAATGTGTCGCGTTAATTGGATAAACGCTTGAATTTTTGTTTCAATTGGGATGTTTCTTTTGATCACAATATCGCCAAGTAGTTTGATTGCACATTGGATCGCACCTTTTGCCCAACGAAACTGCTGTCTTTTTGCGGCATTCATCTGGACTGGGAGTTCTGCATCAACTACTATATCTTCAATAAAGATGCATTTCCAGCCTTTCATCTGTGCTCTATAACTTAGATCCAAATCTTCAACTAGTGTGGCAGTATGCCACCCACCAGCATCTTCAATGCAGTCCCGTTTCCAAATTCCCGCTGTACCATTAAAGTTCATGTAAAGGTGTGAGTTGCTTTTTGCCTTTTGCTCAACCAAAAAATGGAAATCAAGACTTAGTGCCTGAGCTTGGGTCATTGCAGAGTAGTTCTCATTAACATGTCCCCACTTGCATTGGACTAGGCCGATGTTTGGTTTAGTAAAGTGTGGAATTGCTTTTTTTAGAAACCATTCTGGTGGAATAAAATCAGCATCAAAGATTGCTACGTATTCAGTATTGGTCAGAGTCATTGCATACTTTAAGGCACCAGCCTTGTACCCTTTTCTTGTTCCCCTACGAATGTGCGTGATATCTAATCCTGTCTTTTTATAATCATTTATGATATTGTGTAGTAGGTCGGTAGTGTCGTCATCAGAATCATCTAGTACCATTATCTTCATTTTGTCTTTTGGATAATCCATTGCACATACTGCGTCGACTAGTCTTGCTGCAACGTATTTCTCATTATACAACGGAATCTGGATTGTTATGGATGGCGTCCCAATTTGCTTTGTAGGATGTTTGTCTTTTCTTCGAATTGCCAAAAACGCAAGATAGTAGAAATTAAAAGTATATGCAGTAAGTAAAAATGCAGAAAATATGAAAATATCAAAGACAAATACAGTGAACGGATTTATTGCCATAATAAATCAACCAAGCTAGGCAATTTATGACTTAGTATTTACTCTTGGAGATTTTGATTGCCTGTGGTGGACAAACACCTTCGCATGCTAGATAAAAGATGCAGATCGTTGATTCTTGAGAGGTAAATGTCTTTATGACTAATTACTATCGGCTCTAGGATTTTTGGTGAAACGCATCACAAATCACATAGCATAAAATATTTAACAGCTGTATGATGACTAATCAAAGTTGGTCGTAGTAAACAAGGCAAAGATTACTTATGTTGAGCTTCTAAAAGAAGATCTTATGATTTTCCGTGTTGTTCCGAATGATGGCATAATTCCAGACTACAAGGCAGGACAATTTCTTACACTCGGCATTTCAGTAGCAAATGAAAACTACAAAACTGTCCGAAGGGCTTACTCTATCGCATCACATCCTGAAAACAAAAAGTATTATGAATTTGTGGTCAGGTGGGTAAGAAAGCCGTTACCTGGTCGCGTTACAACCCAGTTATTTTATGCAAGCGATGGAGATGAGGTAACCATAGGAAATCCAACTGGAAATGCTTTGATAATTAATGAAAACTTGCCAGATGGTCGTAAAGACGATAGGAGAATTGTTTGTATTGGCGGTGGAACTGGAATTGCACCATTTGTAAGCTTTGCAAAACATCTACATGCAGTGGGTGATAAAAGAGAAGTAATAGTGTTGCATGGTGCAAGCTATGTTGATGAGTTAAGCTATAGGGGATTATTTACAGCGTTAGAAACTGAGAGTATTGATAGAGGAAGAGACAAGTGGAATTTCAAATATCGTGCAGCAGTTAGCCGCCCACAGGAATGGTTTAACAGATCATGGAAAGGCGCAACTGGTAGAGTCGAGAATTTTCTTAGAGCTCGTGATGGAGGAAAATCACCACTAGAAGAATTGGTTGGTGAGAAGATCACTAAAGAGAATACGAGTTTCTACATTTGTGGCTGGCAGGGAACAATCGATGGGGTAATGGAATTTTTAACCCCGCAGGGCTTTGTAACTTATCACGACAAGCGTGATGATGGTAGTTTTGAAGTAAAGTACGAGTCATACGGTTAGCTGAAAGAATTCCCCTAAGCTAAATAAGGTTACGTATGTTATAGTCCAGAATTTTTCTAAATTACGTTTTGCAGTTTTGGTGGAAAAATAATTTATCCTTTTCTTATAATGAATTGCATTAAAGCCTCTTTAGAATATTCGATGCCATGCTCCTCAGTAGAGTGTACGTTGTATTCTTCAATTACTTTTCCAACGTCATCTCCATCAGCGATGAAATCACAATCAAAACCATAGTCTCTGCACACTAGTTTAGTCATTTTTGTGATAAAAAGCTGATAATATTTATATCTATTTCCCGATTTTCGCAAATGAATAATTCAATTTCAGCACATACTGAAAATTAGATCTACAGTGTAATATTTTATCTAGTGTCTATTTTTTTGTCACATTGATTGGTTTAGGAAGAATGCCATCTACAATAGATGTTGTCAAATCAGTAATGATTTTGATTTTTTTCTTATCAGTTTCTCCAAGAAGTTCCAGTGCTTTTTCTAATTCCTGTTTCCTTACTGCATCTACACTGGCAAACACATCTGTTACTTGTGGGCCTTGATCAATTAGTTTCATTGTTGCCTCAATTACTGAGATTTCTTTTGCGATAATTTTCTCTACAGCGAGTATTGCCTCCTCTTTTGCCCTCAGATCCCTTTCCTCCATCTCAGTAATTTGATCTCTGAACATCAATTTGATTCCAGGAAGAGTCATTACTGTATCATCTACTGTTCTTGGATCCGATATGTCCAAAATCATGGTTCCTTTGGTATTATTTTCCATGGTTATTCGTAAATTGTCATAGGTTAGCGCAAAATAGTCAGAAGTTGTCGCAACAAAGACAAAATCAAACTTGTTAAATTCCTTAATTGTGTCCTTGAATGCAATTGGCTTGCCGCCAAGTATTTTCGAAAATCCAGTAGCACGCTCAATTGTCATACTACATACATCAAATGGATATGCTTTTTTGTTAAGTGCCTTTGCAACCATTGCGGCGGTTTCACCAGTCCCCATGAGAAGTATACGTTTTTTTGCATCAAGGCCGGCATTTTGTTCTGCAATTTTTACTGCTATCTCTCCAAGAGACATTACGCCTTTGTTAATTTGAGTAGAATTTCTAATGCGTGTCGCAGTCAGAATTGATGTATCAAAGAGTTTGTTGAGAACTTTGCCCGATGTTTTTGCCAGTTTTGCTCCAAGAATCGTTGCTTTTAATTCTCCAAGTATTGTCTCGTTTCCTACAACAACCGATTCAAGACCACATGCCAATCTTAAGAGATGCAGGTAAACATCAGTATTGATGTAAACCTCCAGTATTTGATCAAAATGGTCTATGTCGTATTGTTCTAGTTCAGTTAGTGATTGCCAAGTTTCTTTAACTTTGCTTATGATCAAGTTTTTGCCTTCCGATGTTCTCAAATCTGGTGAATCTGTTTCCAAGGCATTAACAGTAAATATTTCAACTCTACTTTGTGTTTGGAGTATTACACATTCTGAAACACCTGGGATTTTCTTAAATGCTTCAGATGCAATCGCAAGATCTTTGAATGAGAATCTAGCTAAGCTATGAAGTGGGATGTTTCGAAATGTAACTCGAACATTAATCACATTAAAGGAATTTTCAGCCATCTAATATCACTTGGTATGCTCTAACTTGGCTCTTCCATTTTGTGCAGTGCGAAAAACATTCATGCCATAGTAAAAGCTCTCGTATAATGAATCCAAGTATTCTAGTTCTTTTTCTGTACGTATAATGTCTTCTACAGCAGCACTAGGATCGTTTTTGAGATTAGCGAGTTTTTGTTTAGCTTCTTTTACAAGATCTGATATTCCAGATTCATAATTAGATGTGCCTCCATACTCAACACTTAGTACATGTTGAGGCCTGTATTGTGGAGTAGCATCGATTGGAATCTCTACTTTTCTTGAAACCTCTTCTTGCTCTTCCTCGCTAAGCATGATTCTTTTTGGAATAAGGTCTTTTTTATAACGGAAAAACTCTGGCTCACCCATTTCTCTCCTAAAGATTCTTTCTTGATTTCGTTTATTTGTAAGTGGCTTACTTGCCGCTGATGCCTGTGCAGCTTTTGCTATTGCAGCATATTCTTTTTCTGCTTCAGCTGCTGCCTTTGCCATTGCATTCATTGCTGATTCATATTCTTTTTCTGCTGCATCCAAAATTGCTTTTGCAGTAGCCAGTTTGGTAGCTGCTAATTCAGCTTGGGTTGTTGCAGCTTGTACTTGAGCTCCTGCACTAGATTCTTTTTGTTCTTTTGGGGCAGATTGAGAACTGTCAGACAACAAAGTTACGTCATTTATGGTTAAATTTTAAGTTTTTACAAATATGGCTAGCTTAAACCGATCCGTATTTCAATAGTTGTTCATCATAGAAACAAATACGAAAATCAGATCTAGTTTTTTGAGAGGTTTAAGATTTTCTCTGGAAGATTTTGATTGCCTGTGGTGGACAAACACCTTCACATGCTAGACAAAATATACAGTCTGGCTCGCGTGCCATTAGTGGCTTTTTTTCAGATGAAACATTGCCTGGAGTGTCAAACCATTCGTATACTGAAACTGGGCATGCGTCAATGCATGCACCATCTGCTACACAGATATCGTAATCAACCGAAACAAATTCGCCCCATACACCCATGTTTTTGTTGTCGGTTCCAACTCGACCCCAAGTTTTGATCATATTTTTGTTTGAGGCAATAGTGTACGGGATTGTAGCAGGCATGTGTGCTTTGTACTCAACATCACTTGGGCCTGGTTTTGGACCATCAAATAGCACACCCAGTACTTGTGCTGTAGCTTGTGGTACGTCAGATTCTGGCTTTGGTTTTGGTTTTGCGTCAGGGACAATTTTTGCAAACGGTGTTAATTCTTCTAGTTTGGTTATTGCATCATCTTGTTCAAGTTTCTTGCTCTTTACAAAATATTCAATCATCTTATCTGCAAGAATAGTATTTCGTAAAATTGTGTCAATGATCATCTTTGCATAGTAGTCTGCTTTTTTACGATAATCCTTTATCCATTCTTGGTCGCCAAATTTTTCAATTGGAAAGATTTGGTAAATGATGTCGACTACTTCGCCTGTTACTATCTCAACTGTGATTGAAAGGTTGGCTTTTTGATATCCCTTCGCATCTGGGTCGGGCATATTCTCCTCAATCCAGTTATATGTTGCAAATATTCTATCTGCATACATATCCATTGAAAATGTCTTTTTGAGGCCATCAAAGATCGACTTCATTTCTAGTGGATCTTCGAGTTTTATTGGTAATCTGTAAAGTCCTAGCTTGTATCCATGTAGTGGGTAAACACCTCTTTTTGCAGTTGGGGATTCCATGGTGTAAACTCGATCTTTT
>JBQTIZ010000007.1:0-5570 GCA_052387615.1 Candidatus Nitrosotenuis sp. | reverse complement strand
TTGAAGACGACCCGAGGTACAATTATTATTTCCATCATAACAAAAAATATTCTATCACATAAAAAACAAAAACTACTCGAGCAACCCAAAGATCTTGTGTATAGAGTGGATAGAGCCATTTTTTACATCTGGTCACTGGGTTCCCCAGATGGTAGAAATTGCAGGTGGACAAAATCTAATCAGCACAACTAGTGAACATTCCAGAAAAATGACAATTGACGAAATTGTTTTGGCAGATCCAGACATCATAATCATGATGCCGTGTGGATTTGATACAAAGAGAACCGTGTCAGAATACACTAAATCCTTAAAGTCGAATCCAAAATGGCAAAAACTTCGTGCTGTAAAAAACAACAAGGCATATGCAGTTGACGCAAACTCGTATTTTTCAAAGCCAAGCATTAGAACCATCACTGGAATAGAGATCTTGGCAAAGATATTCCATCCAGAAGAATTCGCATCAATTATTATCCCAGATGGGGCATTTACACAAATTAGCTAGTCTTGCTCAAAGCTATCTGACTCATCTGAGTTCAATGTTTTTTTGCTAGGCCTTATTGGCACAAACAGTATCGTCACAAATCATTTGGGCAAAAATCAGATAATATCAAGTTTGGAGTAAAAAAATTTACTTGCAGTGTGATTTTGTTTTTCAAACCTAAACCAGTCAGAATATTAACTAGAGGTTTGTGCAAATTCAACACACAGCATCTGATATTGAACTACACTGTAATACAATCAAGAAAGGCCTGAATCCAATCTCTCTTTAGTCCTATCTCATGGCGTCCTGTCTTCATGGTTCAGGCAATTCTACTTATCTAATCTTACATCCAGGATTTAGCGATTTATTGGTAATGTAATACACAAAGCCCAAAATTGTAAGTGATGCAATCCTCATTGGAATTTCATATGCAGTTAAAAATGCAGTTGTAGTTCCACCAATCGTGCCGAATGTCGAAATTATCACAAATCCTACTGGTCCACAACTACATGCCCCAGCAGATACGCCAATGAGAGAACCCAAAAATCCACCACCCACGCGACTTGCTTTTCGTATTGTCTTGAGTAAATAGATATTCATCGGTATGACAAGTCCAGAAAGAGTAGATACTGCCACGATCAGCGTAAATCCTATAATTCGATCGTCGGGTACATGAAAAATAAAATACGGCTCAAAGAACACATATTCTGACAAGACAGAAATCAGCATAAACAACACAGTAAAAACAACAAATGCTAGACCTACATATGCATAATTTGAGAAAACGAGCTTGAGTGTACTTGCCAATCTCTAGCTGTTTTTTAAAACAAGTTAAAAAGATTGTCACAACTATTTTTTCTTGAAGAGTTTTGCAATCTTTTGAGAGATTACATCTAGCGGACACGTTTCGCATGATACTTTGTCTGTTTTTTCTTCCATAGCATTAGTACAGCTTTGTACGATATAAGAAATTCTCAAAAAACTGCATGATTTGCTATTCAGCAAGATGAAAATATGGTTGATAGAATAATCAAAATAATTTTGTATCTGAGTCTAGGCCGCTGCGAATTCGACGCAAATTTCTTACATCTAAAATTTACAGATAATGAATCTTCATGTGATTTTGTAGCAGAACTTCATATGGTGTAACATATCCACAATGAGTGCATGAGTACATCGAATTTACTGTCCTTGCTTTCTGTAATGGCCTCTCATGAAGGGATTTTATCATAATAATCCCATCTTTCGGTAAAACTCCATAGTTTGCTGTCTCACCAATTGAGGCAAAAAATTCCTTTATTGCCTTGACTACATGCTCAGGATCCAGTTTGGCATCATCAAACGTAGATAGTACAAATTCATGTAGTTTCATTGTCGGTATTGCTCCAAGCCAATCTGAGGCAAAGACAGCTAAATCATGCTGGAGATGTTCTATTTCCCTACAGTCTATTGTGATCAATGCATAATTTATGATCACGGCGTATTTTTAGATGTGTTTTTGTCGTTTTCCTAAACTTAAGGATTGTTGATAGTTCTATCAAATCTCTAAATACAAAACCCAATATCGCAAGTATCTGTTTACAAAAAATCTCATCATATGTTCTGTGTTATTGGATTTTTTGTTACGGTATGTACAACACTGTCAAAAACTAGTTTATTGCATTTTCAGATAGCCTATTGTGTAAATAGAACCTAAAGAGCACAATAGAGCCAACCAAGATCATAGAAGAGGTAACAAATGTGGCAGCGTAGCTCAATGATACCGTGATAAATCCAGCAGTGAGTGCACCGCCAAAGACGCCCATTCCAACCATTGAGCTGTTTACGCCAAGATATGTGCCCTCAAAGCCTTTTGGGATGGTTTTGAATAGCAAGACTGAATTTGCCGTAGTGAATATAGAAAATCCTACTACCATCAAACACATCGACAGTACTGCAAATGCCAGTAACATGAATCCTGAAAATATACTTATTAGAAATCCTGCAATTAAAACTCCAAGGATTCTTGGAAGATATGCAATCATTGTGGATTTTTCCTCACCAACTCGCGAGATCAGTCTTGGCGCAACAAAGAAAATTCCTGCCATCATACAAGTCTGAATAAGATATAATGTGAACACCATTGAATCGGAAAGATACAGGCTCTTCAAAAATGGAGTCAAAGCAGTAAAGTAAATGTTACTACCAAAATAAAACATCAAGTTTGCCAAAAACAAAAATCCAATTTCGTGAGATACTTTACCCTTTAGAATTGATATGATGTGTCTGTAATCATGAATGCGTGGAATTTTTGGAAAAACAAAATGATGATGCATCCTAAAATGACTAAAGATGTGTTGAATGCCATGTACAGAGTGAGCTATGGTGTGACGCTCTATGTGGAAAGGAGTCTTTGTTATTTGTGAGCTGATTACAAGCGCGACACCGGTGGATATTGCACAAATCATGAAATATTGCCTGCTATCAAAATACAAACTCCACACTGCGCCAATTAACATTGCTCCAAGGCTTCCAAGTGTTGAAAGAATCGATGTTCTTGCAAACAATCTGCCCCATTCATTGTTTTTGCTAGTCTCCATTACAAGCATCTGAGTTACTTGACTTCGTGCAGTCAAAAAGAAACCTGCGATGGGGGATATCACATAGATTGGCTCAACTGATGTGGTAAAGTACAGCCACACGCAACAAAGCAGCATAATTGAGAATGACGATAATAGTACTGCTTTTTTGGCATGGTACTTGTCCAAGACTTTGCCCCAAAAAATAGAGCCCAGTGCAGCTGCTCCATAATGAATTGCAATCATAACAGAGATCTCACTTATTCCGCCTCCAAGATGAATCACAAACAATGGTATTGCTGTGTGTAGTCCTTCAGCCGCGATGTTGATAGGCAGAATAAACCATATCCACTTCTTGCTTACAGTGTCCAATTCCAGAATTATGCCAAAGCCAGTACTAATCTATGATGCATTAAAAATTCTTGTACAGAATTGTGGAATTGTTTAGTTTGCGCCCACGTCCATTGATTCACTAAGCTCAATGGTATGGCTTTGCGGTGTTATTTCGGTGTCGTTTCCTGCAGTCGTCTCTTCCTCAACATTGATTTCCTCTTCAATTTCAATTTCCTCACCACCTGTGTCTTCCATGTCTGTGTCTTCCATTTCTTCGGTATCTTCAACTTCTTCCACATCTTCAGATTGTGGCAATGCCTCCATCATGCTCGTTAGTTCTTCATGTGACGGATCGTGATCAGATACCCAACCTCGTTGCAAGAGAATTTGATGACTTGATTCTTTAATACATGCAGGGTGGAAATTGCTTGCTTTGAAGACTAGTTGTAGCCCAGAACCGCATTGAATTTCATGTGGGTCTGTTCCGCTCAGCAATTGTTGTCTTGGTGAATCTACGTCTTCTTCATCCTCCATCATGGTTGCTTCCATTTCATCTTCTGGAACTTCGTCTTCCATAACATCATCTCCCATTACCTCTTCTTCTGTTTCTTCAGAGATTTCTTCGTCGGTAATTTCATCTTCTGGTGTTTCTGTTTCTTGTGCGAACGCAGTTACATCAAATGCGAAAATTGTAGATGCCGTGATTGCTAGTAACAAAAGTAACGCCAAATTCCGCATTAAATAATCTGATTTGACTCGGAATTTAACCTTTTTCAAGGCCATATAATAAGTGCAGATCTGCGCGATTCAATAACATGAAAAGCGATTCTGAAACATTTGGAGTAGAGAAGGGGCATGGCCTAGAGGCAATAGAATGGCTAAACCAAGAAGCAAAAAAGGACAATCTCAAATTTGAGGCCAGACTATACGGCCAAGAAATAGAGACCCAGAATTTTGGCTCATTCGAATTGTTTTCATGGATGGGTGACATTCAGGTAGCGAGAAAAATGACAATCAAAGTAAGCAAGAGATTCAAAATCAAAGTAATTGAGGGAGGCTACAAAACCAGAGAAAAGATATTCAAATTTGCAAAGCAAGACTATGGGTTAGTAAGAAAGGGCGATAAGGTAGTTGGGCGAGTGGCATTTTCTGCATCAAGATTTGGCGGAAAATGGCAAGTCTCAGACGAAGAGCTTCGCTAAGCACAAATAATCAGTTTTTACAAATTTTTCCATGAGAGTCGGCATTGTTGGCACCGGGTTACTTGGTAATGCAGTTGGCCTAAATCTCTTAAAGAAAGGTCACACTCTAACAGCATACAACAGAACTAGATCAAAAACAAAACAGCTAGAACAAAATGGTGCAAAAATCGTCAATTCACCGAAGGAGGTATCAGAAAACTCTGATATTGTGTTTACAATAGTAAAAAATGCAGACGCTGTAAAAAAAGTTGTATTTGGTGATGATTGTGTTGCCTGTGGAAATCATGATGGGTTGATAGTGTGTGACATGAGTACAATAAGTCCAATCTCATCAAAGGAAATTGCTCAAGAATTTACAAATAGAGAAATCCCATTTTTGGACACGCCTGTGATTGGTGGTCCAAATGTCGCAATTACTGGAGAACTAGTAATGATGGTTGGTGGAGACAAGGCCGCATTTGAAAAATGCAAAAAACTCTTCGATGATATTGCAGGCAAGGTTTTCTATCTAGGTCCAAATAGCACTGCACATTCAATCAAGCTAGCAATGAACCTGCAAATAGCAATGCTATCGCTTGCAATATCTGAAGGAATCACACTCGCTCGTGGTGCAAAAATAGAACCCGAGGTATTTTTACAGATTCTAAATTCCACTTATTTTAAAACTGGGATGAGTGAGAACAAGGCCTACAAGATGATAAAAGGAGACTATTCTCCAACATTTACTTTGTCAAATCTAAAAAAAGACCTCGATACCATAAACGAGGCGGCCAAAGCATTTGGGTTGGATCTTCCAATGGCCACAAAGGCAAATCAGGTGTATAAGGATGCAGAAGATAACGGGTTTGGCGAATTGGATTATACTGCAATTTTAGATTATTTAAAAAATATACCAAATCAAAATGAATGATCAGGTTTTTTCTTGTGAAGATATGCACGATAAACCAATCCAACAACTACAAGCAACACGCCAGTAACTGTAGACCATGCAACGAA
>JBQTIZ010000006.1:0-25476 GCA_052387615.1 Candidatus Nitrosotenuis sp. | reverse complement strand
CAAAATCCCAAGCAATCTTTATATGAATAATTTTGGTGTCATACCTTGAACATGACATATAGCTTGACGGCACCACTTCTGGTACTGCTCGTCGAGCTGGTGCTGTAAATTTATACTACAGCGCGCTTTTGTGGTGATTAATTTATGGAAAAAATTTCAGGCGCTAGGGCGTTAATCAAAGCATTAGAAAAACAAGGGGTCAAGGAGATCTTTGGGCTACCGGGAGGTGCAAACCTTCCAATGTACGATGAATTGTACAAGAGCAACATTAGACATATTCTAGTTAGACATGAACAGTCTGCATCACACATGGCAGACGGCTATGGTAGGGTATCCAGACGGGCAGGTGTCTGTTTTGCAACGTCTGGTCCTGGCGCCACTAATATAGTAACAGGCCTTGCAACAGCGCAAGCTGATTCTTCTCCAATGGTTGCCATAACAGGACAGGTGCCACTTGCAATGATTGGACGTGACGCATTCCAGGAAAGCGACATTATAGGAATAGCAAATCCTATTGTGAAATATTCATTCCAGCCAACAAAGAACACCGAGGTGCCAGAGATAGTAAAAAAGGCGTTTTACATTGCAGAGACTGGTAGACCCGGTGCAGTTCTAATTGATATTCCAAAAGATGTGCAAACAAACGAAGCAGAGATTCCATTCCCAGACGAGGTCAAAATCAGAGGATATCATCCTTGGACTGATCCCGATATAGTTGCAATAGAGCGCGCAATCAAACTATTACTTTCATCATCCAAGCCAATCATACTCGCCGGCGGTGGTGTAATAATATCATCAGCATTTGCGGAATTGCAATCTCTTGCAGAAATGCTCATGATTCCAGTAGTGACTACATTCAGAGGAAAAGGGGCATTCCCAGAGACTCATGCGTTGTCGCTTGGGCCAATTGGAATGCACGGACACGCAGAGGCAAACAAGGTAATGAGCGAGGCTGACTGTGTACTAGCGATTGGAACCCGCTTCTCAGACCGCTCTGTTGGAACATTTGCTGAATTTGAGAAAAACCTCAAAATCATTCACCTTGATGTGGATCCTGCCGAGATTGGCAAAAACCAAACAACCAGTGTGGCAGTAGTTGGTGACGTCAAGGCATCACTTCGAATATTTGTTAAATTACTAATGCAAAAGACACTCAAAAAATCAGATGAAAACGCTTGGCTAAAACATGTAACCGAAGTCAAAGATTACTGGAGAGAAAATCTCAAGCTACATCCGGGAGAATTGACTGCAGCAAGAATATTGAGAAAATTGCGAGAGGTAATGCCACACCAATCAATTGTTACAACAGAAGTAGGACAGCACCAAATGTGGGCCTCGCTATTCTACGATGTGATATCGCCTGGCACGTTCTTTAGCTCAACCGGTCTTGGTACAATGGGCTGGGGATTTCCGGCAGCAATTGGAGCCAAGGCAGCAAGACCCGACTTGCCAGTAGTGGATATTGCAGGAGATGGCAGTTTCAACATGACAGAGAACTCTCTTGCAACATCTGTCTTGGACAACTTGCCAGTAATCGTATTCTTGGTTAACAACTACACATTGGGAATGGTTGCACAATGGCAGAGGACCTTCTATGACAGAAGAATGATCGGGGTTGATCAAAAGCAATGCCCTGACTATTGCAAGCTAGCAGAATCATACGGCGCGCAAGGAATTCGAGTGGGAAACCTAGACGAGCTAGGCCACGCAATCAAGGCAGGACTCAAATCCGACGTTGCGACAGTGATTGATATTCCAATTGACCCAGAAGAAGATGTATTACCATTTGTGGCACCTGGCACATCACTTAAGGACATGATCCTACCATCGTAGATGATGCATAATGGTGTGGGCAATTTTATCAATTTTGGTTGAAAACAAGCCTGGTATATTATTCAAGGTAACTCACTTGTTTCGCTCAAAGAACTTTAACATCGATTCGATATCTGTAGGCGTCACACAGAATCCTGAATTCTCCAAGATGACCATCACGACAATCGGTGATGAAAAGCGTGCAGAGCAAATTGTAAAGCAACTAGACAAAATGATTGACACAATAGAGGTAAAGCGACTCGATGACAAAAAAACAGTATTCAGGGAATTGGTATTGTTCCGAGTCAAAGTATCAAAGCCATCAGACAGCATGGAGATTAACAATATTGCAAACTCGTTTGGGGCAAAAATCCACGATCCTCGCAAGGATTCCATCATGGTGGAGTTGACTTCTACGCCTGATCAAATCAACAACCTTCAAGAATTACTAAAGCCATATGAAATACTAGACATTGCACGGACAGGCGTTGCGGCACTACAGCGAGGCGAAGACTAGATGAGAGTTAGAATATTTGATACCACACTACGGGACGGAGAGCAAACACCAGGTGTTGCACTATCTCCTGAAAAGAAACTATCAATTGCAAAACGACTAGACGAGCTAGGAGTTGATGCAATTGAAGCCGGGTTTCCAGTAATATCTGAAGGTGAACAACAAGGAATCAAGCTAATTACCAAGGCGGGATTGAAGGCAGAAATCTGCGGCCTAGCTAGAACCAACAAAAAAGACATTGATGCAGCAATTGGTTGTGGATTAAAGTACATTCACACATTTATCGCAACATCTGACATTCACCTACAATACAAGCTAAAGATGACTAGAGAGGAAGCGCTAGCCAAAGCAATAGAGGCTGTAGAATATGGAAAATCTCATGGACTACAAGTAGAGTTTTCTGCAGAGGATGCCACTCGAACAGACAGGACATTTCTAAAACATGTCTTCTCCGAGGTAGCAAAGGCAGGAGCAGACAGGCTAGACATTCCAGATACGGTAGGCTATTCCACGCCGCAATACATTGCAGAAATCACACGAGACACAATAGCTGCAACACACTTGCCAGTAAGTGTTCACTGTCACAATGATTTCGGCCTTGCAGTTGCAAATGCAATATCTGGCATACAGGCAGGTGCCCAGTGTGCACATGTTACAATAAACGGAATAGGGGAGCGGGCAGGTAATGCATCGCTAGAAGAGCTAGTAATGGCCTTGCAGTGCTTGCAGTTTGAAGGACAAAAATGGGAGACAGGAATCAACACCAAATTGCTATACGAGACTTCAAGATATGTCTCGAATTTGGTTGGAATAAAGGTGCAGCCAAACAAAGCTATAGTTGGCGAGAATGCATTTGGCCACGAGTCCGGCATCCACACCCATGGAGTTTTGAATAATCCATTAACATACGAGCCAATCAGCCCGGAATTGGTTGGCAGGACACGCTGGCTCCAAGTTGGAAAGCACGCAGGAATTCACGGAGTCTCTGCAATGCTTGAGGAATATGGAGTAAAGCCAAACGAGCAACAGCTCAAAGACATCTTGGATAAGGTAAAGGCAATAGGTGACCAAGGAAAACAGGTGACCGAAGTGGAGTTGTTGTCAATAGCAAATGAAATCTTATCAGAGCACCCAATAAAGAGAATAGTACAGCTCTCAGGATTTTCAGTATCGACTGGAATAGGCACGATGCCGTACGCATTTGTCAAGCTAAACATTGATGGAACTGACTATGTTGGGACTGACTATGGTGTAGGTCCAGTTGATGCAGCCCTCAATGCGATTCAAAAGATTACTGGAGAAATAACAAAGGTCCGAGTCAAAGAGTACAAGCTAGACTCCATCTCTGGCGGCGCAGACGCACTATGTGAGGTTACCATCAAAGTCGAGGATGCGTATGGGAATGTTGCCTCTGCCAAGTCAATCGGCGAGGATATAGTCACTACAAGCGTTCAGGCTGTCATTGAAGGAATTAACCGAATAATGTTCAAAAAAACTCTAAAGCAAAAAAAGATCGGAAACTAGGTTTCCAGAGATATGATGTATAAAATTTCATTAATTACTGGCGATGGTATTGGACCGGAATTATCCGAGTCTGTAATTTCTGTTTTGAATACCATCCATGATAAGCTGGGTGTCAAGTTTGAGATAGAGAAATTGCTAGCTGGCGATGTTGCACTATCAAAATATGGCAAGGCCTTGCCTGATCAGACCCTAGATGCGATTAAGAAATCTGATGTGTGCATGAAGGCACCAGTTGGCGAATCAGCTGCCGATGTCATTGTGGTGTTGCGAAGGATGCTTGATTTGTATGCTAATATTCGTCCTGCAAAGTCTTACCCAGGAATGAATGCATTAAAAGATGATATCGACATGGTTATTGTTCGAGAAAATACTGAGGACTTGTACACTGGTCAGGAATTTGAGGTATCTGGTGCAGCAGTTGCGTTTAGGATTATTTCAGAAAAGGCATCGGCCAAAATTGCAAAATATGCGTTTGAGACAGCAAGACAGCGAAACGGAAAGAATCGAGTAACATGTGTTCATAAATCAAATGTAATGAGAAAGACCGATGGCTTGTTTTCTCGAGTCTGTACTGAAGTTTCAAAATCCTATTCTGATGTATCATTTGATCAAATGTATGTAGATGCATGTGCAATGAACTTGATTAGACGCCCTGAAACATTTGATGTCGTAGTTACGACAAACTTGTTTGGGGATATTCTCTCTGATGAATCATCTGAAGTGGTAGGTGGTCTTGGGATGGCACCAGCTGCAAACATTGGAGACAATTTTGCCTTGTTTGAGCCGGTTCACGGAGCTGCATTTGATATTGCTGGCAAAGGAATCGCAAATCCATCTTCGTTTATTTTATCTGCAAAAATGATGTTGGATTGGCTTGGAAAAAAACACAATGATTCCAAGTGCTTTGATGTAGGAAAGAAACTGGAATCCACAGTTTATGGCGTCGTGAATAAGGGAACCAAGACACAGGATATCGGTGGAACAAAGACTACGTCAGAGTTCACCAAAGAAATAACTTCGTTGCTCTAGAAAACCGATTCAAATTTGATCGGAAGCATTGTTTGGGGTGTATGTAGTTGGAACCCTGGATTTTGCACTAATTCAAAGTGTTAATTTTATAATGCATATAGTAATAACATCGTACATTGAACTCTTTTGAATTTGTAAATAGACTTGATTCTAACCATCGCATTATTCAAATAAGTTGTTCTATAATCACATAAGGTCATCGCCTTATTGTCAATTCTATAGGTTGATTAAATTCTGCTCAATATAACCGACTTGAGTTTCAAAATTTTGTCAATGATAGTAGAATGATCCGCTTCGACTTCGGTTGTCATGTATATGATATGTTTTTCATCAAGCGGTATTGTTATACGTTTTATTTTCTCATATTCTGCCATTGCATATTTACCAGTTCCTGTAGAACCAGAAAATTTTGTACGTAATTTCCAAGTATCTATTGCATGGCGTATTGATTCTCGTTCTTCTGATGGAGTCAGATAATTAGATACACCTTCTCGTTGTCCTCCATACATCAACCTACCTTCAGTATCAACTATTGTGACAAATCTTATTTTAGAATCAAGATTCATTATCTTCTCGTAGATATGTTTGTACTCAATTATTCCTATCGCCTAATTGAATTTAATTCGCATTTACACTTGTCTCGTTTCCCGCAATATGGGCATGTACAATTGCAATTCAGCAATGGAACTTGGCAATCAGGACATTTGGTGTATTCTGCAAAATCTTCTCTCATTTTGTGAGTCACTTGTACATTATGCTCAATTAAGAAATTTAAAGTGATATGCATGAAAACCAAACAGTTGTTTAAGTGTTTCATATTTTGATTTTAATATGATCATAAAGTATGAGATTTATTGGTTGTGCACATAGTATTACAGTAATATCTCCTCTGTTAAATAACATCAGTAAAAATTTGTAGCACGTTTGATTCTATTTGCCACCTTGGATCAGAATAGCAATCAAAGTATTTGTTCCTCGAATGTTTGGCAATTTGCGAATTTTATTAGTCACGATATCATCAATTTCATCTTTTGAATCTGCTTGTATCTTGACAAATATGTCAAAGACACCATATGTGCCACGAACTTCTTTGACTTGAGGAATTGCCATTAGTTTGTTTATTATTTGGGTCTCATAACCCATATCGCATTGTATGAGAATGTATGATATTTCCATAATATAATTAACCAAAATTACCTAATAAGGCTTGACCTAGATCAATCAGTAGCCCAAACCAATTGTTTTCATAATTTTATTGGCTGTGGCATCAATTTGCAAATTTGGCTCTGTCGAAACTAGCAATATGTTAGTACCAATGGGGAAGCTCATCAGTGTTGCTTTTTCTCTATGTGATGCGGAATATTTTACTGGTCCCAAGCAGTAATCAAACTCTTGTCTCATAGAAACCCTCAGTGCAAGCTCTAGGTACAGTTTTTGTAATTCTGCATCATCTACAAGTGGTGATGTTTCTTTTTTAAAGCCACCAGCCACCAACTTACCCATTTTATTTATTATTCCCGCAAATCGGATTTTTTCATCTTGTAACAACAGATTACATTTTTGTCCCAAAGGCCAATATTCATTGGTTTTTTCCACTTGCAAACTCATTTTCACTGGATATCATAACGCACCAATAAATTTAAGATAATCCCGGTTTTTTCTTTAAAAATACACCTGTTTTTGCACAAAAATAGAAAAAATGTTTAGAAATTAAAGCTCAACTTTTTATTTTTGTATTACCTAATGAGTTTGGGTAGCAACTACAAGAAACACTAGAAAACTAGTGGCTGATGCAAGAGTCATCAGTTGGTTGATGGATTGCTGCCCGACGTATACTTGTAATATGGTTTATGCTACCATAGGAAAAAGTAAAGACTATCCTTATTGTATGTCATGTTCCCCAATCACAGATTTTGATAATGGTGAGATCATCTGTAGTGATTGTGGACTAGTAATAACTGAAAGGCTTGAAGCCTATGACAAAGAATGGAGATCATTCGATGGTAATTTTGAACGGAGTAGGGTAGGCCAAGCTACCTTACCAGCGCTTGGAAACATGAGACTGTTCACCAACATTGGAAATGAAAATTGGGATTTTTCTGGGAGTCCTCTCTCATTTGTAGCAAGGGGGACAATGTACCGCCTAAGAATGTATGATTCAAGAAGTAAAAATCATACTACGATTAACAAGAATTTTTACAAAATGTATTGCGAGTTTGAAAAACTAAAGCACAAACTCGCCATTTCTGATTCAACCATAGAAAAGGCCACATACCTATTCAGAAAAGCCATGAATAGAAAGTTAACTCGCGGCCGAAACGTATTGTTGATAGCGGCCTCATGTTTGTATGCCGCATGTAGAGAAAGTAACACCCCTAGGACTTTATCTGACATAGCCGAAACCATGAATGTAAAGAAAACCGATGTCAGCGCATGCTTGAGACTGATAGTAAATGAATTGGGCTTAACATTGCCAACTGTGAACCTATCTCAATGTGTCATACGGATTGCAAATAGCCTCAAGGTTTCCGAAAAAGTCAAACGCCATGCCATCGAAATCCTGCAAAAAGCAGAACGGATCAACATCACTGCAGGCAAAGAACCAATGGGGCTTGCAGCCGCTGCGATTTATTTGGCAGGAATACACATGAATGAGCATTACTCTCAAAAGGCCCTAACTGAAATAGCAAAGACCACTAGTGTAACAATCAGAAATAGAAGTAGCGAGTTGAGGCAAAAGATTCTGATTAGTTAATTTTTTGAAGAAGATCCAAGATTTTAGAGATTATCAAGTTATGACTAGTGTTGATTTCTGTTGAGACCAAAAGCAGTTCAGCTTGGTTTATTGGAAAAGTCATTCGTTTTATTTTCTCATATTCTGCCATAGAGTATTTTCCCTGGCCAATAAATGTCGCAAGTGCGCTACGAGTTTCCCATCTCATAATTGTGTGCATTGCAGATGTTGTCAGTTCTTCCGGAGGCAACAACGGCTCTAGATCATCACGCATTCCACCACATATCTTATGACCGCTTTTATGGTAAATTGCAACATATCTTATTTTGGGATCAATCTCAAAGACAGTATCACAAAGATTATCATAATCTGAGATCATATGATGAGTTTTTCTTTACTGATTATGTCTCCAGTCGTGTTGTCAATTTCAATTGCTATGCTAGACGCATTTGTTTCTATTATCACAGTCGTTGTATCTTTTATTTGCACTATTGATATGATTTCATAATGGTTGACTTCATCACTTTCTAATGCCTGGCTTACAATTCGTAGTGCATCTGCATCATTATGTACTACAGATTGTTTTTTGTTTGATGTTAAAATCGCATATGATAACAAAAGTAGCATTATGTAAAAGCCAACCCACATTTCAATTTCAGTAAACATGTTCGTTGTTTATACGCAGTAAACTTATTTAAGAAAAACCGTCATTTTTATTAAAAGTTGTTTGAAATTTTGTTTATTAAATTAAAAAAAATTAGATAATTACCAAATTCACTTAATATATGATTAATGTGAATAATACACATGTGGGTAGAGTTTGATTTGATTAAAAAAGAAATAACAAGATTGGCCAAAAACCAACTAGATATTGAACAAATTCTACCACGATTAACAACAGATGAAATCTCATTATTAATCGACAGAATAGATTCAATGATGACATATTCAGATTCAAACAAGCTCGATTCCAATCTGTTACAATTAAAAGCCAGAATATTAGAAGAAGAATATTTCAGAGAAAAAATCGAGGTAAGTTGACGGTAATGAGGACAGGCTCTTGTTTGTTTTGCATAAACCATAAACGAATAAGTGCTGACAAAAAACAATGGCTCATTCATTTATCGACACACAGAGAAAACATGATAAAACACCTAGTTGAGCAATATCCTAGCTGCGTATTGTGTCTAAATCCTGAGCCGTTTATCGACAAACCTAATTTCGAGAGACATATTCGTTGGGGGCATGATCGCAGAGATGTAATTGAATGGACTTTTCAGAACACAATCAAATGAACGATAATCAAAAGTTATCAACAATTATTGCGCCAGCACCTCAAAATCATGAATTAATTTCAAGAATACTCGTTGCAGTTGATGGTTCAGATTCCGCAAAAATGGCATTTGAAAAAGCAATTCACTTGGCACTAAAATGTAATGCGACATTAGATGTTATTCATGTGGTACAATGTGAATTAGGCGGAGATAGCGCTTTGACATTTGAATTAATAGATGAGTTGAAAGACAAGGCAAAACAGATGCTTGAGCGGTGCAAAGATCAAGCTAATAAAAACAATGTATCAATAGATGTAATGTTGGAGATAGGCGATCCTGCACAAACAATCACTAAAATTGCAAAAGGCAGGAACAGCGATCTAATAATAATAGGAAGCAGAGGTATGAGTACTTTCAAGGAATTACTCGTGGGCAGTGTTTCCCTTAAGGTCATACATCATGCCAGCTGCCCAGTCATGGTAATAAAATGAGGTTGCAAAAAATTTCCTAGCTGGAGCTACCAGACAGGCAAATTCACCATCATCGATTCCATTACATATGATTCCAATACTCAAATTACAATCAATCATTGTCCGTTTTGCGGCCAGAAAATCAAATACAAGGAAATCAAAAAGGCCTAGCCAGAGATTTCGTTTTCACACTGTATAAGGCATACCTGCTTGTCAAAATAGCCATCAAATTCTCTGCCACAATGAACACACCTGCGAAAACTCAACAATACCATATCGACTTTATTGCTTATACAATTACATGAACAATGTTACGCATCACATCTGACAGCTAAAATCATAAATCAATGAAAGTCATAATATCAACACTGAAATTCACACCAATTCTAATAAAACATGTTGAACCATCCACGTTATTGAAAATAATTTTATGCACAATTTTTGTAACGTGCTTTTTGGCGCTTTCTGCACCCGATGTGTTCTCACTGACGCCAATGGTGGACTTGTCGGGAAAATGGTCTGGCTCTGCACAACTGCGCGACACGGATGGATATTGCACCTTTAGCGGCAGCGTTAGCGCAGTCCTACAACAAAATGGAAATGCCCTGAACGGACAATACCAATTCACAGTCACAAGCTCAAAGTCCACAGGGAAACTGGAGGGAATGGAATCATGCTCGCTGGATTCAGCTAGCGGAACACTGACTGGATTCGTGGATGGAACGGTTGTAACAATGGTAGATTCTGAAGGCCTTAGGCTTTCAGGCACCGCAACAAATGATCTGCTAATACTAGACTTTGGAGACCAATATGTAGTTGGAACTGCCAAGCTGCAAAAATTTGCCGATTTTTCCAAACCCAAAATTCCTGCCAAATCAGAACCAGATACTGTACAGCAGATGATTAAAGTCGGCGTATCCTATCTGAATGAAAAACGATTTGACAAGGCCCTTGAATATTTTAGCAAAATCACAGGGAAAGAACCAAACAATATCATGGGGTGGATGGGAAAAGGCGTCTCACTAGTGGGGCTAAAAAATTATGATCAGGCAATAACTCATTTTAAGAAATCATTAGAGATTGATCCGGACAACAAGGATGTTTTGCAATGGCTTGGAAGATCATACTATCTAAAAAACAACTGTAATGTGGCAGCTGACTATTATTCCGCTGCATTAAGGTCTGATCCACAAAATCCCAAGATGCTAGCAGAGAAAAAAATCATTGACTCTTGTCTTACAAAACAAACAGAGGCAAAAAGCAAGCAGCAAGTTCCAGAAACAATACCCGAACCAAAATCAGAATCAAAACCCGAGCCTGGAAAATTAGATTATTCTACTATAAAATCGACACTTGATAAAATTCAAAATCCTGAATCAAGGGCTAAGAAGGCATTGGAGATTCTAAAACAGTTACCATCAGGACCAATACCTGATGATCTGCAAGATTTGTTCTCAAATGGAATATATGGTAAACTCTGGGTTTCATCAAAAAATAAGTCACTGCTCATTGAAAAATTGCAAATGCGTACTGGAGATGATGATGGCTCTGTTAATGTGTTAAAGCCATCCAAGCAAGCATCCAGTGACAAGGCAGTGTATTTTGTTAATGGCGTGCTCAATACTCCGCAAATGTCTGATGATAATGCACAGGCACTAGCTAACATGCTAGAGAGGCCTGTAAAGAGAGTTTACAATAAGAGCGATGGATTATCAGATTTTACAGAATCTGTAGGATTGAAGCTGAACCTGCTCAAAAATAATCCCTCAGTAAAATCCCTCATAGACAACATAATGTCTGATTTGGAAAAAGGTGAAACCGTTGAAATTCATAGCCATAGTGAAGGTGCCATCATAACTTCCGCGGCATTAACTATAATCAAAGAAAACAATCCTGATTTTTTTGCCAAAAATGCCAACAAGATATCTGTGAATACTTATGGTGGAGCGTCTTGGACTTATCCCGAAGGTCCAGCATATAATCACATGACATTCTATACAGATCCAATACCGCTGATAGCTGGCAGAACCATACTTGCTGAGAATCTATTGCTCAAAACAAACCCTGAAAAAATTTCTGGACTTCCAGGACACGCGTTCACTGGATATGTACAAGACATGCCCCGTTTTATCATAAACAAACACTCTTCTCT
Organism: Candidatus Nitrosotenuis sp.; assembly: GCA_052387615.1. Lineage (GTDB taxonomy): Archaea > Thermoproteota > Nitrososphaeria > Nitrososphaerales > Nitrosopumilaceae > Nitrosotenuis. The sequence goes on along the minus strand of JBQTIZ010000006.1, from coordinate 13,967 downwards.
TTTTAGTCTTGACACTCAGAGTTTAGGAAAAGATCTAGCAAACTACAACCCAAAATTGTTTTCTAGTGTTCTTGCGGAAGTGGGTTTGGATCGGGAAGAAGAAGTTACATATCATTTTGTTAAAAATCTCGATGATTCCAGATTAAAGAATTTGCCAAAATCTCAACTAAACGCTATGCAAAAAAACCTAGAATTTGGCAAAATCAAAGAATTCGACAACACTCAACTGGATAGGATAAACCGGGCTTTGGGGATAAAATGACTCTTGGATATTTGATTTTGATTTCAATGGTTGTCATAGTCTTGTTTTATGGCAGTTCTGCTCATGTTTTTGCCGACACAAATCCAAATCTAAAGCAGGATTATGTTGGCAAACACATAACATACAGTTTAGAGTCATCAATAACTATCAAAAATAAGCTAGTTCAGAGCGTTTCTGGACAGATAAAATACGAGATTGTCTCATTTGATTCAAAATCCGGAGAGTTCACCTTAACTAAAACCGTGGATTTGAAATACAAAGACGGGGAAAAATTTACTACAAAACAAGATCTTCGTTCCAGACTGAATGATCCTCTATCGCTTTTTGATATTGTCTCATACATTGATCCTCTCTTTCCCGGAAAAACAGAATTTACGATTACAAAAAAGGCATCCAACAAGGGAAAAGACTCGATCCCATCAGGCTATAAAATCAGTATACTTAAGCGTGATTTATTAGAAAAGCAGACCGTCTTGAATCGCTCAATAGAGCCTACCCTTGTTTACACCCTCAATGGAGGTGCAAAAGTATTTGATCAAACCATGATTCCATCTGCCGTAACGCTTGATCTGAAATCTGTAAGCCTGGAAGGAGTCAACAATAAAACCGTCTACAAAGAAGTGCTCGCAGATTATGGACAGATTTATGATTATTATAAAAACATGAAATTCAGCCTAAAGATAACCTCAACTGATACTGACTTTAAAAATAGTAAAAATAAAAATTCTGCCAAGTAGAGAATCAAACCTGCATCACAATCAGAGCGGCAATAACGACTGGCATCTAGTAATATGATATAATGCGAATTGATTTTATGCAATGACTGCTATAGTATAGTGATGGTTTTAGTCTATATTGGAATCGGCGTAGGAATACTAATTGGAATAATTTTGCTAAAAAAAATATTTTCCTCATCGCCTGCAAATGCGTTCAAATTTGAGATATATTGCAAAAAGTGTGGCGCAAGGACTGGCGGTCTCAAATGCCCCAAGTGCGAAAATGCCTCAAAGCGCCAAAGCTGGAGATAACTCAAAAAAATCCGATATCTAACTATTTTACGTCGGACGAGGGGGGATGCAGCGACCAAAAAAACATCATCAGACATAGCGGTATCATGCATACTATGGCTGCAATTACAAATACTAGGTAATATCCAGAATGCAGGCCTGGAACCAGCGGCCCAGGAAAGACTGCATAAAACCAGATAAATGCAACAAATCCAACGATGATTTTGTTTCTTCGAATAATCTGGCTCCATGATAATCGAGCCTTGTTGATGTAGCATTTTTTGCAGCGGGTACGGTCATCTGTCATGCATGAGGTACATACTATTTTTCTACAAAAATAGCACTTTCTGTCGCCAAATACAGAATCACAAAACTCGCATGTACCCAATGGTGTGATAATACAAAACGAAGCTTATCTTTTTTATGGGCTGAGGCGTTCTGGGTCGCGAGGATACAAAACCACTTCACGCACATTATCAATACCAACAATTACTGTCATCAATCTATCGAGGCCCATTCCCCATCCAGAATGGGGCGGCATGCCCCAATCAAATGCGCGCAAGTGATCTTCGAATGATGCAGGATCTAGTCCTTGTTCTGCGATGCGAGTCTTTAGGGTATTGGGATCATGCAGTCTTCTACCACCTGATGATAATTCCAGATAGCCATACTGTAAATCAAAAGAGCGGGAAATCTTGGGGTCATCGTCTTTGGCATGAATGTAAAATGGCTTGAGACTCATTGGCCAGTCAAGCAAAAAGAACAGGCCTGGGTGGGATTCGCCGACTAGTTTCAGGTGCGAGTCTAACAAATCGTCGCCAAACTTTAGCTCAGCTCCATTCTTTGATAATTCCTCAATTACCTGAGAATATGTAATTCTATCAAATGGCGTCTTTGGCACTTCTAATTTTCTCTCCAGTATGGCAAGCTCTTTTTGGCAGTTTGCAATCACATCACGAAATACCTGAACCACCAAGTCTTCTAAAATCTGCATCACATCGGTATAGTCCATGAATGCCGCCTCCAAGTCAATCGATGTAAACTCAGTCAAGTGTCGCCCAGTGTGGGATTTTTCTGCACGATAAAACGATGCAATCTCAAATACACGCTCTAACCCAATTGTCATTTGTTCTTTGTACAGTTGCGGCGATTGTGCCAAGTATGCCTTTTTTCCAAAATACTCTAGCGAGAACAGGTTTGCACCGCCTTCACTTGCACTGCCGATTATCTTTGGTGTAGTGATTTCGATGAATTTTTTTTCCAAAAATGCCTTGCGCAATGATTCCAAAACAGCAGAGCGAATTTTGAATATGGCAGCAACCCTTTGGTTGCGCAAGTCCAGTGCGCGAGAATTTAATCTATTATCAATGTTTGATTCCAGTCTTCCGATTGGATCAATTGGCAATGGATGAACTGCTTTAGTCAAAATATCAATTGCCTCCGCTTTAATCTCAAATGCAAAGTCGCGCGCCTTTGTCTCCTGTACTGTTCCTTGCACCATTACTGATGTCTGGCGAGTCAAGTCTTCTGGCAGTGTGATGTCTTTTACTATAATCTGGGCGAGGCCGGTAACATCTCGTATAGTCAAAAACGACATTTTACCCAATTTGCGCAAGTCTTCCACCCACCCACCAATTACAATCTGCTCTCCTTTCAGCGTCATGGAAATCTGGTCAATGTCATGTGTTTTTTTAAATCTCATTTCTTTCCATCTTCCTCAAATTCTATTACCATATCTAGCTGGCGCATCTCTTTTACAATGTTTGCTACCTGGGTGATATCAATTGGGAATTTACTGGTCCTTTTTCCAGATATGATTACCTTTGTTTTTTGTAGTCCGCCTGGAGCCCAGACAGCATTTATTGATAATATCCTAGTGGGAAAGAACAAGTCCTCGATGAATTTTCTATCACTAGCTTCTGATTCTACCAGCCACAGCTTGCCTGAAAACTCGCCTGAAAGGGCGCGATAAAGTGTGCGGCTTTTTCGCGTTACGTCAATGTCTGATTTAGAAAGATACAGGATGTGGTTTAGGCCAATCTGGCGACACGCATGTATTGAAAATTTATCAATCTCAGAATTCGTCTTGGCAAGCTTGGCTATCTTCATTGACGCGTCGACATCTGCCTGTGTCAGCTGTCCAGATTCCAGCTTTGATTCGCACTGTGGACATAGTACAGAGTTTTTTGCATCAAAGACACAGATTGGAACTTGCAAGCAAATCAAATGAAAAATAAAACAAAGTTAAATGTTGCCCCTGACCCAAAACATTAGATCCATGATCTTCCTATCCGTACAAAATCTTAACGTCGTATATCCAACAGAAAAGGGACCAGTCAGAGCAGTACAAGATGTCTCGTTTTCGATTAATTCAGGCGAGTCAGTAGGAATAGTGGGCGAGAGTGCATGTGGCAAAAGCACACTTGGGTTGTCGCTGATTAGGACAATTCCTGGCGGGCAAGTAGAATCCGGTAAAATCATCCTTGATGGAAAATCCATTTTAGATCTACCAAATGCAGAGTTTGATGGGAATTATCGCTGGAAGCAAATTTCCATGATATTTCAAGGTGCAATGAACTCACTAGATCCAGTATACACAATATCACAGCAGCTCTCTGATGTTCTCAAGGCGCACAATTCCCAAGGCAATAATTCAGATATAATAAAACTCTCATTAGAAAAAGTAGGACTAGACGAGTCCATCTTGCAAAAATATCCACACGAGCTTTCCGGTGGAATGAAGCAGCGAGTTGTAATTGCTATGGCACTCTTGCTAAAACCAAAGTTAGTGATTGCAGACGAGCCAACCACAGCCCTTGATGTTCTAGTGCAGTCTCGGATCCTGAACCTATTCAAATCTCTAAAAAAGCAAGGGATGTCGTTTGTTCTGATATCTCATGATTTATCCACCATTTCAGAGATCTGCGAAAAAATAGGCATAATGTATGCAGGGCAGATGGTCGAGTTTGGCACATCACAGCAAATTTTGCAAAACCCAAAGCACCCGTACACTCAGGCACTAATCAAATCCATTCCAAGACTGCATGATACCAAAAAACCGCAATACATCGCAGGCTCACCGCCAAGCCTGTACAATCCAAAGCCCGGATGCAGATTCCTAGACAGGTGTCCACACGCAATGGAAAAATGCAAGCAAGACACAATACAAACCAAGAATGATTCGGGTTACGTGCAGTGTTGGCTCTACGAGTAGCTCTTCACTAAAGGAAGACACGAATCAATAATTCGTAGCATCTCAGAACGGATTACTTTTTTGTCAATTGAAACCCAGACACGGTTTTTTTTGATTGTAAATGATATTGTCTGTACCTTTTGCCTTTCCTCCCAGGCAAATTCTATTTTACCTAGTGCCTTGTTGAATTTACTCTCCATGTCCGTTTTAATTGCAATGTCTGCAAATTGATTTTTAGTTGCAGTGGAATCAAGCAATGGAACAAGCTTATCGCGCCTTTTGTAGGCCAAAAGATTTCCACGCGAGTTGATTATTCCAACAAATCTGATGTATGGACTAATCAATGTAATTTTGGCACAGATTTCCTCTAGTTGTTTTTTTGACATTTCACGATATTTGCTAAATTACTGTATTTTAATATCATGGTCATACAATTCTGTAATGGCTTAATAATCAAATACCATCTTCAGTTTTATGGATTTATCGGTAATCTTTCCGTTTGCTGATGAAATTGGATATGTCGGCTTGGCACTGGTCAGCTTTTTTGGCTCACTGATTCCATTTGTCCCATTACCATCATTTATTTTCCTAGCAACAATGTCTGCAGGAGACAAGTTCAACATTCATTATTTGGCACTAGTCGCAGCAGTTACATCAACTGTCGCAAAGCAAATTATATTTTTAATTTCTTATGAGGGGCGCAGAATCATCACTGAAAAGACCCGCAAAAGGATGAAGCCATTTGAGAGGTTAGTCAAGCGATATGGCGCAGCAGCAGCATTTGTGGCAGCAGCAACACCAATTCCAGACGATCTTATCTACATCCCACTAGGCCTTGCAAAATACAACCCCATTAGATTTTTCATCTCGACTCTTGCAGGCAAGATAATCCTCAGCTATGTGATAGTTTTGATTGCGCATTATTTTGGAATGAACTATGTCGATCCATTCCTAGAAGACATCAAAGATCCGACACTAGTGTATGTTGGATTTGTAATATTTGTTGGAATAATGGCGGCCTCGATCTTTTTGGTCTTGCGCCTAAATTGGGAAAAGATTCTTGGGCGAGTTGCACCTTGGACGCTACAAAAAGATGATTAGATTCTAAAGTTCCAATTTTTGTCAGTTCCAACTTTGATTCCGATTCTTGGACCAGCAGTTATTTTGGAAACATCAATTCCTTCTGTGATGTATAGCGAATCAGAGTTTATCAAGTCTTCTCCATATTGTTTTTTGGTAATGTCTAGCGCAATTGCAAGCTTGGCAGGACCGTTTGTCAAATTGACAATGTCTGTGATCTTTCTGTTTTTCATCATTATATCAATTCCATTTTTTGGCTCTAGTGCACGAATCAAAACTGCCCCAGCAGAATAGTTTTTGCTTTTTGCAACTACATTCATGCAATGATGCATTCCGTATGTGAAATACACATAGGCATGGCCTATCTCGCCAAACATTGCATTATTGCGCGGTGTAATTGTGCGATACGCATGACTTGCAGGATCATCCGATTGCCTGTATGCTTCGGTCTCTGTTATTATTCCAGATACAACAGTCTTACCTATTTTCCTAACCAAAGTCTTGCCCAATAACTGGCGTGCAACCCTAACGGTGTCCTGCGCATAAAACTCTCTATCTAGTCTGTCACTCATGTTTGAACTATCTTTGCGAGAGTGGCAATGTCTGCCTCGAATGCTGCGGCAAGCTCTTGATTGTAAATTATTGCGGCAGGATGGAATGTCAAAAAGAATTTTCTGCCATCTTTTTGTATGATTTTACCATGATTTTTTGTAATCTCACCTTGGCCAAGTATGGAATTGCTTGCGGTATTGCCCAAAATGCAAATTATCTCTGGTTTGATTGCATCTAGTTCGGCATCAAGGTATTTTTTGCATGATTCCCTTTCTAATTCTGTTGGAACACGATTGTTGGGGGGGCGACACTTTACAACATTTGTTATGTATACTGTGTCTCGCATGATGCCATTTTTTGCCAATGCGTTGGCTAGTTTTTTTCCGGCAGAACCAACAAATGGCTCACCACGCATGTCTTCTGTCCTTCCAGGCGCCTCACCAATGAATATTATTTTTGCATTCTGATTCCCCTTTCCAGGAACTGCATTGGTGCGAGTTTTACATAGCTCGCACTTTGTACATTCTATGACAGATTTTCTGACTTCTTCAAGAATCATACCGTTCCCCGTATGGTGGCAACACCGCGAATTGATGGTCCGCCATTTCCCATCTTCATTTGCTGCATTGGATCCCCCTTCCCACAGTTTGTAATTGGACGAACTGTAAAATCTTTACCACATGCGTCAATTGATGAAAAAAATTCTGGTGCAGTGCCAACTATGAGAACGTCGCGCAATAATTCTTTGATCTCCCCATTCTCAATTCTGTTTGCATATTGGCATGAAATACTCCAGTTGTGGCGTTTCATATCAATAGATGGTATTTTCATATTGGACACATAGTATCCGTGTTTTACGTCCTTGATCATTTCTTGGGGATCCCAATTGCCTGCCTCAATACATGTGCAGGCCATTCTAATTAGTGGCATAAACGAGTAAGACGTTGCACGCATGCTAGAGTTTGGCTCTGCATCAAACATACTTGCAGTTTCACGGCTATGCATGTGGCTTGTCAAAATTCCGTCTTGCACAAGGCTCTTTTTTTGAGACTTTACACCCTCATCATCGTATTCGTACCAGCCAAGGCTGCCAGAAATGGTCGGATCATCTATGACATTTAGAGAATCAGAGCCAATTTTCTGCCCAAGCATTCCTGCCCACCATGCGCCACCTGCCCATGCCATCTCTTTTCCCAAGACTCTGTCTGCTTCTGATGGGTGGCCCAAAATTTCGTGTGTCAACAAAGCAACAAAGTCTGGATTCATGATTATTGTTGATTTTTCCTCTTTTGGGGATTTTGACTCGAGCAGTGATGCTGCCTTGCTCGTGATTTCTTTGGCTGCTGAAAATACATTAGAGATTTTTTCAAGGCCTCCCCTTCCGCCCTCTGTGGTGTTGATGGATTGAGTTACTCCTGACTGGTGTGCAGTTGCAATCAAATCCATGGTACAATCAGTATAGTTCTGCGTAATTTTTGCGCCCTCGCTATTCTCAAAATATTTTTCAGTATCCGTGACTAGTGCAGTAACGCTACTTTTTGATATCTTATGATGGTCTCGTATTATCTTGTCACAATCAAATGCAATTTTTATCAATTCGTCTGTTTCTGTATTTTTCTTTATGGCATAGTTGATGGTTTTTTCATGAATCTGAATCTCTGCTAGTTTTACCTTGTTTTTCTTTTTTACCGATTTTGCTGCCTTGATTGCAGATATAATTCCATCCTCGAGGGTTGTGTGATCTGATGTTGAAAAAAATCCCCAAGCACCATCATATAACACTCGAATACCAATGCCATTATTGTGTAGTGTAGTGAATTGTTCCAGGTTTCCATTTTCAATTGTGATTGCGTTCTTTTTGATGTTCTCTATTCTGATGTCGTAGTATGTTGCACCGTGTTTTTGAGCAATTTTGATTGCTTTTTGCCCATCAAACATGATGTTTTTGTTATGCCCTTATTGTTAATTGTTGCCTGAAATGATTGGCATTGTGTAATAGTATTCGTCCTCAAAGGTAAAGTCGTTTTTGCCCTTTTTGCGCAGTGCCATGAAATACTCATTACACGTGGCATAAAACTCGGTGTTTTTTGGGCTGCTATCCATGCATCGTAATTTTGGATTTTAGTTATTTTGAGATGTGTTGAAAGTTTTGATTATTCAAGTTTGTTTTCTTTGATTATATTGCAATCCTGGTGTGTGGTCTTTGGGCAAAGAAAATGTTACAGTTGTTCCAGAATTAGTAGTGCTCTGCAGGACGATTTTACCCCCATGCGCCTCTATGATTCCTTTACAGATTGACAATCCAAGCCCGCTACCGCCTTTTTCCCTAGTCAGCGATGCGTCAGCTTGATAAAATTTAGTAAATAGATTGTCTTGCCTGCTCAGCGGTACTCCAGAACCGTTATCGTTTACCACTATTTTAATCACGTCTGGCTCGTCTGCGGAATAAACTCGAATAATGCCAGTGTGTGGATTGACTGCCTTCATGCTATTTTTTATCAAGTTTGTCAGTACCTGAATTATTCTGTCAGAATCATGTGCGATTGTGATATTTCCGACTTCATTTATTATGGTTATCTTGTTTTCATCTATCTGCGGTTGTAGGGTTTGAATTGACTTTATAGCTGTATCCCGAATGTTTGTACTTTCTTTTTTCATCTTTAGTTGGCCAAGCTCTAATTTTTGTACATCAAGCAAGTCTGAAATCAGCTGTAGTAAAGTAGCAGCACTTGATTTTATGATGGCTATTCTTTCTTTTTGCTTGTCTGTTAGATCACCCAAATGACCACTAAGTAAAATGTCTGCATATCCACGAATTGGTACTAGTGGCGTCTTTAGCTCATGTGTGACCATGGCAAGAAATTCATCTTTTGCAATGTCTATTTTTTTTGCTTCTTCTTCTTTTATTCGAATGGTCTCTGACATTGTGTTAAAGTTGGTTGCAAGCTCACCAATTTCGTCTTTTGCAGAATATGTTATTCTTTCACCGTATGCCCCCTCTTTGACTCTGGACAAGGCCTTGGTGATTTTTTCCAGCGGACCAAGTGATCTTCGTATAGTAAGTAACGCGATAATGAAAATGGTGATATCTATTCCTATTACTATCTGCGCAATTGTTTGTGCTTGATTTCTTCGTTCTATTCTGTCCTCATTCCACATGTCGAGCATACTGTCTATTGAGTCACGTAATGGTTGTCTTTGGGTGTTTACCTTTGAAACTGGATTGTTAGATTCATCTAAATACAAAGATTTTTTCTCTATTGTCTTTATTCTTAGTTCCACTGCCTCCCACAACAAATCTAATTCATCAAGCGATTGAGAGTTTTCTCTTGGGATTGGTGCTAGATCTTCAGTCTTTACATTCATACCACTCAAATCTAGATCATCAAGTGGTAATTGCAAGAGTTTTCTAATTCCTACATCAAATGACAGTCTTGTCTTGGGCAAGTTTTCTTTTGCTTCTTGTTCTTGCCCTAGTGAGACTAGTAATGCATTTTGACCTACTATTTTTGCTGTTTCCCGTAGTTCCAATGCAATTTCTTTATGTCTGTTATAGTTTCTGTCTAATACCTCCAAGTCACGCATTAGTGAGTCAGCAGTCAGAATCAAGTCGGTATTTTTTTCTAAAACATAATTTACTGCATTAATCACTTCTTTATTGTAAATGGATGTAGTCTGGACTTGCATTGCGTCTACACGATAGGCACTCCATAGTCTGCTTACATTTTCATAATCTGATGTGATGTTATCTGGTACCTGCGTGATTGTCTGCCCCCTTATGACGCCACCATTTTTTAATGCCGTTATTATAATGTCAGATTCACCTATTTCTTTTTCTAGCAAAGGTCTATCGCTTTCTTTTCCGGCTGCAATAGATCCCACTATCCCTGCAATTGTTTCTACTTTGGTTTTGAGATCACCTGCACGAATAATGGAATATGATTCAGTTATCGCAGTTATTTGAGAATCGTACAATACAAACAAGTTAAAGATTGCAACCCCTATCAAAATCGAGATGAGGAGGTATGTCTTGCTAATGATTTTCATTTTTATCTACTGGTACTTGATATGATATAAAAACCCCGATCAAATTATTGTCAGTAGTGTCAGAGGAATTCTTACGTGTGGCAAAAAAAGAGATAAGCGAAGATATTGCCGAAATTGATAATTTATTGAAAAACTGCACAACTGATGTAGATGTGGCCAAAAATATGCTGAATATTCAAAAACATGTTCACAAAATAAAAGGCCTAGCACCAATGATGGGCCAAGAAGAAATAGGCCAAATTGCAACACTGCTTGACAAAATTCTCAAAACAATGCAATCTGACAAGCCGCCTCTGGGAATTTATTCTACAATAAAACAGTCTTATGTTTTTATGAAAAATGCGATTGATGGCGATAACAAAGGCTATGAGGACTTGTATTCAGAAATCAAAAAAAATCATGCGGATCTTCTATAATAGAAATTCTCTTAAATCCCGCCGTGTTGAAGGTGTTGATATGGTTCGAGTTATGATAGCCGACGATTCTGATGCAATTAGATTGGTGTTAAAAGACATATTAGAAATTGGTGGGCATGAAGTAATATCTGAAGCACAAAATGGTTTAGAGGCAGTTGAAATGTTCTCACAAACAAATCCCGATGTGTTGTTGTTAGATCTAGCAATGCCAAAAAAAGATGGATTAGTAGTCGCTAAAGAAATAATGGCGAAACACAAAAACGCAAAGATAATACTCATAACTGAAAGCGAAAATCAAAAAATTATCAACGACTGTATTCGATCTGGAGTAAAGACCTTCATCTCAAAACCCTTTGACTTTGATTATGTTCTAAAATTGGTTAACGATGTGGCAAAATAGCTATTTGAGCCAACTAAAACCTTTACTTGACAAAAGCCTGGCGTTTTCTAGCTTGAATTTATTGTTACATTTCAGACACAAATAATCTAAAAGAATCTCTGCAAAGATCTCTGCGCAATCATTACACACATACATATTTTCTTGGAGCCGGTAATCGACACCAAATACCTTGATTACTTGATGGCATTTTGGGCATTTGTCATCCATATATGTTGTGGTAGATGACACATTTCCACACTTGTAATGCTCAATTATTTTGTCCTGTTTAAAATTAGTGCCTCTGCATTTTGGACAATGAAACGTTTGTGCTACGCGAACGGAGCTACATCTTGGGCATGCGGCCTCTTTTATGTCATCTATTTGTATTACCTTTTTGTCTGCGATTAAATGCTTGATCTGAGGCATTATCTCTTGCTCTTCTTTATCCATGTGCTGCTGTATTCTCAAAAGACTGATTTGGGTTGTGCTTGATAATATTTTTTCAAGCGTTTTAGCGGAATCATCGTCTGGATTTTGGGCTTCTTCAGTTTTCAACGTGTCAATTATTTCTTTTATCTTTTCTAACCTGATTGGTTTTGAAAGATATTGGTACGCTCCCTGGGCAATAACGTCCTTAATCAAGTCCTCGTTTTTCTCACGTGCGGTTTCAATTACCACTTTGACATCAGGCCTTAATGTTAACAACTGAGTCATTATGGAATACCCTGTCATATCTGGTAAATTATAATCCAAAAATACCAATGGTACCTTGTTAGATTCTACCAATTCCCTGAATGACTCAATTCCAGTTTTTCCATTTTGGCAGTGATGAATTTTTTTCATACCTAATTTGTTCAGGAATTCTTTGAGCAAAATACCAATTGCTGGACTGTCCTCAATGATTAAAACATCTTTTTCCTCAATACTTGACAATACATTGTTCACTTTCTATCTGATATGAAAAGTTTAGTTTGCTTTAGTTATGGTTAATAGTGCGAAAATGACTTTGCAATCATGCCCAAAGTCGTTGCAGATACTAGCGTCATTATTAGTGGTTATATAACAAAACAAATTGAATCGAAATCACTACAAGATATTGATCTCATAATTCCAGTTGCTTCACTGGATGAGCTTCAGGCGCAAGCTTCACAGGGACGTGAGCAGGGATTCGTGGGCTTGGAAGAAATAAAGAAAATACAAAAACTGTGTCAAGAAAACCGCATTTCAGTTCAATTTGTGGGTCAAAGACCAAGCCTTGAAGACATTCGTCTTGCAAAGCATGGGCGAATAGATGCAATTATCAAAGACGTGGCGAGGCAAAACAATGCCACACTTTACACTGCTGATTATGTGCAAGGTCTGACTGCAGAAGTAGAAGGAATAATTGTAGTGTATCAGAGATCAGAGAAAATATCTCAGAGTCTAGAGTTTTTACGGTTTTTTGATCAACATACAATGAGTGTGCACCTAAAAGAAAACAACCCTCCACTTGCAAAAAAAGGTAAACCCGGAGCATTTGAGCTGATACAACTAGAAGACAAACTACTCAATGATGAATATTTGGAATTGATCAGCACACAGATTTTGGAGGCAAGCAAAATCTCAAATGCCGGGATTATAGAGATATCAAAGTCCGGCGCGCTAGTCATACAATATGCAGATTATAGAATTGCAATTACTAGGCCTCCGTTTTCAGAATCACACGAGATAACCATAGTTCATCCGATTACAAAAATGACACTGGAACAATATGGACTGTCAAACAAGATGATGAGCAGACTTTCTGAGCAGGCAGATGGCATAATAATTTCAGGACAGCCTGGCTCTGGAAAGAGTACATTGGCATCAAGTATTGCAAATTTTTACGCATCAAAAGGAAATATTGTGAAAACATTCGAATCTCCTAGGGACTTGCAAGTTGACAAGGGAATCACACAATACACGAAACTTGATGGCAGCTTTGAGAATTCAGCGGATATTTTGTTACTGGTGAGGCCAGATTACACAATATTTGATGAGGTAAGACGGCGTGAGGATTTTAGGGTATTTGCAGATCTTCGGCTTGCAGGTGTTGGTATGGTTGGGGTGGTTCATGCAAACATGCCACTTGATGCAGTACAACGCTTTATTGGCAAAATTGAGCTTGGAATGATTCCAAGTGTTATTGATACTGTGGTCTTTGTCAAAGATGGGATGGTATCAAAAATCTATGATCTTGATCTCAAAGTCAAAGTTCCATCTGGAATGGTAGAGCAAGATTTGGCAAGACCAGTAATTGAGATTTCAGACTTTGAATCTGGTTTGCTAGAATATGAAATCTATACTTTTGGAGAAGAAAATGTCATAGTCCCAGTTAAAACAACTGAAACAAAATCTGGGGTTCACAAACTTGCAGCAGAAAAAATCCGAGAGACAATACGCAGATTTGATCCAAATCCACAAATTGAGATTTTATCTGATAATAATGTCCAAATTAAAGTAAAAAAGGACTCTATTCCGTCATTGATAGGGAAAGGCGGTTCAACAATTAGCGAGCTTGAAAAAGTCTTACACGTTCACATTGACGTACAGGAAAAAGAGTCTGAAGAACCACGCTCTTCATATGATTCTACACATGGTGTATCATTTGATTTTTCAGAATCAACAAATTCGTTATTGTTTGATGTGGACAAGCGCTACAATGGTTTACTTGCGGAAATATATGTAAAAGACAGATATGTAACTACTGCCAGGGTGGCAAGACATGGTAAAATCAAGCTCTCGAAACGCTCAGATGCAGGCAAATCCCTATCACGTTCTGCCTTTTCAAGGAATGATATAGAAATCCTGATTAAAGATTCTTGAATCCCTCAAGTAATTTTTGGTTTGATTTTAGAAATGCAATAAATTTTCGTAACTGCTTTATTGTCTTTGGATTTAGATAATGTTCTATTCCCTCTGCATCTTGTTTTGCAGTTTCATGCTAAATGCCCTATATTTCAAAAAACTCTAACTAAATCCCGTGTTTTTGCCGTACTGCATCTGCTATATT
>JBQTIZ010000005.1:0-20720 GCA_052387615.1 Candidatus Nitrosotenuis sp. | reverse complement strand
GCAGATATAATTTTGGACACAATTTCTGAGAATGGTTTCATGGAATAGGTTTGATTTTTGGTCAGGTTTTTGATTTCGTTTTTTGATGTGTCCACCTGTATCTGGTCACCATCTGAGATTTTTCCGTATGTTGCTTCATCCACTTCTATTGGTAACAAAAATCCTCCATCCACTGCATTTCTGTAAAAAATCCTAGCAAAGGACACTGCAATTACACCTTGTATTCCACACTGACTCAGAGCAATTGGCGCGTGTTCTCTTGATGATCCGCAACCAAAGTTTCTACCAGCAACCAAAAAATCGCCTTTTTGCACTTTGGAATGGAAATTCGGATCAATTCCCTCCATTGCATGTTTTGCTATTTCATCATAATCATGCAATTTTAGATATTGACCAGGTATGATGACATCAGTGTCAATGTTATCCTTTTCGTATTTGATTACTTTGGCCATATCACAAATCACGCGGGTCTGTAATTTTACCAGTTACTGCAGAAGCTGCTGCCACTAGTGGTGATGCCAGATATGTTTTAGATTCGACATGCCCCATTCTTCCTGGATAATTTCTGTTTGTGGTGCTAATGCACACTTCGTCTTTTGCCAACACTCCCATATGTGCTCCACAGCATGCACCGCATGTTGGTGGACCAACTGTAACGCCAGCATCCAAAAATATTTTGATCAGGCCATTTTCCATTGCTCTTTTGTATATGGATATTGCCGCAGGTAATACTTCTGTTCGAATTTTGACTTGGCGTCCCTTGAGAATCGTTGCAGCAGCTTCGAGGTCTTCATATTTTGCTCCAGTGCAAGAACCAATGTAGGATTTATCAAGCTCAATTCCTGCAACATCACGAACAGTTGCAATATTTTCAGGAGAATATGGTTTTGCAATTATTGGCTCTATTTCTGATGCTTCATACTCGAATACCTTGGAATACTGGGCGTCTTTGTCACCATAGATTGGAGTATAGTTTGTAGCTCCATGTTGTGCAAGATACTCAAAGAGTTTTTGATCGGGTTCGATTATTCCATTTTTTGCTCCAGCCTCTGTTGTCATGTTACATAATGTGAGTCTTGATTCTATGGACATTTCAGAAATTCCAGTGCCGCCAAACTGCATTGCGTAATATGCTGCACCTTCGGTACCAATATCACCAATTATTTTTAAAATCACGTCCTTTGCCATCACGTGTTTAGGTAACTTACCATGTAGCTTAAAGTATAGAGTCTCTGGAACTTTGAACCAAATCTTGCCGTTTAGTAGAACGTATGCTACATCCGTGTGGCCAAGTCCGCATGCAAACGCGCCTAGCGCTCCAGTTGTATTGGTATGAGAATCACCACCAACATAGACCTCACCCGGCAACACCATTGCCTCTTCATGAGATAATGTGTGGCATATTCCATATTGACCCATACCATACTTGAAGTGTTTCTCAATTCCGTATTGCTTTGTGAATTTTGTTAGCTTGACAATATTTTCGGCTGAAATTTTTTCAGCAGATGGGACAAAATGATCCTCTGCTACCCAAACCTTGGATGAATCCCATAGTTTGTCAACTGGGATTCCCTGTTTTTGGAGTTTTTCGAGTACTTTGATTACGCCAGGCCCTGAAACATCATGAATCATCACCTTATCCACATTTGCAAATATTATGTCATCTGGCGCAACCTTTGATTTGCCAGATGCACGAGCAAGAATCTTTTCTGTAACGTTCACAGCAAAAAGATCGCTCATTTCAGATTAAAAGCTTTGGAGAAGGATAAAAAATGCGAAAACCGCAACCATATCATGACAATAATAATTCCAATCAAGGTACATAGAAAACAATCAAGTTTTGATCTGTATCAGGATTTGATAGAATCCACAAAAGATCATACCATGGAGACTGGAGATGTAATTGTCATATCAAGCAAGTATGTTGCAAATTCTGAAGGTCGGCTACTTGATCTAACAAAGACCAGGCCATCATCTGATGCATTAAGATTATCAAAAAAATACCAGCTAGACCCAAAATTTGCAGAGATGATTTTGCGTGAATCGGATGAGATATTTGGTGGAGTGACGGGATTTGTGCTCACATCATCAGATCAGATCTTGGCTCCAAATGCTGGAATTGATAAATCAAATGTAAAAAAGGGCACCATCATACTATATCCAGATTTACCATACAAAATAGCGGACAATTTGAGAAAAAAGATCTTTTTGAATCTTGGAGTTCATGTTGGTGTGATTCTAGTAGACAGTAGACTTATGCCTGCAAGGGTTGGAACTATTGGTGTCGCAATTGCGGTATCTGGATTTGAACCAATCCAAGATGTTCGAGGTCAAAAAGATCTTGATGGAAATCCGCTGCGAGTTACTATGAAGGCAACTGCAGACAATCTAGCAACCATAGCAAATCACAAGATGGGTGAAGGTTCGGAATCAATTCCAATTATACTAGTAAAAGACTCTGGGGCAAAGATCACTACAAGAAAGATCAAAACCGATGAGATGTCAATATCGTCAGATCTTTGTGTGTATATGCGTGGCTTTAACAACTAGTTAATTTAAATAAAACAAATTCAACATCACACCATTGCAGTATCTAACACGATATCCAAAGACCATATTTTTTGATGGTGGAAAAAAACACGCCATACACACAGATGTAAAGGGAGTTGAGCAGCTTACAGTAATTGTAAAAAAAAGTGCAGAAGAGTTGTATAACATTTTGATCAAGGAAGGATTTACCAAAGTAAAGTTTGAGCACAAACAAGAATCACAGATAGGTGATGGTTTGTCACTAAAGCTCAAAAAACCGTGGGAGATGCATTTGCGATTATTTGATAGAAAAAATGGCGAGGTCGGAATTGAGGCAGAAGTCGAAGTATCACGAGACTATTTACAACACTTGTTTTGCCAGAGAACGCCTGTAATATACGAAATTGAGGCCTTGCTCAAAAAACACCAAATAGAGTACAGAATATGGCACAATAAGATAAAAAATCACATTCACACGATATTTGATAATTACAAAATAATGCTTACCACGCCAAGTATTCCAGTTTTTGCATGGAAGCCAATGATATTCTTTATTGGGACAGTTGGGATATTCTATTTGTGGAAATACCTAGACACCATATTCTAAAATACTTAATTAGAATTTTTCATGTAGAACAATAGATGAAGGACGATTTTCTTTGCACAGAATTAAGCTATTATGGAGTGTCACCGTGGGAAGTAGAAGTTGTATATGGATTACTCTCTGAGCGATTTAAAATACAGCAAAATGAATTATCTGAGCAAGATCCAAATTTTGTGAGTGTGATCAATCTATCAATTCCATTAGCATTCAATGAGGAATTTTTCAAGTGGTTTGAATATCGTAGATGGGATAAAATAAAATACATTTTCAAGGAAATGAAGAGACGTCGTGGGAGAAAAAACTCTTTAAAAATTGATATCAGTTTTGCTGGGATGCCAAAAATCGAATTCTCTGTGGATGTTGAGGAAAAAGATGGGTTTGATAATGCGCTTGAAAAACTTGATTTTGTGGTAGAGCTACTTTCATTTCATCTTAATTTTGAAAATGTCGAGGACGTATCCAAAGCAGTTTACAAATTTGATACAGAGACAAGAAAATGGAAGTTGCACACGTTGTATGCAAACAATAAGAAATTTGTCTTGGTAAATAATGCTTGGAAAATATCTATTTGATGTCTTTTTCTAATGGCTCCAAAAGAGAGTGCAATTCTTTGTATTTGGAATCCAAAAAATCTAGCGACTCAACTAGTTTTTTTGATTTTCCATATTTGAATCGAATCAGCTCGCGATGATGCCAATAATTTTTTCCATCACTTAGCGATAGTGTTGTAAAATAATCTGGACCTTTTACAGAATCAGGAACTTTGATGTTATATGGGAATAAAAACTCTGCAATAAACCACTCATCACCATCTGGATAATCAGCACCCGTTTCAATATCAAAAAATATGTGAAGTAGACTAGATTGCATCAATCCATCATCAGATATGATTGGATGTTTGATATTCGATTTGCTAAAATCAAGATTCAGTAGGCTTTGCTCAAAATAGCCCTTGATTATTGATTTTCGAAATATTTTGTTTGCTTCAGTCAGATTCAATTATAGAATAACCTCACACATTACCTGCTAATATCCATTTTACAAATATTATCAATGTTTCAAACTGAGAGTGAATCTAAAATTCTTGAGAGATCAGTTACAGGCTTACCATTAGCAGATATGGTTTGTGATGCCGGGGGGTTTTCTAGATAGTTGGGTATCTTGTCCATTATTCTTTTATCATATTGGCTTATTATTTCGTTTTTATAAAATACTCCTATCGGAATTTTTGTATCCCATTCTAATGAACGAATTAATGCTTGCGAGATCTTTTCATTTAGTTCAATTTCCTCGTCATAGTGTACAACAGGATCATAACCAGTGTCTTCAAGCTTGTATATTCTTGGTTTTGTCATTTTTGTTGTTTCATCCAATCCCGCATACCAATCTCTTGTGTTAATGTCATTATACGTAGGACATGGTTGTAACACATCAATAAACGACAATCCCTTATGTCGTACTGCTGCAGTGATAGTGTCTTTAAGATGTCTAACATCATATGCATAACTTCGTGCAACAAATGTGAACCCACTTGTAATTGCAAGTCCGATTGGGTTTACACTATAATTAGTATTTGGAGATGGCAGTGATTTTGTTTTTTCACCTAGCTTCAAAGTGGGTGATGCTTGGCCTTTGGTCAGGCCATAAACCCCATTGTTGAATATGATGTATGTAAGATCCAGATTTCGTCTTCCTGCTGCTACAAAGTGTCCTGCGCCAATTCCAAGACCATCGCCATCTCCGCCAACTGCAATTACTGTTAGATCAGGATTTGTGAGTTTAGCACCTTGTGCAAATGTTAGTACTCGTCCATGCAAAGTATGAATTCCGTTTACGTTGATGAAGTGAGCTGTCTTGCCAGAGCAACCAATGCCAGAAAAAATTGCCGCCTTGTGTCTTTGAATTTGCATTTCGGCCAGGGACATTTGAATTGCATTAACAATTCCAAAATCTCCGCAGCCAGGACACCAGTCATTGTGGACTTCAGTTTTGTAGTCGCCTAGCTTAAGCGCCATGAGTCAATACCTGTCTTTTTTGTGCTTTGTTTTCTTTTATGTTTTTAATTGATTGATAGATCTCCGTACTAGTCATTGTACGGCCGGTATATTTTAAAATGTAATAATCTGGATTTTTCTGCAGATTTTGTTTTAGTAATTCTCCTAGCTGACCGACATGATTTGATTCTACATCAACTATTGTTTTGACATTTTGTAGCAAAAATCCTAGATAGTCTTTTGGGAACGGGTGCAACAGCTTTACTTGTATAAAACCAACTTCAATGTTTTCGTTTTTTAGCATTTGTATTGCATCCAATATAGGGCCTTTTGGCGAACCCCAGCTTATTACACATGTTTCTGTTACACCAAACGAGATAACCTGTTCTTCGTCAGGAATGGTCTTTAAAATGTATGAAAGTTTAGACTGACGCTTATCCATCATCTTGACTCGTATCTCTGGATCTTCAGTGATGTGGCCTGCCTCATCACTCTCATCGCCAGTACTCCAAAAAATACCATTTTCAAGACCTAGTTTTGATCTTGGTGAGATATTATCACTAGTAAATGCAAATCTTTTGTAATCTGAATCTTCAATTTTTTCCAATAGTTTCCCACGGTTAATTTTTATTTTTTCTGGATCAAATCTTTTACAGGTAACAATGGAGCTTGCCAAGAATTTATCCATCATGTGTATGACCGGAATTTGGTACTGTTCTGAATAGTTAAAACATCTTGCAGTGTCATAAAAGCTCTCTTCCACATCACCTGATGCGTAAACAATTCGCGGGAACTCTCCATGTCCTGCATGAATTGCAAACAACAAATCATCTTGGCCATGTCTAGTCGGTAATCCAGTTGATGGCCCGCTTCTTTGGTACAATGTCACTACAATAGGTACTTCGTTTATTCCTGACCATCCAAGCGCTTCTGCCATCAATGAAAATCCTGGACCAGAAGTGCAGGTTGCAGAGCGTGTTCCAGTCAATGCACCACCGATAGTCATTCCAATTGCTGAGATCTCATCTTCTGTTTGCACCACAAGTGTAGAGCCAGGTCTGTTATCTTTGACATCAATTATTTCATTTGATTCTAGAAAAACACTTTCGTCCGATGCAGGTGTAATTGGATAATACGGTTGGAATCTGCACCCACAAGCCATTTTGCCAAGTGCCGTCCCTTGATATCCTTGAACTAGGATCGTGTCATGTTTTTTACTTGTTTGGTTTAGTGTAAATGTAAAGCCTGAGAATTTAGCTGTTGCATAATTATATGCATAAGTTGCAGCACTTTTGTTCAGATCTGCAATTGCCTGTTTTTTTGAAAATATTTCGTCAATTGAGTCAAGTAGTGTTTGTGGCGGCATATTTAGAATCCCAAGCGAGAATGATACCCCAAGTACGTTATACATTCGAATCATACCCTTTATGCGTGGATTATTTGTCTCATCTGCCAGATTTGATAAAATTGTCTTAAACGATACGGGGTAGAGTTTTGCGCCACGATTTCTTGCAAAATCTAACGCATCCTGCACTGTAGGTTGAGGATTTAGTTGTAACATTAGTCTTGATTTGTATGAAGTATCTATGGTGTGAACTTCGTCAATTTTGGTTTGTGCAAGATCAGAATCATATATGATTGCCCCCTCTTTTACTACTTCAAAATAATGACGAAAGATTGTCTCTGCATCAAATGCAACCATAATGGTTACATTGTTTACATTTGAACGAATTACATCAGTTGATACACGCACTGTGAAATAGCTGTGCTCGCCTTTGATATTTGAATAGAATTCTCGCTTACCAAAAATGTGATAGCCCATGGAAGCACAGGCACGAGAAAATATGTTGGCAGCTGACTCTACTCCACTCCCCTGTGGCCCTCCAATCAGCCAGCTAATATCAGTTAAAGACACAAGATCTCTACCAATTTTTGATTAATTAAGAATGTGGTTGAATTTCTTAGCCACCGGTAGCAGCTTCAAAGAGCGCACACTCGCACTTGTCTCGTTCACCGCAATAAGGACATACACAAACACATTTTTCAATTGCATTTCCACACTCTATGCACAAAGCAAATTCCTCCTCTTCTTTGTCATCTGCCAAGTTACCATAACACAACACAACAAATCTTATAAAGATTTGATAAAGTTCTGCTTTGATATGAAACGGATACTTCTTACTCGCAAGTTGCATGACTTTGCAATGAATCAGTTACAAAAAAGATACAAAATTTTTGTTCATTCTGGTACAATTCCAATGCCAAAAAAATTACTAATTGAAAAGATAAAAAATGTGGACGGCCTAATTTGCTTCCCATATGATGTAATAGATAGAGAAATAATCGAAAATGCAAAAAAGCTACGAATCATCAGTACATACAGTGTAGGCTACGATCACATAGATTTGATAGCTGTTAAAGAAAGAAAAATCAAAATTGGCTATACCCCAAATGTTCTAACAAACGCCACTGCAGATCTTACCATTGGCCTGATACTGGACTTGTTTCGTAGAATAACAGAGGGCGATAGGCTAATTCGGGCTGGAAATTGGACCGAGATCTTTGGCCCCCATGACTATGTAGGATATGATCTGGAAGGAAAGATACTTGGCATCCTTGGTATGGGGCGAATCGGGCAGACAGTAGCAAAAAGAGCGCAAGCATTTGGTTTGAACATCATATATCATAATAAGACAAGACTGTCAAAAAATCAAGAAAAAACACTGAGAGTGAAATTTGTCAGCTTGGAGAATTTGATTCAAACTAGTGATGTATTAACAATCCACATACCATACAAAAAAGAAACTCATCATATAATGAATTTGAAAGTATTTAGGAAAATGAAAAGGAACTCGTTTTTGATCAACACGTCACGTGGAAAAATAATTGACGAAAAAGATTTGATAAAGGCGCTGAAAACCAAAACAATTGCTGGCGCAGCACTTGACGTATTCGAAAAAGAACCCATTGGAAAAACCCATGAATTGGCAAAAATGCAAAACGTTGTTTTGGCGCCACATATTGGAAGCTCTTCTGCAGAAACACGCTCCAAGATGTCTCAGATAACAGTACAGAATTTGATTTTAGGCCTGCAAGGAAAAAAGATGATCTATTCAGTGTGATATCACAGTAAATCTCTGACAGACTTTAATTGGATTAGATCGTCAGGATCTGCCTTTATGCAATCAGTTCCCACGGGCTTGAGTATTTCAAATTTAATTTGGCCTTGTGGAATTGCACCGGTTTTTTGAAGATCACCTAGTTTTTGGTGAATTGTTTGTCTATGTTTGTTGCAAGTAACACCAACCATGTATTCACCGTTTTGCGATACTATGGATATTACGAATTCTGGCGGATTAACACATTGTCTTCCTTGTTCTTTGATGGAACATCTATCTGGAAGCATTGTGATTTGTTTTTGTAAATTCTATGTAAACGTAACCCTACTGGGCATGCTTTGCACCTAAGAGCTAGACATGTTCTATTATTTTTGCAAAGTTCCAGTGATTTAGCTTTGTACTTTTACTTTGTGTCAGTATTCCTTTATCAAACAATTGTTGAACTAAATATGCAGAATATACTGGTGCACCTGTTGCGCCAGGCGAATTGTAATTTATTATGTGCAATGAATTATCAGATTGTAGCTCTAATGTTTCTGCAAGAAACTCTCCAGTTTTTGTAATTATTGGAGTACGAACTCCTGCAGTTCCTCGTGTGATGAAATAGGCCGGATTTATTTTTGGAATGAATTCCTTGACACGGTTTACCATTGTATTTTTTGAAATAGAGCTTTTCCACTCTTTTGCTATCAGTGATAAAAACTCAGAATTGAACACTAGTTTTTTTGAGCTTCCAGATATCATCTCACCAATCTTTGATATTGATTTTGAGACACTGCCCAATCCAGAATATGTTTCAGCATCAGACACAGGTACTGCGTTTGGTCCGATCTCAGTCTGTCCATTTGCTCGCTTTATCCAGTGGGGATCCAGAAATGGAAAATTGGGAAATCTCGCTACAGTGTAGATGTTTGTATTTACAAGATTAGCATATTGTTCTTGAATTCTCCAGTATTCTCCCCTAAAATGAAGACTAGAATACTCTTTTGCTAAATCAAATTTTTTTGCAATGTCTAACGAGTGTCCGCCTGCGCAGTTTATCACATAATCATATTCTAGCGTTTGACCATTCGAAAAAATTAGATTATGATTGTGGATTTTTTCTACCTTATGCGAGAATAGAAAGTCCGTCCCATTTTGTTTTGATTCTTGATATAATTGAGTAGTCAGTGAACCATAGTCAGTAGACGCATCTCTTTTACAATATAACCCAGAATGGCACTTTACATTTGGTTCTTTTTGTGTAATTTGGTTTGAGTCAAGTAATTCTAGATCATGTTCTGGAATTCCGTTCTGATTGCCCCATTGTACATATTTTTCTAAGGTATGATGTTGTGATTCATCTAGTGCAATTTCAATTGTGCCAGTGTCTTTCCAGTGAATATTGTGTTTCTTGGCATAGTCTTGCCAGAGATCGTGCGATATTAGCGATGCTTTTGCAATTTTTTTCTTTTTTTGCGGATCTAAATAAAACGGAGAGTGGACAACACCAGTATTTCGGCCACTTGCATGCACTGCAACTCTGTCTTCTTTTTCAATTACGCATACTGTATGATTGGTAAGCGATGAAATCCAGTAAGAAACTGTGGTACCTAGAATTCCCCCACCAATTATTGCCACATCAAATTTCTGCAACACAAAAACTACATAACACAATCATTAATTGATTATGAAAAAGGCGCCGGGAGAGAGATTTGAACTCTCGAACCCTTGCGAGTACGCGCTTTATGGTTTTTGTAATTTCCAGGCGCGCGCCCTACCAGGCTAGGCGACCCCGGCACGAGTCTTTACGACAAAAATTCTAACAAATCATTCATTATATAATAGGTGATTTTGATAAATTATCCTTTGATGAAATCTTCTAGTGCGGTTTTTGCTTGAGGATCACTCATTTGTCTTGGTGGATGCTTCATCAAGTATGCGCACGCTGGAATGACTGGTCCTCCCATTTTTCTTTCCAGTGCAATTTTTGCAAGTCTCGCTGCATCAATTACTATGCCTGCGGAATTTGCTTTATCATCTACTTCTAGTCGAACTTCCATATTGTATGGAATGTTTGCCCATTGTCTTCCTTCAATTCTCATGAACATGAGTTTTGTATTTCCTAGGAATGGGATGAAGTCAGATGGTCCAACATAGATTTGATCATCTGCTAGTCTTTGTGATAATTGTGATTGAACACTTTCTGTCTTTGAGATTCTTTTGCTGACTAGACGCTCTTGCTCCTTCATATTCAAAAAGTCAGTGTTGCCACCAACGTTGATTTGGTATGTTTTTTCTATCTTTGTTCCTCTGTCATCACATAGTTTTGCCAAGGTCCTGTGCACAATGGTTGCACCAACTTGCCCCTTGATATCATCACCAATTACAGGGATTTTTTTTGCTGCAAACTTTGCTCCCCATTTTTTATCAGATGCGATAAATGATGGAATACAGTTTACAAATGCAGTATTGGTGTCAAGGCATACTTGCGCCCAGAATTGGGTTGCTTTCTCTGATCCTACTGGTAAATATGACACGATGATTTCTGCACCAGTTCTCTCAATTGTCTTTTTGATTTCTTTTGTTAATTGTTCTGTAGACTTTTTAGATTTTAGTGGCTTGACTCTGTTTTCAACCCAAATTCCAACACCGTCAAGTGCTGGACTCTCATAAACTTCGGCCTTTGTCTTTGGCATTTTATTTTTTGGGACCCAGCTAACCATGTTTGGGTATTCGTATATTGCCTCATTGATTGTTTTACCTACCTTGTTGTTACCTACATCAAAACCTGCTACAAAATCCAAGTCATGAATAGAATATTTGGCAATTTTTTCATGCATTATTCCAATTACTTTTTGTCTTGGATTTTGCTTATAGTATTCAATACCTTGAATTAATCCAGAAAAACAATTGCCTATTCCTACCAGACCTACCTTTACCTTTGCCAAACCTAGATTTGATTCTCGTTGAACTCGTTTTAAGTTTTCCTACTTGAAAATGTTAATTGAGATAGAATCATGTATCTTTTGGTTTTTCTCATCATACGCAAATGATTCCAAAATATATCTCCCTTCCAAGATGTGTGAATCATCTTTTTTTAGCTGATTCCATTGTATGATGTGTTTTTCTTTAGGTGCCAGTTTCACGCCATCAAATGATGCAGAATTGAATTCAGTTCCATCAAGCGCTCTAACACGAAATCCAGGTATATCGCTTGAAAAAGAGATGTTCGTAGTTCCAGAATTAATTATCTGGATTGTAATGATATCATCTAGAGTGTAATCACGTTTGTCAGTAAGAATTGAAATGGATGAGCCATCTGTGAATGGTATTTCTTGAGTATGATATGTTTTTTCCAAATATATGCCAAGTATCAAAGATGAGCTCACGCCTACAATAGTTGCGATCAGTAGTCCTTTTGGAATCATTCTGATGGTTTTGATTTTGAGCGCCAATTCTTTGGGTATGTATTTGGCGCCATGATTATTCTCTTTGTTTGAAACGCATAACCCTTTGTTGCATCCTTGATTTCATTTGTACTTAGCAGCGATTCTGCGAGTGCCACTACTTCGCCCTTTTGAGTATAGATTCCAACCAGATCACCTTTCACTATATTCGAAGATAGTTGTAAAATCCCAGGAATTGCAAGTTGTGCGCCATGACACAGTGCATCAACTGCAGAATCTCGAATTATTACGGATTTTATTTCAGATAGGGCATATTCGATCGGGAGAATAATTTTTTTTAGTTTGGAATCGTCATTTTTTTCCTCCCATGTTGCGAATGCATCTGCTACTTCGTGCAGTGTCACAAGCTGTTTTTCATGAAATTGGTGAACGCGTGAACGTCTAAGTTCAATCATGGTGGCACCCGGGCCTAAAATTTCTCCGATGTCATAGTAGAGCTTTCTAATGTATGTTCCTGCCTCACATAAGACTCGCAATAACAGTAACCGCTCCTTTTGTTCCACCACATCTAATTCGTAAATTGTTCTAGTTCTTGTTTGTCGCAAAACTGCAGAACGCTGTGGTGGCTTTTGGTAAATCTCTCCAATGAATAATTTTAGAACTGCATCTAGTTTTTCTTTATTTGGTAAAGAGTGCATCCTACCAAGACCATAGTATTCTTTTGGACCCATAAGCAAAACGCCTAATGCCTTTGTTGCTTCACCTAATCCAAGCGGTAAGACTCCAGATACTTGAGGATCAAGGGTTCCGCTATGTCCAATCTTTGGAAGTTTAAGAATTCTTTTTGCCCATGCTACTGTCTCATGACTTGTAGGTCCTGGCGGCTTATCCAACAAGATCAGACCATAATTTAGCAAATCTTTGATTGATCTTTGGTCATAGTATACTCCATATGCATCATTTGTGATGTCTTGGTCCACCACCAATAGGTGTTGCAGTTGTGGTAGGCTCAAAGTAGTTCCCTTACTTTTTGTATTGCGATATTAAGAACTGCTTGGACATCAAGGCCGTCGGTGTTGATTATAATATCAAACGTTGACAGATCATCGCCAAAATCAAATCCATACAGTTTTTTGTATAAAGCCTTGTTTTCTTCGTATCGTTTTTTGACAATTTCCAGTGCATCGGATAGATCCATGTTGTCTCTAGTTTGCATTCTTTGTGCGCTATTTTGTCTGCTTCCACCAAGCCAGATTTTGATTCCATCCTGCACAAGCCAAGGAAGTGTATAACTCGTAATGACCACATTTCCTTTGAGAAAAATTTCTTTTAGTTTTTCATCTACTTTTTTGTCAAACTCATAATTGTCTTTTCTCTGGTTAAGAAAAGTCATACCTTCTTTTGTGTCCCACCAATCATCACCTCTAGTTTGAAATCCTTTCTCTTGAGCCATTTCTTTGAGGACATCACCACCGCTCAAATTCTTCATCCCAAATTCTTTTGCCAAGCCCTTTGATACCGTAGTCTTACCAATGGCAGGAGGTCCTGAAATAATTATTGATTTTTGCAAACCTAGGTAAGATCCATTGATGTCTTGGTAAGCTTCATTATTAGTCCGCTAAACGCAATTGAACCAAGAAAATACCAAGCCCAGAAATAAACATCGTTTACGTTCTGACAGATTTTTCCATCAACTTTTTCTGCAGTACATGTAAGTGAGAAAAAGTCTCCTGGGATCACATTTAGTGAAACTGGTGATAACGCCACAGTGTATGCAAATAATGGTGGCAATACAAAATAGAAAATCAAGATTAATGGGACGAATGTGATCATCATTGGCCTCATATTCATTTGCATCATCTCTTGATTTAGTCGGCTCATGTATGCTGATTTTTTGTTTAGCTCCGCCTGTTTTGCAGTGTCTTTTGATCTAAATGCAGACATTCGCTCTTTTTGCCATGCTCGTGTTTCTTTCATTATTCGCTGAAGTTTCTCTTGGTCTACTAGCTTTCGTCTAACCACTGCGTTAAAGAGATTCAACAGTAATGAAAATCCCAGAATACCAAACATTGAAGGTATGATTCCTTTTACTATCGGGTCTGCACTTCCGAGTGGCCCTTGACTCATACCAAACAGATCACCTTGCAAAAAAATCGATTCCAAAAAGTGTAGTATGATGACGGGTTCCATTTTACAGACCTATTGCGTTTATTACCTCAAGAGCTACCTCTTCAACCTTTCCTTCTGTATTCATAACGGATTTCATTGGAGAACCAGTCAATACCACACAGCTTGAGAGCATGGCATCTTGAACTGCGAGTTCTTTTTTGATTTGATCTATAGAAATTATATCGCGGTGACGTGTGCTGTCCTTCATTCTACGGTTATAGATCTCCTCAGGTCTTGCAGAGACTGCGACAAAATTTGCGGGTTTTAAAAGATCCAGAACGGGATGTGGCAAGCCGGGATAGAAACCTTCTTTTGTAGAAATGAACGCGTGGGTATCAATAATTACTAGGTCATCTGAAAATCCAGAGATTTTTTTTGCAGTCATTGCTTGAAGGTGTTTTTGCTCTTCAACTGCTAGCTTTCTAAGTTCGTCTCGGTTTTCAATTCCTAGCTTTTTTGCTTCTTCAAACATTACTGTGCCAAAGCTGTGAACGCTAACGCTTCTGTTCTTGCTTTTCAGAATTTCTACTATTTTTGATACAAGCGTAGTTTTACCAGCACCTGCGATACCAACAATGATTACTTTTTTACTTTCTGCCAAGCAAAGCACCAAGACGAGGCATGACAACTTCTACTTGTTCACGAACTAGTTGTTGATAGTAGTTAATCAGAATATCTACCATCAATAGTATTCCAATACCGCTTCCAAATACACCAAGCACGTCTGACATACCGGCCAGAAGGCCAAGAATTGCTGAGCCTATGATGGTTACTGATGGGATATATTTTGTAAGCAGTGCTTCCACTGGTTGATTTGATCTTCTAAATCCAGGAACTTGGACATCTGCATCCAAAAGATTCTTTGCGGCGCTCTTTGGTGATAATCCTCCTAGTTCCACCCATAATCTTCCAAACACAACTACGATTCCTATCATAAACAAAACATATGCCACAGCACGAATTGGATCTTGTGCTGCCAATTCCAAGCCCCTAGGCGGTGTGATATAGTATATTATTCCCCCTATTGGTGATGATGGACTTTGCGGATCAAATTGAGCTAGAATATTGAAAAGCTCGTTGTTGTTTCTAGGATTTAGATTTGCCCATAGCATTTGTCCCATAAATATAGCGTTTGCAGTTAATGCAGATGCTAAGATTACTGGGATGTTGGAAACGTACATGAGTTTGATTGGATAGGTAGCAGAGAATCCTCTGTATTTTGTTGAAACTATTGGAATTTCAACTTTGATTGCTTGTGTGTATACTAGAATTAGTAAAATTCCTGCTGTAATTCCAAGGCCAAACAAGCTTGGGAGCTGATTTGATCTAAACAGAATGTTTGCTATATCTCCATTCATGAATGATTGGGCCATAAATGGTGCTACACCAATCAGACTTCCATCACCTGCAGGTAATGGGCTAAATATACTCCATAGAATTTGCTGAGTAACACCAGCCATGATAAAAAGACTGATTCCACTACCAAGACCCCATCCTTTCTGGATTAGTTCGTCTAAGAACATGATAATTACAGACGCTGCAATTAGCTGTCCAATTATAACATAAAGAACATTTGGGTTTGCAAGCCCAGGACCATATACTGCGATAGCATACACTACAGATTCAACAATAATTACAATGTAAGTGACAAGCTTTGTTGCAGTTTGGAATACTCCTCGCTCATCTGGCTTGGTAAAGTCAAATTTGATAATTTCAGAGCCCTTCAATAATTGCATCAAGAGTCCGGCAGTAACTATAGGTCCAATTCCAAGCTCAACTAGAGTTCCTTGCTGGGATGCAAAAATTACTCTTGCAAACTGTAAAAAATCAAACTGGGGCGCTGTTGCTCCAAAAAGAGGAGTCTGAGCCATTACTTGATAAATCAATAACGCTATACCACACCAGATTAACCTAGTTGGAAGGGATAGTTTCTTTTTTGGTTTTGGAACTTGAACTAGATACGGTTCTGCTTTTTCAACTATTTTTTTGATGATTCCAGTTGTAGTGTTTTCACTCAACAGCTAACACCTCGCCCCCGGCCTTTTTGATCTTTTCTGCTGCGGATTCAGTGTATCTATCGACTTTCACAGAGTAGGCATTCTTTGTTTGCCCACCGCCAAGAAGTTTATCGTATCCAAGGCTTGCAAGATCTATTAGCTTTTTGCCTCCTTCTTGCTTGCCATGTTTTGCGAAAACATCGTCTAGGTCTCTTACACTGGTCCACTTTCTGGTGATGATTGGGTGAGGTGGATGAGTAGAATCATGACCAAAATGATCAGGATCTTCTTTGAGTAAGGTACTGAACAGGTGCTTGTGAAGGCCAGCTTTTCCAAGGCCTCCCTTGTGACCACTTGCTCTGTGTTGGCCGATTTGCCCCCAGCCATGTGTTCTGGAGCCCCTGAATTTTCTGGTCTTTCTTAATCGTGTTGCCAACCTATATCATGCTCCTAACAAGCTCAACTAGGTCTTTGTTTTTTCCTAGTACTCCACCTTCTCCGTATGTCTTTCGCGTACTACGTTTGAATCCACGTTTTGGTGGAGCAAGTGCAAACCAAGGTTTGATTGGTTTGATTTTATTCATAGATGTTTTACCTTCAGAAACAGATGATGCGAGATCATCAATTGATTTGAAGCCTAGATGTACAAGATCTTCATTTGAGATTTTTTTGTAACCCGCCTTTCTTC
The DNA here is from genome assembly GCA_052387615.1 of Candidatus Nitrosotenuis sp. Classification (GTDB taxonomy): domain Archaea; phylum Thermoproteota; class Nitrososphaeria; order Nitrososphaerales; family Nitrosopumilaceae; genus Nitrosotenuis. Next base: position 4,231 of record JBQTIZ010000005.1, on the reverse strand, counting down.
CTTTTTTATTAAAGAGCTCTTTTGCAATATCTGCACTAACTTCTTGCCAAGAAATATAGTGTTTTACTCTGTCCAGCATCCCAAGTGTGTTTTCTTTTGCAGGGATGATTGTTGCTCTGAATTTTTTGTCTAACTTTAAGAGTTCAAGTGTCGTTTTAGCCCAGTATGGAACATTGATTTGTCCACTTATTCTCACAACAAGATATGCTTTTGCCATGTATTCTCAACCTTGACTGAATGTCTGTCTGAGACACTCTAGAATTGCCTTTGATGTAGAATTCATTGTTGCAGTAGAACCCTTTGCTGTAGTCCACGCATCTTTAAGTCCTGCTAGTTTGAGCAGGTTTCTGATTTTCCCACCTGCTACGAGGCCAAGTCCTCTTGGTGCTGGAACAATTTCGACTACGACACTTCCTCCTTTACCTCGTACTTTGAATGGTACAGAATGAGCTTGGTCGCATCTGCAGTCCCAGCTTCCACAACCTAATTTGATTGGGCTTACATTGAGATAAGCGTTAGTTGTTGCCTTTTCAATTGCAACTCTCATTTGTTTTGATTTTCCTTGTCCAATTCCTAACCAACCGTTTCCATTTCCTGCGGCCACTAGTGCTTTGAATTTGGTCTGCTGACCGTTTGGTGTCATTTTTTGAACCATACCAACATCAATTACTTCACTTTTTAGATCTGGTAATAGTTTTTTGATAATTCCTGCCTCTTGAATTCTCAATCCATTTGAATAGATTTCATCCATGTTTGTGATAAGACCGGTTGCTACTTTTTTGCCAAGCTCGGTTCTTGGAATCCAAATTTTCTCTTCTTCTTTTCTGGGTCCACGGTTAGGTCGCCCTGATCTATCTGGTCTGCCAGATCGATCCGGTCTTCCGGATCTTTCTTGGTTTGTATTATTTTGAACTGTTTCACTCATGTTACTTGACCTCACCATCAATAGATGATTTTATCTTTGCAACATCGTTTTTTACCTTTAGATGATCGCCGTTAATTCTATCAGCACTTGGGAATGTTTCTTCGCTTGCTGGAATTTGCAAGCCTGCATCAACTACTCCTTTGAGTGCTGCTGCCATTCTTTGTGTGTATCTTCTAGTACCGCTGTACAAGATTGCATCTGTTGTTCCCGATGAAAGCGCTTTTTTGCCTGCAAGATATCCTGTAAGATACGCTGCTGGAACATTCTTTCTTGAACCCTTCCAGCCTTTTGAAATCAGAAATCTAGAATGTGCTGACGCAACAACTTTGTCGCCCGTGAATTGGGGTTTGTGAATCTGAACCAAAGTATTCTCATTTGAGATTTGAACAGTGATGAAGTCTGCTCGGCTCATTAGCATTAGCTTACGCTTTTTATAGTTGGTCTTCTCCTCACGTAAACGTCGTAGTATAACTGAATAAGCCATTGCGATATTGGTGAACTTTTGGAGCTGCTCTTATAAACGATTAGATGTCCAGAGATGCAAGTAATGCTTTTTGAGAATGCAGACGATTTTCTGCCTCATCCCATACTACTGATTGCGGGCCGTCAATTACTGATGATGTAACCTCTTGATTCCTCTTTGCCGGAAGGCAGTGCATAAAGATGCATGATTTTTTTGCTGTTGCCATAATAGTGGAGTTGACCTGATACTTTGGAAAGAATTTCTTTATTCGTTTTGGATCGTCATGAATTGATACAAAAGTATCTGTGACTATAATGTCAGCATTTTTTGCTGCCTTTTGTGGATCTTGACTCAGCTCGATATCTACTAGTTTTTTACAATTTTTTACTAGTTTTTGGTTGGGTTCAAATTCTTTTGGTGTGGCAATAGACATGGAGATTCCAATTTTCGAGCAACCAATCATCATTGAATTACACACATTATTTCCGTCACCAAACCAAGCAAGATGTAATCCGTCCAGTTTTCCTTTCTTTTCTTTTATTGTCATAAGATCTGCTAATATTTGACATGGATGGTATGAGTTCGATAATCCATTAATTACTGGTATAGCAGCATTTTTTGCCAAAATTTCAACCGTGGAATGATCATAGACTCGAGCCATCACCACATCAACGTATCGTGAAAGCGTTTTTGCAGTATCTTCTATGGTTTCTCCACGTGATATTTGCAGATCTTGTGATGAGAGATTGATTGCGTGTCCGCCAAGCTGAAACATGCCTGTTTCAAAGCTTATGCGGGTTCGAGTGGATGGTTTTTGGAAAATCATTGCAAGTGTTTTGTTTTTGAGTAATGGTTTTGATATTCCCTTTTTAAGATCTTTTTTTAGATTAATTGCAAGATCTATAGTTTGTAGAATTTCTTTTTTGTCAAGTTCATCCAGTGTCAAGACATCTTTAGCTTTAATCATTTCTTTAACCATCCGAAAAGTCCTTTCTTCTTTGGAGTTCCTTCTTTATCTTCTTTAACTTTGTCTTGTTCTTCTAATTCTGATTTCTCGATCTTTTCAACTTTCTTTGGCTCTTGTCCTGGTTTTGGACGACCACTTGCAACCCACTTTCGAATTTTGTCTGCCATTGTAAGTGCTTCATCGTCACTTTCTGGAGGTGGAACGTCATACAAGTCGGCATATTTTGAAATGTCTGTGTCGTTGATTCCCTCGAAAGGATCGTTGCTTTCCTTTTTCTTTGGTTCTGGTTTTGGTTCTGGTTTTGGTTCTGGTTTTGGTTCTGGTTTTGGTTCTGGTTTTGGTTCTGGTTTTGGTTCTATAACTGTAAGTCCTTCTCCAAATACAGTTTCTAGGAAAAGTTTCTTATCAAAAGACCTCAGATCTGCATACTCTTGTCCCATGCCTACATACAAAACGGGTTTAGCGGTAATCTTGACAATAGATAATGCTGCACCACCCCTTGCATCTGCATCACTCTTTGTCAGTATTGCACCGTCAAATACAGTGTGTTGGAAGAATTCACGCGCTTGATTGACGGTATCATTTCCTGCTAAGGAATCACCTACAAATATTTTCAAGTCAGGGTTTACTACTTTGGTTATTTTTTCAATTTGATCCATTAGGTTTTTGCTTGTCTGCATTCTTCCCGCAGTGTCAATCAATACACAATCAATTTTGTGAGATTTTGCATACAATACTGCATCACGTGCGACCGCTGCAGGATCTGCCCCATAGTTTTGTGCTACAATTTTGATGTTTAGCCTATTTGCATGTTCTGTGAGTTGTTCTATTGCGCCAGCTCGGAATGTATCTGCGGCTGCAATTACAACAGAAAATTTGTTTTGTTTTAAGAGATAAGCTATTTTGGCAAGAGTGGTTGTTTTCCCTGTCCCATTAATTCCAACAAATAAAATGATGCACGGCTCATTTGCAGTCTTTTTAGAGTTAATTTTAGTAAAAATATCTACATTGCCTGCAACATCAAATAGGTTAGAAATTATTCCAATTAGATTGTCTTTGACAAATTTTTCAATTTCTTTTTTGTCGACCGCGGTTCCAATTAGTTTCTTTTTTAGATCAGATTTTATAGAGTCGATGACTTCGGTTGCCACATCAGATTCCATTAATGCAATTTCCAGTTGAAATAAAACATCATCAATATTACTTTCTTTTAGTTCCTTTTCACCTAGTGATTTAGCAGCAGACGAGAGAGCACTTCGTAATTTTTCAAACATAGAACCACTTATTGTTTAGGCGTTGCAGATTGCATCAGGTGATTCATTTCTTCTTTTAGTTGTTCTAGTCGTGCCATTGTTTCATGTTTTTGTGCCACAGTTTCGTTGAGTGCAACTTGAAGCTCTTTAATTCTCGACTCCAAGTGATTTATTGCAGACGCATGATCTTTTTCAACTACAATTCCTGCACCTATGTCCAATAGAACCTTGGAATTTGCTGAAATGTTTGCCTTGGTGTATGTGCCAAGTCCCAATGGAATTAATGACTCTATTTCTTGCCCATGTGATATATTTTTGATAGAATCAATTGATGCCATTGCTTCTCGCAAGAAGCTCACAATTGCGCCTTCTTTTTGATCAAGGCTTTCTGCAAATGATTCAAGCATTTGCATCTGATAGAGAAATTGTTGGGCCTGTTCTTCGCTCATGTACAAAAAACCTGCCCAGATGGCTAATAAATGCATTCATTAAAAATTGAATTTAGAAATGGTGCGGAACTCTGGATAGAAAATTGAACAAAAAAGGAAAAAGATTATTTAATTTTTGAGTAGCGCTTGTCTACTTCATCCCAGTTTACTACATTCCACCAAGCAGTTACATAG
>JBQTIZ010000004.1:0-13999 GCA_052387615.1 Candidatus Nitrosotenuis sp. | reverse complement strand
GCCTGTCATCCATGGGTGGACGATGCAAAAGTAATCGTATTCGCCTGCTTCTTCAAAGGTGTACTCAAATGTGTTGCCTGACATTACGATGCTGCTATCAAAGATACCGTCTGGTCCATCAATTGGTGTTCCACTGGTTACTGTGTGTGCGGCAGTATCATCATTTGTCCATGTGACTGTGCCTCCAGTACCTACTGTAATTTCAGCTGGTACATAGCATGCATCATCTGCTTCACATCCTGGTGTCGAAGATCCTTTTGGAATTGATACATCAGCAGACATTGGTGCTGTCTCGCCTATTTCTTCTTCCATTTCTTCTACATTCTCTTCTTCCTCTACTACCATTTCTTCCTCAACCACTTCTTCTGGAGTCTCTTCCATTACAGGTTCTTCTATAGGTGGTGCAGGAGCTGGAGTAACTGGTGCTTGTATTGTATTGTCCATTGTACCGAATGACAAGGCAATCGCAATCAACGCAACAGTAAATCCGATTGAAAAAGCAATGCCGAATTTATCTGCGGCTGTCATGGGTACACTGACTATGTACGCTAAATAAATCTAATTGGGCTTTAGCTTGTCTGTGTTTGATTCTGACAAGCCACAAGTGTTTGCCTTGTAAAGTGATTCAGTTCATCAAAGATCCACCCAAAGTATTTTTGAGGTCTATGTGTTCTTTGTACGAATTTGTAATGGTTTTTTCCATCATGTATAGTGTATGAGAAAAACAGTTGACCGTTGCCGATTTTGATTATATTACCGTGCATTGCTTGGTTGCGCAATACTTGCAGTTTCCATAGACTACTTTTGCAGGTATCTATTCTTGATTTTGTATGCTGCGGCGTGGTAAAATAATTTGCAATTATCTGCTTTACTTTTTTCTGAGCATCAGAATTTCCAAGATTTTTTCGTAGTCCATGAATGTAAAAGACATTTTCGCTATCAAATATCTCAAATGTGTCATTGATGTGTCGTTTTATCATCTCGACCACGCTTGATGCAAAAAACAAAAACATTGCAGCGTTTACCTCTAATTTCATTTGCTGTGCACTATTTTCTTTTGGAGTTTTATCTGGGATTTTAGCAAGAATTTTTTTTACTATCTTTAGCTTGAAGTCGATGGGATCAACAAATGCACTTTTCAATTGTATTTTGATATGGTTTGATTTAGATAAAATATTCTAAAATGTAAATGCCTCTTTTAGCATGCTATGGAATTCTTCTTTTAGCTGAGAATTATTCAATGATAATCTAAGATTCTCAAGCAGCGTTTCAATTATGGTGCATTGATTTTTTGAAAACTGGTAATAGCATTCTAGTACATCTTCATGTGATTTTGCTTGCTTGTACATTTGCCAAAAATTATCCGACATTATCTGATAGTTGTATAAAAAACTCCGAATTGGCTCTTGCACGCTTGGCGTGGAGTTGTACCGAAGCATGTTTACCAGTAGTTCTTCTAGTCTCGCATCCAGATTTGCCTCAAAAATCGACTTGTAAATACTTGATATTGCCGTCCAAAATCATATCCTCTAAACCAAGATAAGGCTATCTTGCATTGATGCAAACAAATGTTCAATTATCATGCGATATAATGAACAAACGAATCACTTGCACAAAATTTCTTGTTCTTCGTTTATCATCATTGTTATGGCCGATTCTATGTGATCTATTTTGCGCAACTTTTCTAAAACAATTTTGCGTAACTTGTCGTCAGTGCTTGCGCTGATCTTCACTACTATGTCGTAGACTCCAAATACCCCTTGGATCTCATATGATGAAATATCTGCATGTTTAAGTACTGATTTTATCTTTTGGATGATTTCTGTTTCATGGTTTAATTTGGTGTTTATCAAAAAATATGCAGTAGACATTACTCCTGCCCTTCTATTCCCATAAGGGTTAGTGTAGATCGGATTCTGTCTATTTTACGAATTTTCCAAGTTATGGTCTCTCGAAGTTGCTCTGTTGTGGGCGTTTCTATTTTTGCCATGATGTCGTATGCGCCAAATACCCCTTTGACTTCTCTTATTCCATCAAGTGGTCTTATCTGATCAATTACTTTTTGCTCTGATCCGAGATCACAGTTGATCAGGACATATGCAGTCGCCATTATATCACTCCTAGACGCGATTTCATGGTGTAACTGTACATTTGACATATATATTGTGAATTGTGAAAAAGCTAAGAATTTGTTTAATTATTCTATGATTTACTGGATAAATTTTAAGTAAATTTGGATTTTGGCATACGCAGAGCTCTGTTGTATGCAACGCCAAACCTATGTGCCTCATCACGAGCATGCTGCAAAATCTTGAGTGACTGTCTCTGTCTTGGAATAGTGATTGGCTCTTTTTTGCTAGGTAGATACACTTCTTCATTTTCTTTAGCAAGTGATGCGCATGGAATTCTAATTGCCATGCTCTCTAGAGCTGATGTTGCAGCGCCAAGCTGTCCACGTCCTCCATCTATTAGTATTAGATCAGGCATTTGCAATCTTTCGTTGTCTAGTCTAAGGTATCTGCGCTTTACTATCTCATTTATCATTGCAAAATCATCTTGGCCACTTACTGTTTTTATCTTGAATTTTCGGTATCCCGGTTTATCGGGTCTACCGTTAATGAAGCGGGACATGGAACCAACCGCATACGATTTACCGTGATTTGATATGTCAAAACATTCTATCACTTTGGGAATGTTTGGCAGTGCGAGTCTTTCTTTTAGCTCAACCAACCCTGGTTCTGCACCGCTTGTCTGTATGATCTCAATGTTTCTCATTATCAGATCTAGCATTTCTCTACGTTGGCCTGATTTTGGCAGAATTATTTTGACTGGAAATCCAGCAGTTTTTGTGAACATTTGTTCAAGGAGTGGTGAGTCTTCTGGCATTTCATTTACTAAAACAAATGGAGGGATTTGATTTGTGGTATAGTACTGGAATAAGAAATTTGAAAACGAATTATCACCAACTAAATCAAAAGAATATTTGTTACTGTCACGTATTACCCCATTAATTTTTTTAAATGTCATGATTTGAGCTGATTGGCCTGATAATTTGATGCCAAAATACTCCTCATTGGAGCCTGTAGCGCTTTCCATTTTTTGCTTGGTTTTGAGGCTGCCCAGTCTTTGAAGCGTGTGCTTTATCTCTTTGGCACGCTCAAATTGTAGCTGCTTTGATGCCTCTGTCATCTCAATTTCCAGATTTTTTGTGAATTCGCCGAAGTCTTTTCCTTTTAATGTTGTCTCCAAATTTGCAACATGTTTTTTGTATCTTGTTTGCGCATCTGCAAATTCGCATGGAGCCTCACAATTTCCGAGATGGTACTCTAGACAGGCCTTTTTTGGCAATTTCTTGCATATCCTAATCTTGAATGTTTTTCGAAGAGATCCAATGCTTAACAGTTTTGAGCTACCTGAAGTAAATGGACCGAAAACCTTACCATCCCCTAAAAATTTGCCGTCTCTTGTTCTTCTTGCAACTAAGAGTCTTGGATATTGTTCATCTGTAATTCTCAGATAGGTATAACGCTGTTGGTCTTTGAGCTCGATGTTGAATATCGGCCTGTATTGTTTTATCATATTTGATTCAAGTAAGAATGCCTCTGATTCGTTATCTGTTAGGACAAATTCAATGTCTGTAATTTTTTCAACAAGTCTTTGAGTTTTATAGTTCTGATTTTTTAGGAAATACGATCTTACGCGGTTTTTGAGATTTTTTGCCTTGCCAATGTAGATTATCTTATTGTCGTCTTTCATGAGATAAATTCCGGGCTGTGCAGGTATTGTGATTTTCTTGATGTCTAGAGTCAATTTATCAGAATTTTTTTGAGGTATTGACCTGTATAGCTTTTGGGTTCTGCCGCAATTTGGGCTGGCGTACCAACGGCAATTACTCTACCTCCTTTATCGCCACCCTCAGGACCCAAATCAATTATCCAATCAGAATTTTTTATGACGTTCATGTTGTGCTCTATCACTATTATGGTGTTTCCAAGATTTACCAGCCTGTTTAGCACATCGAGCAGCTTTTGCACATCTGCAAAGTGCAGCCCGGTTGTGGGCTCATCCAATATGTATAGGGTTTTTCCAGTGTCACGCTTTGCTAATTCTGAGGCTAGTTTTACCCGCTGTGCCTCACCGCCAGATAGTGTAATCGATGACTGACCAAGCTTGATGTATCCAAGACCAACATCAAATATTGTCTGCAGAATTCGTCTAATCTTTGGAATATTTTCAAAGAATGTCAATGCCTCCTCTACTGTCATATCCAAAACATCTGCAATGTTTTTGCCCTTGTAGAGGATTGATAGAGTTTCAGAGTTGTATCGTTTACCTTTACATTCATCGCATCTCACATAAACGTCTGATAGGAACTGCATCTCTATTTTTTTGACGCCGTCGCCATCACACGCAAAGCATCTACCGTCTGCCACATTAAATGAAAATTGGCCTGGGGGGTATCCTCTTTCTTTGGAGGATTCAGTTCCAGCAAACAACTCTCGAATTGATGTGAATGCACCAATGTATGTTGCAGGGTTTGATCTTGGGGTTCTACCAATTGGGGATTGGTCTATTGCAATAACCTTGTCGATTTGGGCGATTCCATCAACCGACTTGTGTTTTCCAGGCCTTTCATTTGATTTGTAAAAATATGACGATAGTGCTTTTAGCAGGATCTCATTTACCAAAGTGGATTTACCAGAACCGGAAACACCTGTAACTGTTACTAAAAGCCCTAGCGGAATATCTACTGTAATGTCTTTGAGATTATTTTCTGCTGCGCCTTTAATCGTAATTACTCCACTCTGGTTTCGTTTTTTGTCAACTATATTGATGAGGCTTTTGTCCTTGAGATAGTCTCCTGTGACCGATTTGTGATTATTCATAATTTGCGGAACTGTTCCCTCAAAGACAATTTCACCTCCATGTATTCCTGCGCCTGGCCCCAAGTCAACTATCCAATCTGCATTCTTGATTACCTCCTCATCATGTTCTACTACAATTACGGTGTTGTCCAAGTCACGTAACTTGCTAAGTGTCTTGATTAATCTTACATTGTCTCGCTGATGCAGTCCAATTGTAGGCTCGTCAAGTACGTAAAGCACTCCTGTTAGATTTGAGCCAATCTGAGTTGCAAGCCTGATTCTTTGCGACTCGCCACCAGACAATGTGGAACTTTGTCGATTCAGCGTTAGATAGTTTAGGCCAACGTTTCTCAAAAATTCCAACCTTTCAGTGATCTCTTTGAGAACATCTTTTGCAATATATTTTTCAGTTTCTGTGAACTTAATGTTTTTGAAAAACTCGTAACAATCATCAATTGATAGATTGCATACATCATAGATTCCAATCTCGTTTACTTTGACTGCCAATGCTTCTGGCTTTAGCTTTTTTCCATTACATACATTGCATGGAGTGTCTCGCATGAATTGTTTTAGCCAGTCTCGTTTTGATTCCGAGTCCGTTCCAAGGAATACGCGGTGCAAATTATTTAGAACCCCCTCAAAGGAGTTTGTGTATGCCCAGTGTGAGTCAGTTGTCTGTGATTCATAATGGAAATTAATTCTCTGATCTGTTCCATGGAGTATCACTTTGAGGTGTTCTGGTTCGAGCTTGTTAATTGGAGTCATTAGATCAAAGCCAAATTTTTTTCCAACTGCTCGAAGCTCTTGTTTTCTGAATGCAGAAAACCTTCCACTCCACGGAACAATTGCGCCATCTAGGATTGACTTTATCTTGTCTGGAATTACTAGATCCTCATCGAATTCCATTTTGATCCCAAGTCCATGACATGCCTTGCAGGAACCAAACGGGGAGTTGAAAGAAAACGTTCGAGGTTCAATTTCGCCGATTGTTATTCCACAATATGGGCAAGCATTGTTTTGAGAAAACATTTTTTCGTCTTTCTCAGATGATACTAGAACTGAGCCTTTTGCTGCCTTGAGTGCTGCCTGGATTGCCTCAAAGAGTCTACTTTTTTCTGCCTTGGACGCCTTGAGTCTGTCAACTACGATCTCAATACTGTGCCATTTTTGCCTGTCTAATGTTGGAATCTCATCTCCTAGCAAGATGACTTGACCGTTTACTCTAGCTCGAGAATAGCCATCCTTTTTCATCTGTTCAAACAATTTTTCATATGTTCCTTTTTTTCTCTGAATCAGTGGCGCAAGGATTAGGATCTGTTTTTCATCAAAATCCTTAAAGATTGACTCACAAATTGATTCGACTGATTGATTTGAAATTTTTCTACCACACTTGATGCAATGCGGAATCCCAATTCTTGCATATAGCAATCTGAGATAATCATAGATTTCTGTAGTGGTACCAACCGTAGAGCGGGGATTCTTTGATGTTGTTTTTTGCTGGATGGATATGGCAGGCGACAATCCATCAATGGAATCGACATCTGGTTTATCCATCATTTCAAGGAACTGTCTTGCGTATGATGATAGTGATTCTACGTATCTACGTTGCCCTTCTGCGTATATTGTATCAAATGCCAAAGTGGATTTGCCAGAACCAGATAAGCCAGATATGACTACAAGCTTGTTTTTTGGAATATCCAGATTTAAGTTTTTGAGGTTATGATGTCGTGCTCCTCTAATTTTTAATTTATCATGCAATGTTATTTCCTTCTCTATTTAGTGAAACGAATCCTCTTATTATTTTAACAAATGATCAAAAGCTTAAACAGTTGTAAATAGAAAACTCACAGCCATTTTTTACACCTAATTATAATTTTAGATGCTGCAATTGAATATTGACCCATGACTTGAAGATGTTCTCAATTTTTCTATAACTAGTACAAATATTTGCTCGAATTTGGGCAAAGATATCAGTCAATTCATGAGGTGTGGTGTTTATGTAAATAACACACACAACATTCTAAGTTCTAGTCTGGTACTCAGATTTTAGTGACGTTGAGAAACAAAAATCATCGTGGAGTCATGGGTATAGAGGCAGCACTGGTATTGATTGCATTTGTAATCGTAGCAGCTGCACTATCATTTGTGGTTCTAAACATGGGTTTCTCGTCTACACAGCAAGCAAAGGAAACGGTTACCAAGGGTATGGCCGATGCTAGCTCAGCACTCCATGTCTCAGGCGAAGTAGTGAGCGCTACCGACATTCCAAGATCCCAGGTAAACGCAACACAGTTCCCAATCAAGATTGTATCTGGTGGAACAGGTGTAAACCTTAATGCAACACTGGCTACTGTTAGGCTCAACACAGGTTCCATTCAATATGACAACATATTGAAGAAATCATGTGTGCTAACTAGTACGATATACACTAGCATGGCTGCTGCATTGGCAGCCGCGGTAACTTCAACTTGTATTAGCTCCAATCCAGTTGGTGCAGTAGGAACAGCACCAACAACTACTCAAGCAGTAGTTTATTGGTCCGTCCAAAAGAACACAAACGAAGTAGTTGATCCAGGTGAGCATGCGAACCTAGTGCTTGTATTTTCCAGTGCAGACAGACCAAGTGCATCAGAAAAAATCTACTCAGAGCTAATCTTAGATACTGGTGCCCCAGTAAAATTCAGTAGAACCATACCGCCATTGACCAATCCATTCACTGACATGGGTTAGATGCATAATTTAGAATTTAATTATTTTATGCTATGCCATAAATCACACGCATTTTTGAAATATTCAATTTCTGTATATTATCGTGCACATTTCTTTTCTAATTCTATTTGAATTCGTCTCAATCTGTCTCTACAAGAAATTGCGTTTTCAAAGTCCAACTCCTCTGCATATTTTTTCATTTGTGTTTCTGCTTCTATTATTTCACGGCCCAAATCATGCTGTGTTTTGTTTTTGAGATCGTCAAGTGTTGTTACTTGCTCTGGAATTGATTTAATGATGGTTCGTGGCATGATGTTATGAATAGTGTTGTATTCTAGCTGTTTTGCACGTCTACGATTGGTCTCCTCAATTGCTTGTCTCATTGACTTTGTTGTGGTATCTGCATATAGTATGACTGCACCGTCCACATTTCTTGCGGCTCGACCAAAGCTCTGAATCAAGCTAGTATAGTTGCGCAAAAAGCCTTCTTTGTCAGCATCAAGTATTGCAACCAAGGCTACCTCGGGGATATCTAGTCCCTCACGAAGTAGATTTATTCCAACTAGGACATCAAAATCGCCAAGCCTTAGCTGACGGATTAGCTCAGTTCTTTGCAGTCCTTCAATTTCTGCATGTAAGTATCGTACCCTGATCTCTTTTTTTGATAGGTATTCTGCCAAGTCTTCTGCCATTCTCTTTGTTAACGTGGTAACTAGAACTCGCTGATTTTGCGCAGTTTTCTTTTTTATCTCTGATATTAGATCGTCCATCTGGCCTTTTGTTGACCTGATCTCTACTTGAGGATCCGCAAGACCAGTTGGTCGCACCAGCTGCTCTGCAATTTGGTATGACAATTCTTTTTCATAATTTGAGGGGGTGGCAGAAACAAAGATTGTATTTTTGATATATTTTTCAAATTCCTCAAACTTTAGTGGACGATTATCAAATGCACTAGGTAATCTGAATCCGTACTCTATTAGGGATTTTTTTCTGGTGTAATCTCCGCCATACATTCCATGTAACTGTGGAATGGTGACATGTGACTCATCAATTACTAGAAGATAGTCATCGCCAAAAAAGTCTAACAGACAAAATGCCTGCTCGCCTGGCCTTCTACCATCAAAATGTCGAGAGTAATTTTCTATGCCAGAACAATAGCCAAGCTCTTCTATCATTTCTAGATCAAACTTGGTTCTCATCTCGAGTCGCTGTCGCTCTAATTCATTTAGCTCAGGTAGGCGCAATTTGAGCTCGTCCCGAATTGATTTTACTGCACGTCCCCTGACGTCGTCTGCAATCAAATAATGCTTTGCAGGAAATATCTTGATCGATCTTATTTTGCGCTTTTCTTTTAGGGATATGTTGTCTAGGACAGCGATTTTTTCTATCTCATCACCGAATAGAGAAATTCTGATTATATCCTGAGAATAGGCAGGAATTATGTCTATGGTGTCGCCTTTGATTCTAAACGTGCCTGGTTCTATTGTTACATCATTGCGCTCATATCGTGCATTGACAAACCGCTTGATGATTTCGGTCCTGCTTTGCTGCACACCTGTCTTTATGGTAGTCGCCATCTCTTCCCAATCCTTTGGTGAGCCCAGAGAATAGATGCATGATACTGTAGCCACTATGATTGTTGGTTCACCAGATAACAACATGGCCGTTGCCTCCAGTCTCATTTTTTCAATTTTTTCATTGATTTGAGTATCTTTTTCGATATAAGTGTCAGTCTGCACAATGTAGCTTTCAGGTTGGTAATAGTCATAATATGATACAAAATACCCTACATTGTTTTTTGGGAAAAACTGTTTTAGCTCTGAATATAGTTGTGCTGCTAGGGTTTTATTGTGTGATATGACTAGGGTATTTTTGCCTGTTTTTGCAATTACATTTGCTACTGTGAATGTCTTGCCGGAACCAGTTACCCCAAGCAACGTCTGGGCTTTATTTTTTAAAACACCCTGTACTAGCTTCTCAATTGCTTGTGGTTGATCTCCTGTTGGGGTATATTCTGATGATAATTGAAATGATGTATGCACTTGCAATAGATGCGATCATAATAATTCAAATTTAAAGGATGGTGATTGTACAATCGTATACTTAGCCTACTGATAATTCGTACGTCTTGCTTTTAAGCAAAATTTCAAAATCGAGCATTGGTTGCAAGGCTCGTTTAATACGCATTTGATAGGGCTATCATGCATTGTGTTTGTCGTGGTTGCAGCGTTTCTGATTTTCGATCTACAAGAAAAGTTCTACCCTGTACTAAAACCATATACAGTAACAATTGATTACACTGAAACAAAGAAAACAATGATTGCCGAGCCCAAAGAACTAGCTGAGGTCTCACTACAAAATACCGTTTTAATGCCATTACAAAAACAAGTGTTCAAATCAGTTAGAGCAGAAAATGAGCCTAAATCACGCCTAAGTGAGCTTGAAAACAAAGAATTCTCACTCTATCTAGGCGGGGATGCATATCTTGGAATTTCAGGTGTGGCAAAAAAAGCAAATCTTGCACTAAATCTAGTCCCAATCAAAGGAACAAATCTTGAGCAATTCCAAGTATTGGATTCTAGATTATTACTTGATAACTCTGGTGTTTCAATCTCTGGAACTGGTGTAGAAATTGAGGATAGGAATGTCACTTTGAAGTTTGTATCAGACACTGTTGGCGAATTTGTAATACGTGCAACGCTCGATGAATCAATTTTGGATGATACAAATAACAAGCAGAGTGTGTTCTTGGAGGATCAGAATTTTTATCTGATCAAAAAAGAAATGCCGTATCGAATAAACATGTTTGGAACGCTGAGCAGCTAAGCTCACCATACAGGATCCTCAACCAACTTGACATCGTTTTTAACTATATCAAAGCCCATTGTTCGTAGCGTTTGTCTTGCGGTGGCACTGTTTTTTTCTAGTATTTTTTTTGCTAAACTAGTGCGTTCGGTTTTGTTCATGTGCTGGCCTAACTTGTATTTCCCTCGCATTGTTTTTGGTATGACTTTGATTATTGCAACCTCGTCAATTACCTCCATTTCTGGAGCAAGTTTTTCATATCCGCCTTCTGGCTGATATTTTTCCATTAGAGTATTTAATGCAAGTGCTTTTTCTTGCCTATCATTTATTATAACTCCATTTCCTTTGATCACAACGCTGATGTAGAGTGTATCTGCTTGTGCTGCATCAGTAGGCGATGTAAAATATGATGGTAAAAATTCTACCTCTCTGTCTACCTCAAAGCCTACCTTTGCGTTAGCCTTGATGTTGTCCAGCTTTTCTCCCCTTGTATGAGAGTGCATATAGATTACACCATTCACAAAGGCAAAATTCATCGGTATGATTTGTGGGAAGCCGTCACTGTCAAGCGAGGCAATTCTGCCAACATGCTCTGAGTTTAGAAATTCGGCTATTTTTTGCTGCGATTTTATCTCTAGTCTGCCTAGTAATTGCACAAATATGTCGTGAAATAATTCGTAATTAAATTACACTACACCATTGATACTTGGGGAGATTTACCCCAAGTACTGGTACAGGTATGGCTTAGGGTCCATGTGCCCTAATACTTGAGAAATAAGGTTTTTCAAATAAAACGATTACGTATGAATTATCAGTGGCATTAGGAATATGCCCACTCGTATATTGAAAAGACAAGACCTTCTTCTTTTTCAGATTCTATGATTTTTTTCTCAAAGACTATCTTGTATACTACAGAATCGTCTTTTATGATATTGAGGCCTTTCTCTGCTTTCTTACCTGAAGACATTTCACTTGATAGCACTGCAAGCAAAACATTGGATAGTGAATCTAAGTCTTTTTTTGCATGTGTGGAATTCTTTTGTAAGTAAAATACAACATTTACCCAAAGTGGTTTTCCATCACACCGCTTTTTGACGTTTTCAATGTTTTTACCGAGCTTCGTCTCTATCGCTTCTTTGATCTTTTTTTTGTCATCTTTGACATTTTTGCCAGCTGTGGCTGGAACGAATCCCATGACTTGAACATTTTGTAGTAGAATATCGCCCTTCATGAATTGGGTTGACTTGCTTCGGAATTTAAGCTAAGACTGCAAAGAAAATCTGATTGAAAAGCTTGCACTTTTGAATTCACTCGAATTTGATCGGACGATGTCCAAAGTGTGTGATGGTCTCATTAGCACCTTCTAATAATCTGTCTAGTCCAAGCATCTTATCACGATTTTCTGCAATGTTTTTTTTGAGAACGTTGAGATAGTGAATATTTTGTTTGAGCAATTTACTGCGTTTTGTCTTGGATAATTCTGACTCTTTGATGACTTTGAGGTTTGCAGAAATCTCACAGAGCTTTATCAGTACTGATTCCCATGGTGCTTGCCGTAATTGTTCAACATATGCTTCCTCTCGGTGTTTTCTTGGCAGGGTATGGTCCTTGGCTATTGAGGTTGACATTACTGCAATCTCGCGTCCAAACCTCTCAAAAATCTCATCAAAGCTAGCCTTGGTTTGAGATATGATAGCGGAGCAGAGAATTTGCTCATGAGATATGCCAATTGACTTTAGTCTAAAGACTACGCCCATACAAAATGGAATGTCTACATTTTTGCCTCGGGCATAGGCTTCACACTCTTCCAGTGTTGCCATAAGTGTGATTTTTCTAAAAAACTACCGAGTGTTGCCTTTTAGATGTGGCATTACTTTGGACGCAAACTTGTCAATAGATCCAAAATAGTTTGAACCCCAGAATCGGATCACAAAGTGATTAACACCTGCCTTCATGAATCTCTCAAATACTGGAATGACATCCTCTGGCGTTCCAACTGCAACCGATGATCTTGCGATTTTATCTGGAATTGTAGTTGCACCCTCTCGCATCTTTACTATCCAGTCTTGGTTTGACATGGAGTATTCTGTGAAATATTTCTTAAAATCAAATCCCTCAATTTCTTTTAGCTTGTGCACACGCAATACCTCTGGCTTGAATAGCGATACTTTGACTGCTTCTTTCATCTTTGCCCATGATTCTTCTGCGTCTTCTGAAAAGTATACGTCAATATCTAGTGCGTACTGGAAATTTTCTTGCTCTTCTTTGGTACGGTTGTTTTCCTTCATTGACTTTTTGATTGTTGCTGCATGATCTTCAAATAATTCTGGAGTATATCCAATTGGTAACCATCCGTCACCATATTTTCCCGTCATTTGCAGGGTTCTCTGGCCTCCTGCCGCCATGTATGTTGGTGGATGCGGTTTTCTAATTGGCTTTGCTTGAAGACACGCATCTGTTAATTCGTAATATTTCCCCTTGAAGCTGACTGTATGATCAGGCGATGATTGGTATAACAATTTGATCACTTGTAGCTGCTCTTCCCATTTAGAGACTGGGTTTTCAAATGCAATGTTGAATTCTTTGAGGTTTTGTGCCTCGCCTGCACCAATTCCAAGCGTTCCTCTTCCCTTTGAAATTCTATCTAGTGTTATTGCTGCTAGTGCAATGTTTGATGGATGGCGACGAATTGCATCAGTAACACATGTTCCAAGCTCTACGTTTTGTGTTGTTGCTGCAATTGCAGATAGCATAACCCATGGGTCAAGCACTGTTGCCTTTGTCCATTGTGGGACATTAGAGTGGTCCATGTACCAAATAGAATCGTATCCAACTCTGTCTGCCAAAAGGCAGGCAGTCAAAATCTGGTCTTCTGAGAATCCAGCTCGTGCAACGTTTAGGCCGTTTTGAATTCCAAACTTTAGCATCTTTTTTTGTGATCGAATCTGCGGTATTTAAGTTTAGTAAAATTGGCGAATTTCGTGTATCAAATTAAAAAGAGAAAATGAAAATTTTTACAGTTTGCCATCTACAATGTCTTGTAGACATACGATGACATCTTGTTTTGTTACTGGCAATGGGTTTGGGTCTAGATGACCCTTGTCAGTCATTACTACATCTGCTGCTTGGTCTAGTGGAGCTTTGAGCGTCATTCTATCGAATTTTAGCTTTTCAATCACTTCTTTGAATTGTTTATAGAAAATTGACTTGTTGAATTTGTGTGCAACTGTTGTGCATGATGATAACGAGTATCCATGCGCTACTCCCTCATTTGAGAAGACATAGGATAATGCATGACCTAGTGTTGTGGAACAGTTGCCAAATCCGATTCCAGATAGCATTGAACCGTATGGATAGTTTTCTGGCTTGTCGTTCATTATCGCATCGTATAATACTTCAAAGGCTTGTTTGCACATTGTTCTTGTGAATTCGTTGCCAAGCTTGGAGTCGTACCCCTCAGTTGCTTGTGCGCACGCGTCACATACTGAATTTTTGACAATTTGCTCTGGAGTGCCATCCATAAAGTAGGCGTCAACTACTGCTCTATCTGCAAGGAATCTATCTTCGCGAAGCAGTTTCTTTTTTCCATCGAATTTTAAAACACAATAGGTGGTCATCTC
>JBQTIZ010000003.1:0-78082 GCA_052387615.1 Candidatus Nitrosotenuis sp. | reverse complement strand
CCTCCAAGCCCGTCCTCTTATTTTAAATAGATTCATCTTGACAAAAAATTTGATGAAGGTAATAGTGATTTCCGGCAGTCCAAGAAAAACTGCCAACACTCAGATAATGATGCAATTTGTTTACGATTACGCCAAATCAAAAAATGCAGATACAAAATTCATCAACCTATCCGATGGAGGAATTGATTACTATCGGGGACCGAATGAAAACTATTCTCAAAGCACATCACAGGCAGCAAAAGACATCATGGATGCAGATGTTTGGCTTGTTGGAACGCCAATTTACAATTCGTTTTTCAGTTCTGCATTAAAGAACCTCTTTGAATATGTAAACTATAAAAACACTGCAGGAAAAACCGCAGGTCTTGCTATTTTGGCATCAGGGCAGATTGGCTTTATAGATGTGCAAACTCTACTGACACAGCTGATGAGCTATTTTCGAGTGATAACAAACCCAAAGGCAGCGTTCATGACTGTAGATCAAATCAAAGACAACACCATAGACGAAAACAGCAAAGCCAGACTACAAGAACTAGTTGATGAAACTCTGCTTCTGGCTTCTAGACCAAAGTAGAAGTGCTCGGTAGATAAACTACCTTGAATATTTTGACTGTATATTCGCCGTCAAAGATTTTAGTTACTTTGCCACCGGTTGCATCCCGAACTCTGAATTTGTATTCATAGCTGCCATCCTCTTTTACATCAGTTTGTGCAAAGTGGACTGGATCACCATTTTTGAATATTTGAATTATTACTGGATGGCCCTCGACTGGATTTGCAATTTTGCCCTCAACAAAACCCCAAGGAAGCTTGTTGTTTTTTGGAGCAGAAAACGGAACTACTGTTTTCTCAATTCCAATTGATGAGTTGATTGGTGTCGTGCTCGTCTCAGCAAATGCCGAATTTATCGTAGTAAATACAAGTGCAAATGCAAGTGTCGCAATGACGGCTTTGAGAAGCATTAGCTGGTTTTTTGCAAAAGTCAAATATTAAGATGACGTATTAATGATTCATCTTGGAAAGTGAGATGAATGATGGTTGTGTCTGCAAGTGTCATTTTGGCGGCGCAATAAGCTGTCCTGGATGCAAGAAAAACCATCGCATGACGCGTGCTTGCGATCACTGTAAATAATCTACTTTCGTTTTGCAGCAACTGCTTTAAGGTTTGCAAGCTCTGCCTTTAGAGCTTCAATTTGGACAAGTGTCTCTAAATTAGCAATTTCTTGTCGCATTCTGCTTATTTCATTGTCTTTGAGCTTTACTTCACCTTTTAACTCGTTTAGTTCAGCAGTGAACGATTCACGGAATTTGTTTAGTTCTTCTACTGAAACGTTTGTTACTAATTTAGTCGAGCTTTTTTTTTCAGCATGTACGTGAGTGTGATCATGAGAGCTGTATCTTGTTACATAATCAGCACTTTTTTGTGCGATCCAGCAAATAAAGACCAAAAACCAAGTCACGATTGTAGAGACTAAAAGTAATTGGCTCAGTGCTGCAGGCATGTAAAAGTACATTCCTGTCAGAAATATAGCAAAACAAGCAACAACTACTGTTGCTAAATGGTTTCGCAGATAACCCATGTTTTTAGGCAAGAAAAGTCGAATATAACGTTAATGTTGAATATCACAGAATAAAAGAAAAGATAAACGAAGTTTATTCGTCTTTTTCTTGAATGGAAATTTCTTGTGGGACTTCGGACTGTAAAATCTTTATCTTTGTCAGCAATTCATTTCTGAGATCGCGCGCAACTCTTCGAACTGTTGGTCTTGGAACGCCTAACTCCTCAACAACTTTGCTGTAAATATCCTGTTTGTCTGTCAGCCCCTTTTCAAGATAAGTATTGATTGCTTGTTTGATAACGGTGCTTTGGTTTGTGCGATTCACAAACTGTAATTTTTCTCGATCTATATAAGACTATAACTTTTTTTTAGAAAAAATCGTGGTTCTATCTGATCTGCAAAAAATTATTATAATATGCATAGTCTTACGGATCCCCAAAAAGTTTTCAAAACGATTTTTGAATCGAACAATAAAAATAAAACAAAAATTTGTAATTCTTACAATGCACTTTCAAAATAATTCAATAGCAAGACTCTTATGCTCAAAAACGAGTTGTGGTATAATTGACCAAGGCAACAATTGAAACTAACTTTGGAAAAATTGTATTTAAATTGTTGCCAGAACTGGCTCCAGAACACGTACGAAACTTTGTCAAGCTAGCACAATCTGGATTCTATGATGGAACTTTATTCCACCGGGTAATTCCTGGCTTTATGATTCAGGGGGGGGACCCAAATACCAAAACCACAGACAAAAGCAAGTGGGGAATGGGAGGTCCAGGATATACTATAAAGGCAGAATTCAGCACACGCTCACATCTACGGGGAATCGTATCTATGGCACGCGCAATGGATCCAAACAGCGCAGGCTCACAATTCTTTGTAGTTACATCTGATAGCACATTTTTGGATAGGCAATACACCGTATTTGGCGAAGTCTTGGAGGGGATGGAAGCTGCAGACCAAATAGTTAGCCAGCAAAGAGACAGAAACGATTGCCCTCTTCAAGAAGTAAGAATGACCAAAGTTATGATATCTGAATAGGCATGAAGGTCATTCTTGGCGTACTAATCGCTACGCTTTTTTTATCTGCAGCATTTGCACAGGAAATCAAGTTTGGCGATCCAGCAGTACAAGAACTACAGATCAAAATTTCAGAAAATGGTAATGTACATGTAACTCATGAAATTGAAAAAAGCAGAAACACACAACAAGTCGAGTTTCTCTCAAGCGAGTTTACTAATTTTACCATAATTGATGATGAAGGAGGTGAGCCAGAATACGCAGAGGCTGGTGGCGCAAAGCCAGGAATTGTTCTTTTTCCAACAAAAGAAGACATCATTTTGGAGTATGATGTTGAAGGAATGGTAAAGAAAAAGGACGGACTGTGGACATGGAATTATGTGTATTTGGCAGACAGCTCGTTTTACTTGCCTGACAATGTAAGATTATTCTATGTGAATGGAAATCTAGTTGATCTAAAAGATCAAGAGGGCTTTAGGTGTCATGGTTGCCAAGTCATGTTAGAATATGAGCTGAGCCCAACAATCATAACAAAACAAATCCAGTGGGAAGACAAAAAATTTGATGTCAAAATACTAACACTAACAGAGATTTCCTCATTTGAGCTAGCTCAACCAAAAAAGACAATCAGTTTTGAGGTAAGTGAATCAAACAAATACGTCACATTGGTAATCCCACGTGAACTTTTGTGGAATCCATATGAAGTACTTCTAAATGGTGAGCCTTTACCAAAACAAGAACAAATGGGCGCAGAAAACAAAGTTTGGCTTCACATAAAACCAAATGAGACAGGCAAGGTCGAAATTGTAGGCATTTCAGTTGTGCCAGAGTTCCCCCTAGCAGTAATTTTGGTTTTGAGTGCAGCAATGGTTGTTGCAATCTATGCTAATAGGATCAATCTCCGCTAGAACCGCAAGAGCAAAATCCGTATTCGTCAATTCTTACATTGCACACAGGACACTTTTCACCATAGTCTACTTCCCATGGCTCTTTTCCAAATAACTTGTAATGATCATCAATCTCAATTGGTATTGTCCGCTTTTTTCCCAATGAGTACAGTTGTATTTTTTGGTATAATAACATGAGTTCCAGTCAGAATTATTAACACAAATCGTTATACAGAAAATTATGAAGTGCGATTGCGGATGTCATTGTATAAAATGCAAAAGTTCAGATCTTGAATCGTTTCAAGTGGGCAAAACAGAATTAGATGGTTATTTTGATATGCATCATACCTGTCACAAGTGCAACACTCACTTTGATCATCTAGACGGAACTGTTTTTGATAAATGTGATATTTGTGAGTATAAAATTAGTTAAGCAGTGGAGTTTCCTTATAGTAAAAGATTTTTCTTTCTTCTGAGCTCTTTGAGAGTTCTTTGTGAAATGCCATCTTTACAAGTATCTTTGATACGGCAAGCGGGCTTGCAATCCATCCATGTTGAAGTAACTGTTCTACGGTTTCTGAAACTGTTCGTGGCTTGGAGAAGAATCCATCATTTTCTAGGTCTTCAATCTTGCTTGGAAGCTCATCAGGCGTAATTGGACTTGCTGGGCTGAACTCCGGTTCGTGTACTTCGGCGTCTCGAAGCATTTTCAGATAATCCAGATTTGCTTGATATGTCTCCGCAATGTCTGGTGTTTGAAGTGCTGAATCTTCGGTTATTATTTTGGCGGAATTCTCCTGCAATCGTAATGCCAAGTCTGCAATAACTTGGGCTGCAGTGTCGTTGTCAATGTAAAAGTCACGCGAATCTATTTCTACTTCGCTTGCGCCAAACCTCAATCTTATCTTTGCCATTTAGAGTAAATTGAGTAGATTTTCATTTATCTTACTAGCTTAAAGTAGCTTAAAGAACGGATCAAAACTTTTACACATAAAGTGGCATTCTTTTTGCCTCGTTTGCACAAAAGATGATTTTTGATCATCAGGCATGGGCAAAAAGGCAGCTGCTGCGATCATAGTTGTAGTGAGCCTAATGATATTTGGCTATACACAATACGCGTCTGCATCACAAATCAATGCAAAAATAACACAAAGCAAGCTGCTTGAAAAATCAGACAGAGGATCGCTGTATAATTTGGAGCTTGAATTTGACAACCCGTCCTTATTGGTTCTGAGCGCGGGAAAAACTGAATTCACAATAATTGCAAATGATAAAACAATTGGAGGCGGAGAACTGGATCCATTTACTCTTCCAGCGCTTGGCAAGGCAACTACCAGTGGTACATGGCTTAGGGACCAAACATCCGAGTCGGAAAATCCAGAAGTAAAGATTTCTGGCGTTACAAAATACCAGCTATTGTTTGCATCAATAGATGTGCCATTTACGTATTACCCGACATACGAGCAGACTAGAGAATTTATACAAGACGCATAATCCGCAAGTAATGCTTACAGTTTTTGGCTCAACAGCGCTTGATACTATTAGGACTCCGAACAAAGTTCTCAAAGATGTATTGGGCGGTGCCGCTACATTTGCAGGAATTGCTGCTAGTTTTTTTGTGGACACTGGCCTAATTGCGGTAGTTGGCTCTGATTTTCCAAAAAAATATCACTCTATTTTGAAAAAATACCTCGATTTGTCAGGCTTGTCGGTAGAAAAAGGCAAGACATTTCGATATGATGGAAGCTATGACAGAACACTTTCCACTAGAACCACCAATAAAACAGAGCTGAATGTTCTTGGTTCATTCAAGCCTACGGTGCCTGAAAAATATAGAAAATCTCAATTTGTGTATCTGGCAAATAATGATCCTGAACAAAATTCTTCACTGATCAAAGAATTTGACAATGTGAAATTTTCGATGTGTGATACAATTGAATTTTGGATTAACACAAAGCGTAAATCCGTAATCAAAATGATTAGCTCAGTCGATGCAGTAGTAATTAATGATGAGGAGGCAAAACTGCTCACAAAAGAACACAATCTCATAAAATGCGCGAAGAAAATGATGGACTGGGGGGCAAAGTACGTAATAATCAAAAAAGGAGAACACGGTTCGCTTCTTTTCTTTGAGGATGTTATCTTTCCGTCTGTTGCATTTTCTCTGGAAGATATAGTAGACCCAACTGGTGCAGGCGACTCGTTTGCTGGCGCAATGATTGGATATCTGGCAAACAAAAACACCACTGGTTTGTCTGAAATCAAGAAGGCAGTGGTCTATGGGAATGTCTTGGGATCATTTGCTGTTGAAAAATATGGATTAGACGGATTATTATCTACAAACAAGGCAAAGATCCAAAACAGGATCAGAAAATACCAATCAATGATTGATTTCTGAAAGGTTATCTAGAAGATTTTACAGGGGTTTTCATGGACAGACTAGATGAAATATTTTCAATGCAAAAAGGCCTTGCAAACATGATGAATCTAGATAGATACCCAAAAGACGTGGAGGGGAGAATCTCTGCACTATCTACTGCCATAATGCACGAGGCAGTTGAATTACAAAGAACGACAAACTGGAAGTGGTGGAAAAAGCCAATCCCATTTGATGTGGAAGAAGCAAAAGAAGAGCTTGCCGACATTTGGCATTTTGTTGTACAGGCATCGCTTGAGCTAAACCTGACACCTGATGATATCTTGGCAGAATACAAAAGAAAAAACGAGATAAACCGAGACAGACAAAAAAACGGCTACTGAATCAATGATATAATTTCTTGGATGCTAGTTTCTCCAATCTTATCGATTAGCTTTATCTGGTTTTGGAATTGCTCTATTTCTTTTTTTGATACGGACAAAACTGGATCGGGGCTGATTGAGTTTATGATTCGATTATCTTTGTCTGTGCCAAACCTGTGCAAACAAAGCAAAGCATGGCCAGTTCTGTGACCAGAAACTTCTTTCCCACATACTATGATTGTACTCAGATCTGGATTCTGATTCACATATCTTATCAGAGTATCAATTCCCTTGTTCTCTGATAGTAACCTTCCAACAATTACAATTTTTTTCATTACATCAGAACCAGAGATCTCTTTTAGCAGATCAATGCTGGACAGAGTACAAATTGCAATACTAGACGATTCATTGCCTGTGAATGTCTCTTCAGTAATTGGAAGAATTTTTTTGCAGATTTCCCCTGCAATCTCTCCAAAATTCATGCTAGTCTTTTGATTATTTTTGCAGTGATTTCTAGCTGGGTCTGGGTTACTAGGGGCTGCACTGGAAGCGATAGAACATTCCTTGCAGCCCATTCTGTATTCTGGAGCTTGGTTTTCTGGTTATAGTAAGGAGTTTTGTGCACCGGTGTGTCATAGTATATGGTTGCACCAATGTTCTGGCCGTTGAGTTCTTTGGATATCTTGTCTCGAATTTTGCTTGCTATTGTGTAAAGATACCAGTTCACCTTTTCATGCTTTCTTGCTGTGGGTAAAATGACATTTGCACCTGATAGCAACTCTGTTAGGATTTTTGCATTTCTTTGCCTCTTTTGCAAAAAGCCAGGGAGCTTTTTCATTTGGACTTTGGCAATTGCTGCATTAATCTCAGGCAATCTCAGATTTAGGCCCAAGATTCTAGTGTCATATCCATGAACCATTCCATGATTTCGAATCATTAGCAATTTTTCATGCAGTTTTTTATTTGAGGTAACAATTACACCGCCCTCGCCAGATGTCATGACCTTTGCCGCATACAAACTAAAACATCCAAGTTCTGCAAAGTTTCCTGTCTGCTTTCCTTTGTAGGTAGAGCCCATTGACTGTGCCGCGTCTTCTATTATGGATAGGCCATGCTTTTTTGCGATCTCTGAGATCTCATCGATATATGCAACATTGCCATACAGATGAACTGGGATAATTGCTCTAGTTTTTTTTGTAATTTTTTTCCTTAAATCATCTGGATCCATGGTGTAATTGTCTTTTCTAATATCAACAAAGACTGGCTTTGCGCCAACGGACACAACGGAGTTTGCCGTGGCAACAAAAGTAAATGATGGCAATAACACCTCATCGCCTGACTTGATATCAAGTGCATATAGTGCTGCCTGTAGCGCCGCAGTTCCGGAATTTACCGCAACTGAATATTTTGATCTGACAAAGGCACAAACCATCTTTTCAAATTCTTGTACGTTTTTTCCACCAAGGTTTGCAGCTGAGGTCAGTGCACCTGCACGTAAAACAGCATTTACTTCGGCAATCTCTTCTTTTCCAACCAAAGGTGAGTTGACTGGAACCTTCATGATTTGTCATTCTGATTTAGAGTAATAAACCTCATCAAATCTTGGATAATTTTTATATCTACAGTACAAACGCCGAACATTACATGAAAGTGCATCACTTGCAGGAAACAGAACGCGCGTACAAAGTATACTTGTACATTTTCTACGTCTGTGCATTCATGATGGTCTCAATCACTGTGTATTCAACTTGGGCAATGTTGAAGGAATGGAGTGAAAACGGCACATATGTCATGGGTGAGGTTCTAGTAACAACAGAGTTTCCGTTTCCACACTTTGCAAAGCTGATCACGTGGCTCTTCTTTGCATGCATAATTGGTTGGTATTGTGTGTCAAGAATTGGCTGGAAGAAAACTGTTGGCCTGTACTCTTGGCGAATGTCGCTATTACAGCTGATGCTTTTAGGATTTTCTATAATTTGCCTTTATGAAACATTGTACAATTTTATGGTGTTGAATGCACAGATCACTGCAGGAATCATAGATGGCAAAGTACCAGACATTGACAGATTGACCATTGCATATCCGGATGAATCAAGACCTTGGAATCTTGTCTTTGCAACAAAAATTTTTCTAGTTGGATTTTTGATCTCAGCTCATTCGTTTTATCTTAGCACCAAGCCAAGAAAATCACTTGATGATCTAGACCCGTAACTTTATAGGATTACAAGCAAAACCCAGAACCATTGGATATAACAAGCAAAGTTGAGCTGATCTTACGGCCGCCAACAGAAGAAATAGTGACACAAGAAGAGCTCACAAATCTATTTCAGACAAATTCCAAGCCTCGACACTACATTGGTCTGGAAATATCTGGGTTTTTGCACCTTGGCAGTTTAATCAGTACTGGTTTCAAAATTAATGATTTCATAAAGGCAGGCGTTGAATGCAACGTCTTTTTGGCGGACTGGCACACACTGATCAACGATAAGCTAGGCGGGAACTGGGAAACAATTTCCAAAGTTTCTCATTATTATGAAAAAGCCTTCAAGCTTGTGTGCCCTGGCGTGAATATCATTCGCGGAAGCGAGCTGTATGATTCCCACAAGGAATACTGGAAGAATTTTGTCATGTTCACAAAACACATGTCGCTTGCCAGAACAATGCGAACCCTGACCATTATGGGCAGATCTGAAAGCGAGGAAAAAATAGATCTGTCGAAGCTCTTGTATCCACCAATGCAGGCAATTGACATCCATACAATAGATGTCGATATTGCCCATGCAGGAATGGATCAGCGAAAAATCCACATGCTAGTTAGAGAAATCTTTCCAAAAATGAAATGGAAGGTTCCAGTTGCCATACACCATGGTCTTTTGCCAGGCCTCACAGAGCCAATCGCAACAGATGAAGAGGGTACTGGAACTAAAATGTCAAAATCCAAACCAGCGTCTGGCGTATTCATTCATGATACTGATGATGAAATAAAATCTAAAATCAACAAGGGCTGGTGCGAGGTAGGTAAGACAAACAACCCTATCTTACAAATTGCAAAGCACATCATATTCCATGAACTCTCTGAAATTACAGTAGAGCGACCAGAGAAATTTGGCGGGAATGTAGCTTATTCCAATTATGCACAGTTAGAATCAGATTTCAGTTCTGGAAAACTGCATCCATCAGATCTAAAGAATACCGTAGCGAATAATTTGGCAAAAATCATCGCGCCGATTCGTGACAATTTGGGCCTCGATGACGATACCAAAAATGCAATAAAAAGTTCTGCCTAGTTTGTCTGCAGATTATATTTTGATGTGTATCCACGCGGGTTTATCATCAGATTTTTGAAATTATATGTAGAAGAATTTCCAATTATCACAGTGCTGATCATGCCTAGTTTGTCTGCATGATTTTCCATATTTTCTAAATCTGTTATCACTATGGTTTCAGATTCTCGATATGCGCCTTTGATTATTGCAACTGGGGTGTTTGGCTTGCGATACTTTAGCAAAAGCTTGCGAGTGTCTTGTAGCTGATGGATTCTTTTTTTGCTTGATGGATTGTAAATTACAATAACATAATCACCTTGTGCGGCTGCTTCTACTCGTTTTGTTATGATCTCCCATGGTACCAATAAATCGCTCATTGAGACTACAGCAAAGTCAGTCATTAGTGGCGAGCCAATCAGTGATGCGCAAGAGTTTAGTGCAGAAATGCCTGGCACTACTTCTACTTCAAGGCCTGTCTTTGGATCCCAGCCCGCCTCCGCAAGTGTTTCATAGATTAGGCCTGCCATTCCATAAATTCCAGGATCACCGCTACTCACCAAGGACACAATTTTACCGGATTGTGCAAGATCAATGCATTGCTTTGCCCGCTCCACTTCTTGCGTCATTGCGTATCTGTGAATTTCCTTTCCCTGAATTAGATCTTCTACCAAACCAACATAGGTATCATATCCAACAATGGTGTCGCTTTCCTGTATCACCTGTTTTGCGCGAAACGTCATGTGATCGTGTGATCCTGGCCCGACACCCACAATGTAGAGTTTTCCTGACAAGTGATTTTGATTTTTTTTAAAAGATAATTTATCCTTTGTTGGTTATTGGAGATTCAATAATTGGGCAATTTACAATATGATCTTCGCTTAGTGGTCGGGCCAAAGTAACAAAGATGGAACCACCCAACTTTTTGGATTCGATGTCTGATATAGTCTCAAGCACCACGGCTGTTTTTTCTTCTTTCCATTCTATTATGGAGACTCGGCAAATTGGAACATAGCCTTCATCAAGTTTGGAGCTGAGCACGCTTGGCTGGAATCCAAGTGGGCCTGTGCCTTTTATCCCATTCTTGAATTGGTACATTTCTGATATGATGCTTGATGATGCAATTTTTGCAAGTTTTGCAGATGTTGGCACTTTCATTATATCCGCTGGGCCATTTGGTGTTGCATCTGGGATGATGTGGTAGGTGGTTCTACCGTCTGGCCCCCAAGCCCTGTGCGCAACAAAGGTGACCTTTTTGGAGTCTTTGTTTATCTCAATTACCTGCGTTTTATCAAATGAGGCCGCATCGGTACTATTTACGGAATAGAGTTGTCCACCAGGCCACACAATTTGTGGCGTATTGATTGTTACATTTGTCTTGACTAGTTTTAATCGAGAATCTTTTTCCGCCTTTAGTATCTCCTCGGCTGACTGCAAGACCTGTGGTTTTTGGCCTGCCTTCCACGATACAGTCACAAGACTTGCTAGAGGTGTGTATTCTTTTTGTGAGGGACTAGTCCCAAAAACTTCTCCTTGGAACCCATAGATGCCGTCTCCTTTGATTCCATTTGTGAATGCATATGCTACGTCTTGTGAGGAGGCAGGTGCCCATCTAAGCTTTGGTGCGAACTTTACATTCCAATTTTGCTTTTCTGTTATTTTATCTGCCAAAGTCTTGTTGCTTGCATCTGTGATGATGTAATTGACCTGACCCTTGCCAAAAAATCCGTCATGCATTGGAATAGTTACTGGCACATGCGGATCTGGCAGGGAGATTTCTTTTTCTCTGATCTCATATGTCTGTGCAATTATCTCGATTGGTTGGCCGCGTATCCATCCATCAACGCTTGCAGTCACAACAAAGGGGTTTTTGCTTCTAAATGCGATAGCTGCACCTGTAAAATCAAATGTACCTGAATTTCTAGCCTCAATTTCGGTCAGACCATACATGGTATTGCCGTCAACACTCCATGTTGGTTGGCCCTTGGCATCTTGTTTTGATATGCTGTGCAATACCAGAACCTCGACTGGTTGATTTGCAGTATAGGTAAGCGATCCTGTATAGAGGCTGTCCTTGTTCGGAGCTAACACCAACGCGAACTGGCCAGACTTTCCACTCCCTGGATCATTGGATGAAGTAAAGGTCTTGGTAAAGTGAACCTTGCTTTGTGGCTTTGCCACAGCAAATGGATCTGATAGTAAAAACGAAACCGCGAGTGCTGGAATAGCTATGATTGCAAAAATAACAAACTTGTTCATTGGTAGTTTTGACTCTGCAAAGATGTTTAAGCGTTTTTAGCTTTGAGCTGCTAGCTTGAACTCATCGTGCAGGGCTTGAACTGCAGCCGCACAATCTGAATCCTTGACAACAAACGCCAAGTTTAGCTCCGACGATCCCTGTGCAATCATCATTACGTTTGCTTTCTTTTTTGCAACCGAACCAAACACTCGTGATGCAACACCAACTGTTCCTCGCATTCCAGAACCAATCAGCGCTATTATGGATACATCAGTTGTGACATCAATTTTCTTTATTATCTTGCCAAGCAGCTCCATCTCCATTGTGTTTACTGCTTTGTCTAGGTCGTTTTTCTTTACCACAATAGAAATGCTAGATTCTGAGGGGCTTTGAGAAATCATCATTATATTCACACCTACTTTTGCCAGCGTTGTAAATATGGTAGCCGCAGTTCCTGGAGCTCCAACCATGCTTCCACCCCTCATGTCAATTAGACCATTGTGACGAATTACAGAAACGCACTTGACTGTCTTGTTTGTTTTTTCGTCTGGATTTGCAGTAACCAGAGTTCCAGAACCATTCACATTGAATGTGCTCCTAATCCGCATCGGTATTTTCTTTGAGAGTAATGGCTCAAATGAGCGTGGATGTATCTGTTTTGCACCAAAAAGTGCCATCTCCATTGCCTCTACGTATGATACTTCTGGGATTACCTTGGCATTTTTGACTATTTTTGGGTCTGCACTCATCAGTCCATCAACGTCACTCATCAACCAGACCTCGTCTGCTTTGATGCATGATGCAATTATGGTTGCGGTGTAATCCGAACCGCCTCTGCCAAATGTAGTTACATGGCCATGCTGATCAGCGCCTGCAAACCCGCCAATAACTGGAATGAATTTTTTAGACAACAATGGTTCCAAGTTTGTAGAGACTCGTAACCGAGTGGTGTCCATGAGTGGCTTTGATTGGCCAAAATTAGAGTCTGTAACAATTCCAACTTCCTTGCCAGTAAGCGCAACTGATTTTGATTTTAGATCCAAAATAGCATGAGATACTATCTCTACTGACAGTCTTTCTCCAAATGAAATCAGGTAATCTAGCGATTGCGGAGTTACCTCACCAAGCAAGACCATTCCATGAATGAGTCCTTTGAGTTCTTCTAAATCTGCATCCATCTTTTCAAAAAGATGCTTTCGAATCACAGCGCTTGATATTGTGTCTTTTGCAATTTGCTTGTGTTGTCTTGTTAATTTGGCCAAAATAGAATCTGCTAGAACGCGATTTTCTTTTCTGATGGCCTCTGAAATCTCTAGTAGCTCATCTGTCGTGTCATTGATGGCAGAGCAAACCATTACAACTTGATTCTTTTTTCCAGTTGTTTGGATAAATTTTGCAACTGATCTTATGTGCTTTGGTGTAGCAAGCGAAGTTCCGCCAAACTTTACTACTAGTCTCATTGGATTCATGTCTCGCTCTGACTTTTTATGCTTTTAACTTTCTACGCGTGGTGCCAAGTAAAAGTGGATTCTGCCCATGTTTGCAACCTTGAATTCTATTCGAAGTGGCTTGGCAGATGAATACTCGCAGATTATGGTACCTGTTGCCGCACCTACTGCCTTGACTATAGGATTGAGATATTCGAGGCTGTATGTGCCTGTTGATTGCTCTTTTACAGATATCTCTGTGAGCTCATCTTGCTGTTTTTGCAGTGATATGAGTACCTCACCAGAATCGCCTTTGCCTGAAAATTCTGATTTGGACTCGTCTGTTTTCATGGTGAGATAATCTGACACTACTTGGACATCGCCTAGTATTTTATCAAACAATGTGTTTGCAAGGCCAATCTTTGTATCATATGGGATTTTTGGCAATGGTGTGTCAGTAGCAGAGCTCTCAATTAGTCGCATTTTGTATTGTTTGTTTTTGCCAATTATGATAAGCAACATGCTTTCTGCAATACTAATTTGAATTGATTCTGATTTTTCTGCTCTTTTGATTAGCTTTGAGAATTCGTCAATTCTTACACCAAACTTGATTGCGCCATCGCACTCGTATTTTTCAAATGCGGAGTTTGGCCAAGAAATGTCAATTAGTGCAACATGGGACGGATCCATTCCACGAAAGCTGATTCCTTCTGCAGTTGCCTCAAACGTTGCCTCCTCAACCAGAGTTGATATTGCAGACAAGATTGCCTTCCATTCATCTGATCCACCAGTTTTAGCTGAAAATACCATAAGCTAATTCAAATGACTAGCCTCTGCCAGTTAAACGTTATTCTAGGCATAGTTGCGCCAAGTGTGAGAGCATTTTGAACAACGGTAAAATTGTGTTGTTGGCTCATCTGCAGATCTTGTCTGAAGCATCCACCATACAGCTTCATCATGTCCACACTTTTCACATTCTATTGTAATTGTTGGTAAGGTTTCTTTTCCTTCATTTTCATCAAATACAGTAAATGACTTGTCAAGATCTGTAGTTGATTTTTTTGTTTCTTGTTTTGCAGCTTCAGAATAGCTGCACTTTTGACATGTACCTTTTTTTAGCCGCAGGTTGCACTTGGGGCAAAATTGCATCTAGACACCCTTAACTTTTGAGTGAACTAGCTGCTTTAGTTCTTGGGCAGACTCGATGGCAGACTTTGCCGCCTTTTCAATTTCTTTGATTGAGCTGCCTTTGGATGAATTTACGCGCATTCTGTATTCAGCAGTCAATGGATGTCTTAGTATGACTCCTGCAAAATCAACTTGAGAGTCCTTGAGTAATTCGTGCTGAACAATGTACAAAGTACCAATGTCGGAATCACGAATAATAAGTTCGGTCTCTTTTGTGGAGGACTTGACTACTTGAACGTTCATTCTATCGGAAAACCACTTATTGTGGATATAAATCATCGTCAAGCATGGGAAGCGAAACCACACTCTCCGAAATAGTATTGACTGCAGACAAGGCAGAATACACAAGATCCGACGACATCGTAATTACGGCAGCGTTCAAAATTCTGGGCGGACTGCGAGATTCATTTAATGAGAAAAACTGGACGGACTCTTACAACAAATATGATAATCTGTTTAAGCTAAAATACGGAATCAAGATTTCCTCAGGGGGATTTAGAAAAAAAGATCTCAAAGAAATTGATACCTATCGCAAGGCATCATTTTTCTGGACCAGAAATCCAAAGCTTGTCAATCCACATCAGGAGAAACGAGTTTGGGTGCAGGTTGCAAAAAACTTTGAGCCATTCATCAAGCTAACAGAAGAAGAAGTAAAAGCTGAATTTCTAGACTTTGATGAAAAAATAACAATCAAGGCATCGGAGCTTGGTTCTGGCAAACACAAAATCGGTGGAGAGGCTTGGACTTCGTGGCAAAAACACCATTTTACAGATTCTGGCGATGCAAAAAACAGCGCTAAAGAAATCGAAATAACAATAAATTAAAAATATAAACAACGAAACACCGAAAAAAACATGGCAAAATACGACGGGCTTTTGGGTCAGCCAGTACTAGAAGTAGAAGAGCCAGACGCCGAAGGCGGAATCACTCTGATCTTCAAGGACAACAGATTTCTCTTTGTCAAAATAGTGGATGGAAAAATAGACACAATTTCAATTCCAGAATAAACTAACTCATTGCATTTTTGATTTCTACTGTATCTGTGTATTGCCTGAATTTTACTATCTTGTTGTTTTTGATTGTGTAAATGTGGACAAACGGTGCATCAAATTTCTTTTTTGATTTAGATACTAGTTTGTATGTGCCAAGCACAATTACTCTATTATCTATACCTGTAAACTCATCAGTAACTACGTGAAATTCTCCAAAATTTGAAAATAACTTTGGAAAGTATCCGTCAAATACTGCCTTTTTGCCTACATGTGTTCCGCCACCTGGCATGTTTTTCATGACGGTCCATTCTATGGCGTCATCACAAAGATCAAGGAATTGTTTGTCTTGTTTTCCAAAAAGAAAATAAAATTTCTTTACTAGCTCTATGTTTTCCTGCATTTCCTTACCTTGATTTTAGAAATTTTTCATAGCTAGACACTGCGGTTTCTTGTGATGTTGACTGGATGGAGCCAGGCCTTTCTTTGCGTATTTTTGCGATTGCTTCCTTTGCGGACATTTTTTGGTATTTTATCAAATAACATGCCAGTATTGTACCGGTTCTGCCGATTCCTGCAGCACAGTGAACCATTACCGGCTCGCCACTTTTGATTCGTTCTGCGATATAATTTACAGTAGAGTCTATTTTGTCAATGTCTGGTGCGCTAAGATCCTCTGTTGGAACATGGAGATACTCTATTCCGTCAATCCAAGTTGCCGGCAGGCCATATTCTGTCATGGTGACAATTGATTTTACACCTTGATTTTTTATCCAGTTTATCTCCTCTAGGGTGGTTGGCATTCCAGAGCCTGCTAGCTTGGAATTGATTAGCCATGAAAAGTTTGTAGGCCTCTTTGTTATCTTGCCGTGAATTTTGCGCCAAAGATTTCCCGGTTTGCTCATTTGTTGTTTTTGTGAATTATCGATATTTAGACACTAAGATCTGTTTATATTACAAAATGGCGTAACTATACGGTTTTGAACAAAGAAGCAATTCTATATGAAAAGTTGCCAGGCGACAAGGTCCGGTGTACTGCATGTGCCAGATATTGCGAAATCAAGGACGGGCAAATTGGCCTCTGCGGGATTCGCGGAAACGAAGGCGGAAAGCTGGACTTGTACGTGTATGGCAAGGTCATCACGGGTAACGTTGACCCTATAGAAAAAAAACCGGTAATCCACTACATGCCTGGAACCAGAATCTTTTCCATAGCAACTACTGGCTGCAACTGGCTTTGCAGGTTTTGCCAGAATAATGATATTTCACAAAGGCGCAAAGTCGAAGGAACTGATCTCTCGCCGCAACAAGTTGTGCAAATGGCACTAGATCACAATTCACAAGGAATAGCGTACACATACAACCAACCATCGATATTCATGGAATTTGCGCGCGACTGTGGAGTCGAAGCTCACAAAAAAGGACTGTTCAACATTTTTGTCTCAAATGGATATGACACACCACAGTCTGTTAAGATGATGAACGAGTTTTTGGACTGTATCACAGTTGATTTCAAGGGAAGTGCAGAGCCCGAGTTTACAAGAAAAATAATTGGAATACCTGACCCAAAGCCAATCTTTGATACTCTATTGGAAATTCGTGACACTACAAAAATTCATGTAGAGATAACTGATCTGATTGTTCCCCAAGTAGGTGATAATCTAGATCATGCAAGAAAGCTTTCCAAGTTTATCTATGATGAATTTGGCCCAGAAATGCCAATTCATTTTCTGCGGTTCCATCCGGATTATAAAATGATGGAATTTCCGCCAACACCGGTTGCAACACTTGAAAAACACTATGAGATTGCAAAAAAGGAAGGCCTCCAGTATGTGTATTTGGGAAATGTTCCAGGCCACAAATACGAACATACGTACTGCCCTGGATGCAACGGTGTCGCAATTGGAAGATATGGATTTGACATTACATCATGGAATCTTGATGAATCCAACAAATGCAAGACTTGCGGACACAAAATCCCGATCATAGGACACCTCGATAAAAATTACAAAAAAAGCAGATTTCAGTTTGTGGTCTAAAAGGCAACTGCCCTTACTGGCGAGCCTGTTGCATTGTGTAGTTTTAGAGGCATTGCAATCAAATTGAAATGCGTGGTCTTTATCTTGGATAGATTGCACAAGTTCTCTAAAATCAGAACATTTCCCCTGAGCAAAACATGGTGGGCTGCAAACTTTGTGCTATTTCCTACATCAATGCTAGGCGAGTCAATACCTACAAGATTTGCCTTTTTTGATACCAGATATTTTGCAGCAGATTCTGACAAGCCAGGATTTTGATCAAAAAAATTCTTCCTTACCAGATTATCATTCCATCCCGTGGTAAAAACAATCGTTGCACCTTCTGGGATTTTCCCATGCTTTTTCTCAAATGACATAATATCGGATTTTGTAATAATGTGGTTTGGCTTTGATCTTATCTTGATTAGTATGGCGTTTTGCAAAAATCGAGATGGGTCTAACTCGTGAATTTTTTTGCCAGCCTTTACAAAATGGTATGGCGCATCGATATGAGTTCCTGTGTGAGAACTCAAAAAAATCATCTCTATGTTGTAATCATCTTTGCCAAGTGAGGCCCATTCTATGAAATGAGGTACAGGAGAGCCCGGAAAGGCAGGAATTTTTTCTGATATTGTTAGTGTGAGATCGTGTACTTTCACAAAATTATCTAGTTGATACTTTTATTTCTAAATGATCAAAGATGTTAAATAGATCTCACCCAAACTACATTCTACATTGCCTATTGCATTCATTTTATTGAACTCGGATCTGGGATCGGACCAAGAAATCATTACAAAAATCAAAGAAATGCTAGCGGTAGAAAAGGGAATCAAGTCCGAAGTCCAAGGAGTCTACGGCATATATGATATTGTAGTCAAAATCGAGGCGGACAATTCAGACCACTTGCGCAACATAATCACAAGCAAGATTCGCAAAATAGACAAGGTTCAATCTACTCTTACCATGATGGTAATAGAAGAGCAAGAAAAGCTATAGTCTCTTTATAGCATCAACTAGTTTTAGAATCTCTGACTCAGAATTGAACAAATGTGGCGAGGCGCGTATTATTTTGAGATCAGAGATTTCACGCACGGCAAGAACTATTTTTTGACGCTCTAATCTTTGCACAACTTCCTGCGGCGATTTGTTGTTGAGGGAAAATGAAACGATGCTTGTCCTCTTGGTGTCATCCTCTGGACCATACAAGGTAATTTCTGGGATCTTTACCATCTCTTCTCTTAGCAAATTTGCAAGGCTAATTATTTTCTCTCTGATGTTTGTGATTCCTAGACCCATCAAAAATGAAACCGAGTTTTGCAATCCAACAATTGCTGCAAAGTTTCTAAATCCTCCTTGGAACTTGTCTGGAATATCCTTGTATGCTAGACTGGAATTATCATAAATCATTGCAGACTCTCCTGCAAGCTGCATTGGCTCAAGCATTGGCGCAGAATCTTTTTTGCAGATAAAAATTCCAATTCCCATTGGCCCGCAAAGCCATTTGTAGCCATTAAATGCCACAAAGTCTGCACCAGATTTTTCAAAATCAAACTCTCCTGCACATCCTATTGTTTGTGCAGCATCCAAAAAGAATGGAACTCCTTTTTCGTTGAGGACCTTGCCTATCTCTGGTGCAGGTAATATGGCGCCAGTATTGTACAATCCATGGCTTAGCGACACAAGCTTTGTGTTTCGGTCCAGCTTTTTTTCAAGCTCGGAAATCTCAAAGAACCCATTGGTATTATGGATTAGAGAACGAAGCTCAACTCTTTTCCCAAGTCTCAACCATGGGTAATAATTGGAATGATGTTCGTGCGTTGTTCCGCGAATTATGATGTTAGAGTTTTTTGGGAATGTGATTCCATTTGCGACTGCATTGATTCCCTCGGTAGTGCTTGATGTCAGTATGACTTCTTCTGGCTTGCACTTTACTAGCTTGGAAATGGTTTGCCTTAATTCATTTGATTTTTGTGACAATAATGCAGCAAAATCAAGCGAGTCAGGACCAAGGTCGTTGTACCTCATGGTAAAATCAATCATGACTTTGATTGTGGAGAGTGGAATCAAAGACGACGAGGCATTATTAAGATAGATTCGCTCAGATTTTGCAAAAGAATTAGAGATAAGATCTTTATCTAAATTCATTATTATATCACAAAAAGAACGCATACTTGTTGCATAAAAACCAACATAGATCTGCTAACTTGGAAAAAATTCGCAAAACAATCTTTGAGCAAAACCTTACTTCAATATCTTTTGACGACTCAATAACCAAGACCTATTTTTTTCACAAGCTTGCCTTGCTAGCGGACGTTCCAGTGATATGCTTTGATTTTGATTTGCTATACAGTGGATATCTGGCTGCAAACATTTTGCCATATAATGAAAATCTGGAATTGCTGTCTCCAAAGGAGAACTGGAGGGATACAATAGTGCAAACACTCGACAAAATCTCAAAAAATCAGCACCTTGTTCTAATTGACTCGCTAAATGGATTCTTTACCACGCTAATTGACCAAAAAGATTCTGGAAGAATCATCAACAGCATCATAATACTTTTAGCTAGCGTTGCACAAAAAGCAGATTCTGCAGTTGTGATTGGCAGCACTGCAAAATTCAAAAAAGATGAGGGATGGTTTTTGCCTGGAATTGGAAGACATGTAGTTGAAATTCAAAAAATGAATCTGCTTGCAGTAAGAAAACAAAACGACACGTTACACCTTGTATTAGTTGATCATGACAATTCTGTAAAATCAACCATACCGCTTGATGATCTTGATTTAGTGTAAATTCAAAAATTGCGATCAGAATTTTATAACAGTGTTAAAAATTGTCTAACGCCGTTATAATTCGAATTTTTTAGGGAAATTATATTAAGATCTAAAAGGTAGGAATTTTGATTAAAATGCCAGTAGCAATTTTACCAGACATTGGTGAACAGATGTGTATTGGATGCGCACTATGCGTTGAAATTTGCACAACACTGGGACCAGATGTACTCAGAGTAAAACCAGTAGAAGGCTGGAAAAGAGGTAAGGCATTTGTCTTTTACCCAGAAAGATGCATCTCCGACGGAGCATGCATTGGCGTTTGCCCAACAAAGGCAATCTTCTGGATGAGACCAATGGACTTCACAGTAGGTCAACCAGTTCCTCTATACAAAAATTCAGTCTTCGTTAAGGGCTGGACTGAACTTATCGATTAAGCTCAGTCATCATAATTTCTTTTTACTAGTCGCGTTTTAGTGGATACTGAGCTTGAAATCAGTTACAGAATCATGCGTTGTGTCAAAACCAAAGGATGTGGTGTTTGATTTTCTATCAAACTTTGAGAATATGCCAAAGTGGAGCACTCGGTTTGTAAAAAAGACACTGATAATTGATGGAAAGAAAAAAGCAATTACTCCACTTGGCGAGGTATTTGTCAGAATCGATTCTGATAGAAAATCCGGAATAATTGACATCTATGCAGGACCGACTGAGAATCAAATGAATGCGGCATTTATGAGAGTAATTTCGTTTTCGGACAATACTTGCGGTGTGATGTTTACTTTTTTCAAATGGCCAGAAACAACTGATCAAATGTGGGAAACGTTTTGTGAATGGATAAAAATTGAAGTAGGAAATATAAAAAAATTATTTTCCTAGGCTATTGCAGGAAGCGATGTTTTTGTTTTTATCTTGGCTGCTGCATCAAGTAGATCCTGCTGAGTTATCTTGATCTCCTTGACTGTTTTTGTCTGACCTTTTACGTGTCGCCTAAGAGCTGAGATTGCTGCTCTGTTGCATATTGCTGCAATTTCTGCACCGCTATATCCATCAGTAATTTCTACTATTTTTGATAGGTCAATGTCCTTGTCCAGCGGCTTTTTCTTACTGTGAATTTCCAAGATGTGTCTTCTTCCTTTTGCGTCTGGTTTTGGTACCTCAATTATTCTGTCGAATCTTCCCGGCCTGAGTAGTGCCTCATCAACAATGTCGAGCCTGTTTGTGGCGCCAATTATTAGAACGTCATTTAGCTCCTCTAGTCCGTCGATCTCAGTTAGGATTTGTGAGACTACACTTTCTGATACATGTGACGAGTCTCCGCCGCTTCTTCTTGGAACTAGTGCGTCAATTTCGTCAAAGAAAATTATGCATGGTGCTGCCTGTCTTGCCTTGCGGAATATCTCACGTACTCCTTTTTCTGATTCTCCTACCCACTTTGATAATAGTTCGGGTCCTTTGATTGAGATGAAATTAGACTCGGTCATTTTTGCAAGTGCCTTTGCGATCAAGGTTTTTCCAGTTCCTGGAGGACCATACAACAAGATTCCCTTTGGCGATACAACATTGACATGCTGGAATGCCTCTTTGTGCTTTAATGGCCATTCTATTGCTTCTTTGAGCTCTTCTTTTAATGACTCTAATCCGCCAACATCATCCCAGGTTACATTTGGCACCTGCACTAGGACTTCGCGTAATGCTGATGGCCTCACTTCCTTTAGTGCTTCTTTGAAATCCTCTTCGCTGATTTTGATTTTCTGCAAAATTTCTGCAGAAATTTTTTCTTGTTGTAGATCAATCTCTGGCAAAATTCTTCGCAAAGAACGCATTGCGGCCTCTTTTGTTAGCGATTCCAAGTCTGCGCCTACGAATCCATGAGTTACTCTGGCAAACTGTTTCAGATCTATTTTCTCATCTATTGGCATTCCACGCGTATGAATTTCCAAGACTTCCATTCTTCCTTCTTGGTCTGGGATTCCAATTTCGATTTCTCTGTCAAATCGTCCCGGTCTTCTTAGTGCTGGATCAATAGAGTCTGGTCTGTTAGTTGCAGCAATCACTACGACTTTGCCCCTTGACTTCATTCCATCCATTAATGTTAGAAGCTGGGACACAATTCTTTTTTCGAGCTCACCTGTTACCTCGTCTCGTTTTGGAGCAATGGAGTCAATTTCATCAATGAATACTATGCTTGGTGTGTTTTCCTCTGCTTGCTTGAATATCTCTCGCAGCCTTTCTTCTGATTCACCATAGTGTTTTCCCATGATTTCAGGACCGGAAATCGCCGTAAAGTGAGAATTTGTCTCACCAGCCACTGCCTTTGCAAGCAAGGTCTTTCCAGTTCCTGGAGGACCATACAAAAGCACGCCTTTTGGAGCCTCTACGCCTAGCTTTTCGAACAGTTCTGGGTGGCGCATTGGCAATTCTACCATCTCGCGGATCTTTTGAACCTCTTTTTTGAGGCCTCCTAAATCATTATAGGTAATTCTTGGAATGGAATTGTCCACAGCCTTTGTCATAGAGCCAAGTTTGAACACCGTCTCTGGGCTCACAATTACAGGTTTGGTTGGGGTTGTGGCTGTGACAATAAGTTGGGTTTTACCGCCCAAAGACGTGTTCACTATAATGGTATCACCTGTTGTAAAGACATGGCCTTCATACAATGCGGACATGTATTCTTGCAATCCTTCAAGAGAAATCTTTTCAATTGGGGATAGAACGATTTGTTCTGCCTCTACGGCATTTACAATTTTTAATGTGGCCTTTTCTCCGATCCCTGCACCAATGTTATGCCTTGTTAATCCGTCAATTCGAACTATGCCAGAACCATAATCTTCTGATGGGCCTGGCCAAATCTTGACATGGGATTTCTTGTTTGCAGAAATTTCTACGATTTGTCCTGTCTGCCACTTGTTTTCCTTGACAATTTTAGGATCAATTACTGCAAATCCTTTGCCAACATGTCTTTGTGCTGTTTCGTCGATTTTTAGTATAATCTCGCTCATATTATCACCATAAAAAAAGGAGGATTAGTTTACCTCCACGGTCCTGCCTTTTGGTTTGTCCTCGCTTTTAAGCTTGAACTGTACATCCAGAATTCCATTTGTGTAGGATGCCTTTACAGAGTCTGGGTCTACCTTTCTTTTGATTGGGACCGTACCATGGTATTTTTTCTCACCATGTTCTGCGTCGACATTTACAACATTTCCCTCGACTACAACCTTGATGTCCTTTTTCTCAACTCCTGGCATTTCTGCAACTAGCTTGAGCAGGTTTTCTTTTTCATCAACAATTGTGTCGATTAATGGTTCTCTGGTTTCTGCAGTTGGAAGCAAACCAGGTCTGACATTTCCGTATTCCTGTATCTGTGGTTTGCCGTCTGGGCCAACGGTCATTGAATAACCGTAATAGAATGGTCCATAGGTTTTGCCACCTTCTCTTTTGACATCTTCGAAGACATCGTCAAAATCCATGAAGGATCTTGACATTCTCTTGAAGATTCGGTCAAATTCTTCATCAAAGAACATTTGTCATAACACCTATGTAAATGTAATAGCTATGACATTATATAAATATTTAGATGTTTTGTATGCCTTATTACATAAGGCTCTTATATGTGACATGAGATAATAATCTTGTGAGGGCAACAAACCTGTCTGTTCCTGAAGTCGTGCGTGAAATTATCACCAAAAACAGGTCAATTTATGATTGCATGAAGATGGATGTCATCAACTATACTGCGCTGGCCGTAAAAATTCAGCCAGACGTTGAGCGACAGCTGGACAATTCAGTTAATCTAAACACCATAGTTGTTGCAATAAAGCGCTATGCAGATTCTTTTGCGGAAAAAGAAGACATCAGATCAGAGTCTGTTCTGAAAAATGCAAGACTCTCGCTCACGGATGGAATTTTGGATATCAAATTTTCTACAAACGACATGGACAAAAAAGATGCTGCCTCTCTTTTTAACAAGTTTGAGCAATATGACTCTGATTATGAATTTTTCAGAATGGCTGATTCTTCTTTTCGTGTTTTGACTGAGGACCTAATAGACATTAGAAAAATATTTGAGTCGTTCCCGTCTGCCAAGAACTTTTTTAGTACGGGATTGGCAAAAATCAAGATTCGTATTCCGCAGGAACAAAGCAAATCAGACTCGGTATCATATGTAGCAGAAATCCTGCATAATAATGGAATAGAATTGCAGAATGCCTTCTTTTCGCAAGATGACATCATACTAGTATTACAAGAAGAAGACGCATCAAAAGCATACGAAGTTTTACGTGCAGAAATCGCTAGATAATTAGATTCCCGAAACTTCGGCCTTGGAAATATCCAAGTAGACCTTATCGCCAACTGAGAGAGCAAGTTCTTTGTATTCCCTCATGTCTAGCTTCATACTGGTCATTCCGCCCGGCATTCCCATTCCTCCACCGCCAAGCATCTTGTTTAGTGATTTCATCATGTCATCCATGTTTGTAAAGCCCATTACGCCAGGGCCGCCGCCATATGGAGACTGAGGAAATCCTTGAGTTTCCTTAAAGTCCTTTGTTGCCTGCAATGACACCACAACGTATGGTGCGCCATCTGGTGAGGCATCAATTCTTACCACGACATATTCCTTTTTCATGTGATTTTTGTTCGTATTTTTGCGATATTTTACTTTAACTCGGGTATCAAAATTTACAAAAATAGTCCTGAATTTAGGTAATCAAACGTTATATCGGCTAATTTTGGAGTAGTTTGGTGACTCGCAAAAGGATTCTGGTATTGGGTGGGGGATTTGCAGGAATAGAATGTGCAAGTAAGCTTGAATCATATTTCAAGCGCGACTCTGAGGTGCAAATCGATCTGGTATCAGAGGACAATTTCTTGCTGTTTACGCCAATGCTTCCGCAGGTTGCCTCTGCTATGATAGAGACTCGGCACATCGTCATACCAATTAGAACTATAATCAAAAAGGCCTCATTCCATGAGGGCAAGGTCAAAAACATAGACCCATACGGAAAGCGAATAACGCTTTATGGAACCAACGAAAAAAGAGGAACCTCACTTGACTATGATTATCTGGTAGTGGCGCTTGGAAGCCAGACTAATTTCTTTGGCAACCAAACTGTTGAGAACCATGCATATACAATGAAGACGCTAAACGACGCAGTTGTCCTGCGAAACCGCGTCATAGACATGCTAGAGCAGGCAGATAATGAAGCCGATCCAATTTTGAAGCAGTCGCTGCTAACATTTGTAGTAGTTGGCGGTGGATTTGCAGGAATTGAAACTGCAGGAGAAATCCACGACTTTTTGTTTGATGCAAAAAAGCACTATCCGCACATTTCTGAAAAAGACATTCGAGTAATTGTACTGGAAGCATTGCCAATTGTTCTGCCTGGATTCTCTGAAAAACTCGCATCATTTACAAAAGACAGGCTGATCCAGCGAGGA
Source organism: Candidatus Nitrosotenuis sp. (assembly GCA_052387615.1). Taxonomy (GTDB): domain Archaea; phylum Thermoproteota; class Nitrososphaeria; order Nitrososphaerales; family Nitrosopumilaceae; genus Nitrosotenuis. Next base: position 52,543 of record JBQTIZ010000003.1, on the reverse strand, counting down.
ATTGAAATCAGGCTCAACACGATGGTTGTAACGTTTGATGGTTCCGAAGTAATAGTAAAGGACTCGGTTGATCCTGCAAAAAACCCGGTTAAAGAGCCAACCATGGAAGCAATCGAAACCAAGACTTTGATCTGGACTGCAGGCGTCACACCGGTTGATACCATCAAAAATTCCATGTTCAAAACTGACAAGGGCAAAATAATTGTAAATGAGAATCTGGAAGTGTCTGCGTTTCCAGGTGTCTATGTGATTGGTGACTGTAGCCTTGCAATTGATCCCAGCACAGGCAAGCCTTATCCGCCAACTGCACAAAACGCAGAAGGCCAGGCAAAGACTGCGGCGTATAATATTTTTGCAGAACTGTATGGAAGGCAGAAAAAGAAAATTAATTTTGTATCAAAGGGACAGATGGCAATCATCGGAAAAAGAACTGCAATTGCTTCCATTTCTGGGCTGAACATTCACGGGTTTTTGGCTTGGTGCATTTGGAGGGCGGTATATCTCAGAAAGATTCCCAAGCTAAACAAGAGATTAAGAATTTTGCTTGACTGGACTGCGGATTTGCTATTTGATAGAGACATCTCTAGACTAAAAATAATAAGAAAAGACCAGCCAATCGATTACAAGGAACTGGACGAAGTGGACGATGTTTGGTAAATTATCGATAACGATTTTTTACTTTACGTTCGCGTTCTTCCCTTTCATGTAATAGCCTGTCTTTTTCATGAATGAACTCCTTGCCGCAGCCAGAACACTTGACTATTGTTTTGTGATGTTCGTGTCTTACATGACTGATAAGATCAGAATAGCTCTCAAGCTTTACCTTGCAAAACTCACAGTTGTTGTTGCTTCGACTAAAAAATTTCAATCCGCACTACTACGTCAAATAACTATAAAACATTTCCAAGATCGCCTTACTTGCTAATTTTAGCACAATATTATTTTAGAAAGCCAAAGATTCCTGCAAAAAAGCTACCAATATGGTCCATTACGTTTTGTTGTTTTTGCGTTTCATGATTGATCTTGGTAGATTCTATTTTTGGAATTGAATCATCCAAATTAACAGAAACCGAGTCTGTCTTTTGCATTTTTGCATACTGTACTAGATCTTCCCGCGCCTTTTGTGAGTTAATCTTGGCAGTTACATATGATGGATCCTGATCAAGTATCTTGTTGTATAATGTGATCGCTTGTTCTGGCTTGCCAGTTTCTGCAAGTACGTTTGCTTTGTTGTTTAGTGCTGGAATGTATTTAGAGTCTATCTTTAATGCCAAATCATAATGTTCCAATGCTGCATCGAACTTGCCTAGTTTTCCAAGCGCTGCCCCCCTGTTTGTGAGGATTTCTGGATTGTTTGGATCCTTGATGAGTGATCTATCAAAGTATTCTACTGCTTGCTTGTAATTGCACAATCTCATAAGTGCAGGACCCATTCCTTCCCCATACACAATGGAATCAGTATAATGGCTATTGTCGCATTCTAGTGTTATCTCGTTTAGTATTTCTCCAATTTCCCTGTCTTGAGGTGATAGTGTGTTTGTTGACTCGTCTGATTCTTGGCTTGGTTTTGGAGTTTGAGGAATGTTTTGAATAACAGGTTTTGGTGATTCGTTTGGAATTTCAACTTGTTTTGGAATCTTGGCTGTTGGAATTTGTGTTGGTTCTTCTTGCTTTGGTGGAGTTGGGTTTAGTACTATTTGTGGCGGTAGAGATGGTGGCAGAGAATTATTGCCAGAATCATTATTTGGCGGTAATGGTTGATTCGGTGCATCTACAAAACTAAAACTGGTTGTCTGCTTTGATTGGCCATAGTGGGCCTTAACGTAATATGTCCCAGTCTTTTTGAAGTTGATTCCGCTTTTTGCCAAAAATGAAACTGAAAACTCTAGATCTGAATTCACTGGCGGCGTGTAAAACCCAGCAGGAAAATCATTTGGATCAAAAATCCCAATCAGTATGGTCGGGTTGCCAATATCAGAAACAAGGCCGGAAATTGTTATGAACTCGTTATCCGAATATGTGGGCTTGTCAGTAGTTATCATCAAGACCTCTGGGGCCAGGCTTGGTGGTGGTGTTGGTTCTGGTTCTTCCGGCGTACCAATTACCTCAAAAAAAATCTCATCGTATTCCTGACCATATTCGAATTCAATCACATACAAGCCTGACTTGTCATAAAATGGCGAGTCAAGCGATATTGTTTTTGAAAATCCATCATCAAATTCTAATTCTACACCATATGCGCCCAAAATTTCACCGTCTGGATCATAGATCTGAATGGCAATCTGCGGCATGATTACATCTAGTACGAGGCCAGAAATTTCCATATCTTCACCCGTGTGGTATTGCGCTTTGTCGGTCTGAGCTATTAGCCAGTCCGATTCTGCAAACGCGGGAATAGTTGCAACTAGGCACAGAATTCCAACGAGCAACGTCTCCCTTTTGATGCTCAATTCGTATCAGCGCGTGCTAATTTTGTATTTAACGAATTAGTAGAAATCATACTTGTAGCTTTTATGCAACTAAACCATATCATCATCAAAACAGGTGAGCGGATCATATCTTTAGATAATTCTGTAACTCGGTGATTGCTTGGAGGATCAAATCTCAGCTTGAATGCAATAATTTTTGCAAGCATTCTTGGGCTTGCATGCGTATTTTTGATGAATCAGTCAGCATTTGCAGAATCTATCATGTCGTTTGTGCCGCTTGTAACTTTGGTAGATGACAATGCGGGCTATCTGATAAACAATGATCAAGCGACAATAAAAAAAGTCAAAAGCTTTTCCATCAAATTACTTGAATCAATGACACTTGACTCTGGCGATAAAAAATCAGATGACAAAAAGAAAGACGCCAAAAAGAAGGACACAAAGAAAAAAGAGACAAAAAAGAAGGATGTTAAAAAGAAAAACAAAGAGATCAAAAAATCAACAATCAAATCAAAGACAAAACACGATACTGTAAAAAACTCAATTAACAACGTCAGATAAGAAAATTAATCGTCATTCCTAACAAAACACATTGAAAATCAGGCAAGCCAAAAAAATCGACAAGGAACAAATCCTGTCCTTTTGTCATCATACGTTTCGTTGGGGTGACTATATTGACCGAGTCTGGGACAAGTGGCTTGCGCAAAAAAACCTGCTAACCATAGAGGAAAAGGGCAAAGCAATAGGAATTTGCAATGCAGGAATCTCCCAGAATCAGGTATGGATTGAGGGAATCAGAATTAATCCAAATTTTAGAAGAAGAGGCTATGCAAGCAGGCTCGTAATTGCAGCAGAAACGCTAGCCAGAAAAAAGAAGATGAGGTTTTCGCGCATGATAATAGCTGATAACAACAAAAGATCATTAAAAATGGCAAAATCACTTGGCTATGCTCTGGAGGACAAGTGGTGGCTGTACAACCTAGCACCAAAAAAACAAAACACAATTGCTAGACTAGCTAAAAATTCAAAAAATCTCGATGAGCTGATTCAATCCAATACATATTCAGAATCATGGAATTGGCTGTTACTAAAACCAGCTCTATCAAAACTGGTAAAAGCTGGCCGAGTCATCACATATTCTAAAAACAACAAAGCTGTGGCAATGGGAATCTGGAACAAAAGCTCTAGACTAGACAATGATGTGATGCAGCTAGGATATCTTAGTGGAACAAAAGAGGGAATCAAAAATATCTTGAAATTCATGCAAAACAAGGGATTTGAAGAAAAACCAAGTAGAATTCAGCTTCTAGTACAACATGGAATCAAGCTAAACATGAAAGACCTGGACAGAAGAATGCTGTTTTGTTTGGTAAAAAAAGAACTCTAGCTTATTTTGCGATTCCTTCACATGCATCCATGAACCATTTTGGAAGATCATTTCTCTGATGGTATATCATGCGCTCTGCCTTTGCATCTAAAACATAGGTCATTGCGCTGTCTTTTACATGTCGAATGCTTCGACCGGCCATCTGTAATAATCTGAATGCAGATTTTAGATAGTATCTTCTGTGATCATGTTCGGAATCGTAGATCTTTTTCATTCTCAGATCGTCAACTGTTGGATAGTAGGGAGCCTTGACAATTATCTGGAACCTACTGTCATCATCTGGCAGATTGACTCCGGATTCCAATCCTGGAGAAATCAAGACTGAATTTGGTGTGTTTTTGTGAATGTCTATTGCCTCTCCCTTGTCTTGGCCACGCTCCAAGGGAAAGAGCCTAGGCTTGAGCTCAGGCGAGATTTTCTCTAAAACATAGTCAAGCTGTGAATAACTAGTGAGCAGTATGATTCCTCTTTGATTTGCCCTAATTTTCAAAATAGCCTCAATCTGTGATATGATTTTGTCAGGCAGGACGACATCTGAGGCTGCCTCGACATATTCTGTTTTCAAAAATATTACCTTGCGATTTTCCAGCGGAATGTTGGAATCCTCATTGATGAAATAGACTTCGTCGTTTTTGAATCCGGTTTCTTTGCAGAATAATTCCAAGTTGATGGTTGCAGACATGTATAATGATACATCAAAGCTTGTACTCATTTCTTCCATAAACCAGTGAATGTGCCATGGTTTTATGGTAACCTCATCAAAGTTGTGGCCTCTTCTTTCATCTTGCGATTTGGATTGAATATCTGTAATGATGTAGTTCTGATCAGCTGATTCCAATCCTTTCTGCAGAATCTTCATTTTTGTAGTATAATTTTTGAGATCATTTAGCACAAAGTGATTGATATATCTGTGGTCAAACTTGCAATCTACATGATCCTTGCATTTTAGAAATTCTTTTGTTCTGATGTATTCTCGGATTTTATTGCAGTCAGAGCAGCTTGATTGTAGTTTGATTCCATGTTTCATGCAATGAACATGCTTTTTGATGTGTTCTTCTGATTGCAAGAATAGCGTATGTTCCGCGCATTGCTTTATTACAGATTCGCGTTTTCTAAAAGCCTCAGAGAATGCATTGACATATTGTTTTATGGAATCAAGATTAGAGTTTACTGAAAACTTTGGCATCTCGATTCCAAGAAGCTCCCCATAAAATCCAGACAAATTGGTTGCAAGCTGGTTTGCCAGCTCTTCATCAAGCTCATGTGCCTCATCGCACACTAGCAGCTTTCTTTGCGGCATTTCCTCGCCAGACAAAAGATGCGATAGGTATGAGGCGTAAGAATATGCAACAAAGCTTGCCTTTTTGCCAATTTCGATTTGGTCATAGTATGGACACTTTCTAGGCATGTCCTGGCTTGTTATGGTCTCAGCAATGGTTCCCTTCTTTAGAATATTATACAGTTCTGGCTGTGGCTTGAATGTACAATCGTTGCAATAACCATTGGTACAATCAAAAATCCGGTTTGTCTGCTCGCATAGGAATCGCTTTTTTCCGCGTACTGTGTTGAAAAACCCAAACTCGTTTCTGTACTGGTCTTGCAGTAAAATAGTTGATGTCAGAATTGTAGCTGATCTAAAGTATAATGCCAATGCAATTGCAATCCAGCTTTTTCCGGTTCCAGTAGGTGCTGATAAGAGGATTTTTTTGTATCCTGATTCTATTGCGTGCTGGATTTTTTTAATGACCTCGTATTGCTTGGGAGTAGGTTCTTTTCCTGCAAATTGCCCTACTAACTCCAATGCTTCAATTAGCGAGATTGGTTCTCGGGGCCTTTTTAGATCGATTTCTGGATAACTGGATCGCATTCTGCGTCCAAGGGCATCAAATTGCAATAAAGTTGTCAAGTTAGGTGGATATTAAATCAAAGCGAAAGCTAGATGAGTTATTCGATGGATGAGTTATAGCTCTTAGGTGTGTGATCATTAGATCATAGACGTTTTATGATAAACTATGATTCCAGATCCAAATAATGAAACAAATTTGCACTTACAAATTTTCGATTATATCCTAATACGAATCAATGGATATCGCTAAACAACACCCTTGATGCATGCCGATGGATATACAACAAATTTGTAGAACAAACCAAGAATGAATTCTTTTCAAGGAACGACATGAACTATCTTCTAACTGAGATAAAACAACAGGAGCAATGGCTCTACAATTACCACGCTAAAATGTTGCAGATGGTCTCAACACAGCTAGAATCTGCCCAAAAATCATTAATTGAAAGAAAGAAGAAGGGGCACAAAATTGGACAACTACAATTTGTAGGCCATGACCAATATCGATCTTTCACGTACAATCAACCGCAGGAATTGCGGAAAGTTACGCCTGTAGAGATCGCACATGGGTCATTGAAGCAGGAAAATGCTATTCTCCTTTTATTGAATAGACGTTCACAATTGTAGGATCGTTGTTTTCAGCTAACCTTAGCTCAGTGTTTCATCAATGAAATTGTTGATAATACTTGGCATTATATAAAAATCATGAAAGCAAAATTTGCTACCTCATGTGTTTCATGTGGGGATAAAATAGCACCAGGCAAGGAAATTGCAAAAAACGAATCAGGAAGCTGGGTTCACAAACACTGTGCACCAGAAGCAGAGCTTCTTTAATTTGATTTTTTAGCGATGTCATGACTTAGAATCAAGACTTCTCTTGATGATTTGTCATTTGACATGCCATATTTCCAGTTTGGATACAAAACTGTGTAATCCGAGTATAACTCGTGAATTTCTTTAGAATTATTATATGATAAAATCCACGAATTGCGTTTTTTGAGAATTTTTGCCAAACCAATATGATCAAAGTTTTTGTGCAAGTCACCCTTTTTGCCATACAATTTGCTTTGAATCAGATATGGTGGATCCAAATACAATAACGTGTTTTTGTGCCTGGGAATTGATTTTTTGAAATCATCCAGCTTGACTGACAAGTTTTTGATTTTGAATTCTCGTAGTCTCTCAATTGATGATTTTGTAAATCTTGGATTGTTGTGCGGTCCGCCTGTTGCCATTCCGCCAGATAATGTGGAACCAGAAAACGAAGTTCTGTTCAGAACAAAAAATACCGTAACACGTTCTAGCTTACTTTTTGATTCTAGCTGAATTTTTTGCAACTTATAGAATTTTTCTTTTTTTAGTGGATGGTATTTTTCCACACTGTTTGCAAGCTTGTTGGGACTGGACAGTAAAATCTGCCAAAAATCAACCAGTGGGGCAAAACTGTCGTAACCGTACACCCGAATACCGTTCTGCGCACAAGCTAATTCAAAAGATCCTCCACCAAAAAATGGCGAGCAGATCTCAGTCGTATTTTTTGGAATGTATTTTGATATGATCTTGACTGCGCGTGATTTTCCGCCTGGATAACGCAAAGGAGATTTTATCATGATTCTGAATTATCTTGGAGACTCAAACTATAATCTAGTTGCTCTTTCCCAACTCTTCTTTGCCTTTGGACTAGCATAAATCCAAACTATGGAACCATCGTCGTCTACTAGAATCTTGTTAGATTTTTCCAAATACTTTAGAATTATGTTCAGGACAACGCCTCATTAAAACACTGAAAGACTAATCCAACATAACAAGGATTGAAACATCTGCAAAAAGGAATCAACGAAGAACAGAGCAAGCACTGAAAGACTAATCCAACATAACAAGGATTGAAACAGGCCGTCACCCATTTGTGTTTGTGTTTTTTGGTTCACACTGAAAGACTAATCCAACATAACAAGGATTGAAACAAGAGAATTAAGGAATGGTGTTGATGCCTGATAACACTGAAATACTAATCCAACATAACAAGGATTGAAACACGTCAGCAAAGTAATGAAATTCACACATGCAGAGCACTGAAAGACTAATCCAACATAACAAGGATTGAAACCTAAATGTCCAGAATGTAAACATGAATTTCCTACTCACTGAAAGACTAATCCAACATAACAAGGATTGAAACACCGTGACTCAAACGGGAGGAGCAACATTGCAACCACTGAAAGACTAATCCAACATAACAAGGATTGAAACATGTTAGCCACAATCAGAAAAGCGAAGGCATTAACACCCACTGAAAGACTAATCCAACATAACAAGGATTGAAACACGACTAAATCATTTTATTCACTGATCCAGTATATCATTTGCCTTTGATTGAAAACGAGAACACTTGGATAAATGCAGTGAAAAACAACACAACTGATGAGTTTCACAAAAAATTTGACTCTGCCCTAGACTCGCTAAAATCAGAATTTGGCAAAACTTATCCATTAATCATAGATGGAAAACAAGTTCATTCGGAGAAATTATTTGAAGTAAGATCACCATCAGATACTAGAATCATACTAGCAAAGTTCCCATTTGCATCAAAGGAGCAAACCAATCAAGCAATTGAATCGGCCAAAAATGCATTTTCAGAATGGAGCACCAGTCCATACCAGAATAGAGCCAAAATATTTCGTGATATAGCAAACCAATTCTCTGCAGAAAAATTCTCACTAGCAGCTACTCTAAGTCTAGAAAATGGCAAAACCAGGCTTGAGGCAATGGGCGAAATCGATGAAACAATTGATTTTCTACGATTTTACGCAGACCAGCTTGAATCAAACCAAGGATTTGTCAGGCCAACAAAAAATGCAAATCAAAACGAAAAAACCCAGTCGGTCCTAAAACCATATGGAGTTTGGGGAATAATATCACCATTCAATTTCCCCTCTGCTATTGCAATTGGAATGAGTAGCGGTGCTCTAATCACTGCAAACACTGTAGTTCTAAAGCCAGCAAGCGACACACCGCTTTCCGCATTTCGATTTATTGACGCTATTTACAAAAAGGTACCAGATGGCGCAATCAATTTTCTAACCGGTCAGGGAAGTGTTGTCGGGCAAGCAATAGTTGAAAACCCGCATGTATCGGGAATTGCATTTACTGGTTCCAAAGAAGTTGGGCTAGCAGGATTTAGAACATTTACCAAAAACTCTCCAAAACCATTCATCTCAGAGATGGGCGGCAAAAATCCCGTAGTCGTAACAGAATCCGCAGATCTGGACAAGGCAACAGATGGTGTTTTGCGTGCAGCATTCGGATATGGCGGGCAAAAATGCAGTGCATGCTCTAGAGTTTATGTACAAAAACAGATTGCGTCAAAATTCATGGAAAAATTAGTCTCAAAAACACAGAATCTCAAAATTGGTTTACCCTGGGAAAAAGACACATACTTGGGCCCAATCATAAATGATTCCGCCAAGAAAAAATTCGAAAAAGCAGTGGAGCTTGCAAAAAGGGATGGCAAGATAATTTTTGGCGGCGAGATTCTAAAAGATGGATTATACCAAAACGGTTACTATGTCAGGCCCACAATAGTTGGCAATTTGCCAATGAATCATAAATTGGTAAAAGAGGAATTGTTCTTGCCGTTTTTGTGCGTACAGGAATTTGAAAAATTTGATGACGCAATAAAGCAGGCAAACGATTCAGAATATGGCCTTACTGCAGGAATATTCAGCCAGAACAAAAACGAAATTGACGAGTTTTTCTCAAAAATAGAGGCAGGCGTAACATATGCAAATCGTGCTCAATCTGCTACTACTGGTGCAATGGTTCAGGCCCAACCCTTTGTTGGATGGAAAAATTCTGGCATTTCAGGCAAAGGAGCTGGTGGCGCATACTATCTAACTCAATTCCTACGAGAGCAAACCCAGACAATTTGCAATGAGCAGTAAAATAGAAAAAAATCCTAGCCAAGTCTTTTCTCAATCTGTTTTCTGATGAATTTTGAGATCTCATCCTTCTTTTTCCTTCCAGAATCTGCAATTCTGTCTGATTTATCCACAATCAAGACTTGGTTTAGCTCGCGATTTTTCTGATATTGTTCTCCAATGTCGTTTGCAATTATGATATCCGATCTTGACTCTTGCATCTTTTTTCTTGCAGACTCGACTAGTTTTTGCCTTGACACGTTGGTTTCAGCCTTGAACCCAACTAGGAAAATGTCTTTTTGGATTTTTTTTATGTGATCAATTATTTTCGGAGCCTTTTGTAGTTTGATCGTCAAGCTCGGCTTGTCGCTTTTTATCTTTGTCTTGCTTGGTGTGGTAGTGTAATCAGCTGGTGCTGCAGATAGAATCGCAATATCGAATTTTTTTGCCTTTATTTCTTTTTTTACTTCATCAAACATTTGGTGAACTGTTTTGACTGGAATAATTTTGGCGCCCTTTGGCGGTTCTTCTGTTCCTGGGCCATACACCAAGGTAACTTTGGCGCCAGCTGAGATCATTTCTTTTGCAAGCAAGACTCCAGTTTTTCCAGAGCTTTGGTTTGTTATCACTCTGACAGCATCTATTGGCTCCACAGTTGGTCCTGCAGTAATCAAGATCCTTTTTCCTGACAAAACATCAGAACGACCAAATTTTTTCAATACGTAATCCAACACGTCTTCAGGCTCGGCAGCCTTTGCCTTTCCCTCAACCATGTTGGGCTCAATGAACTCTACTTTGCCTTGCAAAAACTCGATATTTCGTAACACCGCTGCATTCTCATACATTGCCTGATGCATTGCAAGTGCCATCAATATGGGGATCTTTGCACCGAATCCAACAGTTAGCACAGTGGAAATTGGAGTGTCATCAATTCCATTTGCTAGCTTGCCTAGTGTGTTTGCCGTACCTGGATAGACAATTATCAGATCAGAAGTCTTGTAGTCTGCCAAGGAAATGTGCTCCAGCTTTCCTGTAAGTTTTGTAATGACTTGGTTTCCTGTTGCCCACTTGAAATAGTCTGGCTGAATTAATTTTGTCACAGATTCGCTTGCGACACAAGTAACATCCGCACCATGCCTCATCAGTAATCTTGCAAGCTCAATTGCCTTGTATGCAGCAACGCTTCCTGCAACACAAAGAACTATTTTCTTGCCTGACAGCTCAGCTCCATGCGACTCTACAATGTCTAAAGAAGGGTGTTTTGATTTAGCCAACTTCTCTCATGAGCTTGTCCAGCTCTGTTTTGTCCATGGTAAACCAGTTTTCTTTGGCGGGAAACTTGCCAGATTCCACATCTGACTTGTAATTTGAAATCGCCTTTGTTATTTGATCAGACAATGACAGATACTGCTTGACAAATTTTGGCTTGAGTTTGTCGTACATTCCCAAAACATCATGAACCACTAGGACTTGGCCGTCACAAGACTTGCCAGAGCCAATCCCTATTGTTGGAATCGATATCGATTCAGAAATTATTTTCGATACTTCAGTTGTTACCATTTCAAGCGCTATTGAAAAAGCGCCAGCCTTTTCCAGCGCTTTAGCATCTTCAATTAGTGTTATGGCAGCATCCCCTGTCTTTGCCTGGACTCTATACCCCTGAGCAAGTGTAGTGGTTTGAGGCTGAAATCCAATGTGGCCCATCACAGGAATGCCTGTTTCCACTATTGCTTGTATTGTTGGTGCAACAACTTTGCCACCTTCTAGCTTTATTGCATCAGCTCCTGCCTTGATTAATCTGCCAGAATTTGCAATGGCATCTGACGTGCTTGCCTGATACGACATGAACGGCATGTCAGCTACTAGCAAAGAATTCTGTCTTGCGCGTGAAACAGCTTCTGTAAACATTACCATCTGATCCATTGTAACCGGTATTGTGTTCTCATATCCTAGCATGACCATTCCAGCACTATCCCCAACAAGCATGATGTCAATTCCAGCCTTGTCACACAACGATGCCAAAGTATAGTCATATGCAGTTATGACAGAAATTTTCTGGCCGTTTCTTTTCTTATCAAGAATGTCTCTGACTGATTTATGCATGAGTTGTCCTCTTTGTGAGATTTCTTTTGATTTCATTTATTGCCAGAGAAAGATTCTTCTTGTTATCAAATTTCTTTTGCCTTGGATTCTTACATGATTTTATCAGCTGCTCAATTGCTCGCACTACATTATCCACTATGGTAATGTCTGCGGTTTCTGCAGTTCTGGACATTGGATTTAGATCAAATGTAATTACTTTTTTTCCTGCCTTTTTTAGCGCCAACGTACGATCGCCGTCCTCTAGCGGCACTACAACAACATCTGCAGAATGGATGCCATCTTTGTCCACGATTCTTCTTGCACTATCGAGGCCTGAGAGTTTTGTCGAGTTTCTCTTATCCAAGCCATAGATTTTACCGGCTCCATTTCTCTTCAAGGCCTTGAAAACGTTTTGCTTTCTTGCCTCCGTTGCGTAAAACAGGTTTACTTCGATTTTTGCACCAGTTGCTTTTGCCAGCTGGACAATCTCTTTTGGGCAAAGTCCCGCAATGTTGCCATTTACTGATATGACTGGATTTTTGGCTGATTTGAGCATAAATGCAGCAGCCAAAATTGCCTTTTTGGCGGATTTCGAGGTTTTTTCACCAATCAAATAGTCAAACGCCTCGCCACGTCCATGCGCCATGAGGCCTTCCTTTGCTACTAATCCAGCATCAAACGCATCAACAAGTCTCTCTCTAATGTATAACGATTTTGCCCGCGGATGGCTTTTTGGAATATGATTCAACTTAGCAGTCTTGCACCGACTTGATCAATTTTGGATTTTATGATGATTCCGTCTTGATATTTTTCCAGTATTGCAATTACTTTGTCTTCAATGTGTGGTGGAATCAAAGTGAATATAGTCTCGCCAAACAACGCAACACCGCATTTTATTCCATTGTTTTTTAGATCATCAATTACTGACTTCATTTTTGGCGTAATAATATCAACATAGTTTGCAAATTCAATTGAATAGTCATGGAATTGATCAACATTTTTGCTCCGAACCAGCTTGTCTACCATTTTCCCACCAAGACCGTTAATTGATGCTAGTCTCTCTTTGAGAAATTGCTTTGTCGAAATTGGAGAAAAGCAAATCATTATGGCAGAATATGACTCTGATGGGATCTTTTTGATCTGCCCAATTCCCGGTGCCCCGCCCTTGACTCTAATCTCAAATCCTCCATAGTATGATGCCAAAACATCGCCAAGACCAGTTCTGCACATGACTTCAGCATTGTGCGCCATTGTGCCAAGCTGCTCTTTTGTGTAACTAGTTCTAAATGCAGAATTTAGCGCATAAACCAAAGACAGTGCAACTGCCGCGGAGCATCCAAGGCCATATCCAACTGGAACCTTGATGTCATGATGTACTTTGAGAAAATAATCACCATCAATGTTTTTCAAAAATTCAGAAATCACAAATTCAGAGACTTGCGTGTTGTCTGGCTGATACCCAGAAACTTTTATGGCATGATCAGAAAACTCGGAATCCTGAACCTCAACTGTTGTAGTAACACCTTCTTGTATGGAAAATCCAGCGCCAAGTGAGCCCTGTACCTCAGGTCTTGCCATTTGGTCTAGCTCTGCCTTGAAGAATCCAGTAATGTGCGCAGGGCTAAATGCGACTCCCTTCATCTGATCTGAGTTTAAATTTCAATAAAAATATAAGAATATGGCTTAAATTAATTAAATGAGTATAAATTGCCTAAATTCATTCGACGCCTGCAAAAGATAGGTAGCAGCATTCTAGTGTCTCTGCCAAAGGAATGGGTTGAGGCAAATCGCCTAGACAAGAGTAATGAGGTGGAACTAGAGACTAGCGAAAACACCGTCTCTATTACTACAAACAAAACAGAACGCCCATCAAAAGAAGTTGTCATATCGTATCCATTGCCTCCGGATGAAAACATTGTTGCAAACATTACTGGCGCATATCTGCTAGGATATGACATCATTCGAATCAAAGGCAAGACCATCATTCCAGGTGAAGATCGAGAAAAAATCCGAAATTCAATGAGGAGACTGGTGGGGATGGAAATTGTTGAAGAAGATTCATCAAATGTCAATGTCCAGTTTTTGTTGGATACAGCAACACTAAACCCTCAAAAAATTCTAAAACGAATCAGCTCTATTGCGCTTGGCATGTTTAATGACATTTCACTATCTTTGATTTCGGATGACAGATCAAATCTTCAAACCTTATCGAACAGAGATGATGAGGTAGACAGACAATATTTTCTTCTTGTCAGATTAATTCGAAGCACAATTAGTGACAAGAGATTGGCTAGTACATTTCATCTAGAAAACATTGATGTTCTCGATTACAGAATTGCCGCAAACATTTTAGAGACAGCAAGCGATACTTTGGTTGAAATCGCCAATTCTCTATCCAATACAACGCTCTCAAAAAATGATCTAAAAAAAATCTATGATCTGACTAAAGACATCGAGTCAATTCATCAAAAATCAATTGATGCATTCATTGACCAAAATAGAAGATTGGCAATAGACGCAATATCTAGCCATAGAAAATTCCAGAGAAAGATCACTGACATTCGCTCCTCAATTGAACAAAAAAACCAGCTCCAAATTGATCTGCTGGATTTGATATACATGTTTGAGCGAGTATCTAGGTCTTGGGCAGACGTAGCAGATCTAGTAAAACCAGTCTACTAGTAGAGCCTGTTTTTTACAGCATAGGTCAATACAGCACAAATTGTCTTGGAATCAATAATTTTGCCTGCCTTTATCATGCCTATGAGTTTCTTCAGATCGACTTTGACTACAGACATTATCTCGTCTTCATCCAAGGCTTGCCCACTTACTTTTTTGAGATTTTTTGCAACAAAACAGTGAATCGCCTCTTTGTTATATCCAACAGACGGATAGTACGTAAGAAAATGCGTCATTTTTCTAGCCTTGTAGCCGGTTTCTTCCTGAATTTCACGAAATGCGCACTTTACAGGCCTTTCTCCTTTTTCTAGCGTGCCTGCGGGAATCTCCAAAACGTATCCGTGCGGAAATCTATGTTGCTTTACCAAAATCACTTTACCTTTTTCATCAAATGCCAAAATAGCAGCTGCTCCCCGATGTTCAATTATTTCGCGCTTTATCTTTCGGCCCTTAACTGTCAGATCATAGATGCTTAGGTCCAAAATCCTGCCTTTGTATATGGTCTTTTTTCGCATCCTCTGACTCTCTAATTGAGATGAATTTTAATTTGTCTGGTATGCTAGGTGCAGCTTTTCCGAAGTTTTAGCTGCCTTGATTGCGTTTGTGACCCATTTTTGCGGAAAATTGATCTTTTTTGGAATGAACAAATCAGCTGATACAACGCCTTTAACATTTCGTATTCTCTGCGTAATATTGTCAAGCTCAAAAATATTATTGCTATGCAAAAACAATACGACTTGGTTTTTTGCCAAAAACGGCTTTTGCAAAAATGACTCTGAAAATTCTTTTCTGAGCAATTTCACCGCCTCATTTAGATCTTCATCAACCCACACCAAAACAGCAAATGGAATGTATTGGCCAAATTTTGCTGGATCATAAATTAGCGTAAACTGAATTGCCTCATCATTTTGTAATTTTTTTAGTGATCTGGCAATGGTTTTTGTAGACAGTCTTGCCTTTTTTGCCAAGTCTTCTATTTTTATTCGTGGATTCCTGAGTAGCTGGCCAATTATATCGATGTCTGTCTTGGTAAGATCTGAGCGAATCCCTGGATTTTCTGCCTCAAATATTGACAACAGTCTAACGTTTTTCATCAGGTTTTTTGCTAGCTCTATTTTCTGTGAAACATTTTCTTTTACCACAATCCCACAAACAGTGATTCCACCAACACATGGAACTACTAGAAATGGATCGCCAACCAATTCGACTTGTTTCAGAATTTCATCAATGTTTTGGCCAGTCACTACAACATACAAAAGATTGTAGCCCAAAACAGACGGCTCTATCTTGAGTGCAAAACTCTCAATCATCTGATTTTGTATCATTTTTTCAATTCTTGTTTTTACTGCGGCGCCAGAAATTCCAATTTTCGTGCCTATCTGTCTATCTGATTCTCTACAATTATCAAGCAATGCATGCAGAATTTCTACATCTGATTTGTCCAATTTGATACAGTTAGACACTAGTTTCTTATTAAATAATACTATTTTGAGATAAAAATGTCTATTTTTACCGTTTTATGCATATAATACATTAAATATCAGACTAAATTCTATGATCCCATGGATTATCGTGTCCAGCTGGCAAAAAGAATGCTCTCAAACAAAAAGGGCTCACTCATTGGCGCAGTCTTGGCAGTGTCAATTGGAATATTGGTAATTCACGTAAATTTTGTAATATTTCAAGGGCTATACGATGCCATAGTTAGAGATCTATCAAGCTACAGATTCGGAGATGTCCTGGTAACGGATGAGGAAAGCTTTATCACAAAATCGGATATTTTTTTGGTAAACTGGTTTGAGCGAATTCCATACGTGGAGGCCGCAACACCGAGGGTACAATCTTCCGCATCAATCAATGTCACCAAAAACGGCAAGCTGATTGAAGACTTTAAGATTCCAGTTATCGGCGTGGATCCATTCCGCGATCCGCGAGTCTCAACCGCACACGAAACAGTAACCGATGGTCAGTATGTCTTTTCAAGAAATTCTGTTGTTGTTGGTTCTCGAGTTGTAAATGATCTTGGCAATATACGAGTAGGTGACAGTCTTGAGCTAAAAATTACCGATAGACGTGGAGAAGATCAAGTTAGGCGTTTTCTTGTAGCTGGAATTGTAACTTCGCCTGGAGGCCAAGGCCTAGATTCTGAAGTAATAATGCACATTGACGCGTTGCGCGACATGTTAGATAGAGACGGAGAAACTGGAGAAATTCTAGTAAAGCTAAATGATCCAAAAAAAGCAGATGATGTAAAGCAGTTTTTCTTGAGAACATTCCCAAACGATGATTTCAAAGCAGAGACGATAGAGGAATCGGCAGAGGCAGCATTGAGTGGATTTCGATCAGGCATTGCAATGATCAACATGATTGGCTATTTTGGAATGATGTCGTCTGCGTTTGCAGTAGTTACCATCCAAATGATGCTGGTATCTAGCAAAACCAGAGAAGTTGGCGTCATGCGTGCAATAGGCGCAAAAAGAAAGGATGTTTTGATAATTTTCATCGTGCAGGGCATGATGATTGGAGCCCTAGGCGCGGGATTAGGCACGGCAATGGGCCTTGGCTATACCTTTTACGCAAAAGAAACCAAGATGACTTTTGCAGGAAGCATTCCGCTTGAGGTAAGCTATGATTGGGAAAAAACAATCCAAACTGCCATCATGGCGTTTGCTCTTGCAGTAATTGCGTCAATTTATCCGTCATACAAGGCAACCAAGCTGCAACCAGTGGAGGCAATGCGATATGTCTGATCTTGTACTAGAATTAAAAAATGTCAACAAGGTATTTGGCCAGGGAGACACCAAGGTCCAAGCACTAGACAACGTATCGTTTTCTGTAAAACGCGGAGAGTTTCTGCTAATTGTTGGAAGCTCGGGTTCTGGCAAATCCACATTGCTTAACATGATCGGCCTGCTTGACAAGCCAACTAGCGGCCAAGTGTTCATTGACGATACCAACACTACAAAGCTCTCTGACAACAAAATATCAGCATTCAGAAATTCCAAGCTTGGATTCATTTTCCAATTTTCAAATTTGTTGGCAGATCTGACAGTGCTAGAAAATGTCTTGCTTCCAAGAAATATCCAGAGAACAGATCAAAATGCGCAAAAACAAGCAATTGAATTGCTAAGAGCAGTGGGATTAGAAAGCCAAATGCACAAGCGGGCAAACAAGGTCTCAGGTGGTCAAGCACAAAGGGCGGCAATTGCACGCGGTTTGATTAACAAGCCAACAATAGTTTTAGCTGACGAGCCAACTGGAAACTTGGACTCTGTTACCGCAGAAACAACAGTACAATTAATGAAATCAATGGCAAAAAAGCTAAACCAAACATTTGTCATAGTAACCCATGACAAACATCAGTTTGGCGAAGTTGATCGCATTATCACAATAAAGGACGGACGCGCCTTTGAAGGCGATGATGTACCACCAAAAATGGAGCTCACAATATGAAATCTATAGCGTTTGTCATATTGGCATTGATCGTATTTGCACCAGTTCTTGATGCGTACGCTCAGCTAGGCAAAGGAGATTCTCCATTTGAGCGATCTTTTAATGATATCAAATTCACCAATTCATATTTTGGAACATTAGGAAATAAAATTGAGGTAACGCCTGGCGACAAAAATGTCCCATTTACAGTTGTATTTGCAAATGTTGGTTCGGGAGATATTACTGGAGTGAAAGGTCAGCTATCATTACCGCTTGGTTTCAACTCAGCAGATGGAAAAAACTCACTCGTTTATGCAGACAGTGGGCAAGAAGTTTTGGGTGGTAGGTACTTTTCACTTACTTTCTATGTTGACATTAGTAAAGACAATCCTATACAAGAATATCCTGGAACTGTGAAAGTAGATTATTCTAGATTTCGTGAATCTGGTACAAGGCAAATGTTCTTTGATTTTACATTCAAAGTAACTGGTAAAAGTGTCCTGAATCTTAACACAAACGAACCGTTTCTGACCTCATTAAAGAATAATCCAGTAACAATAGAAGTAACAAACAGTGGAACAGCACCATTATCAAATGTCGAAATACTCTTACAAAATACGCAAACCTCTGTCAGTGCGACAGCAAATCCAATCACAAATGTAGAAAGTGTCGTATTTGATCAGAGTGAATGGAATATTGGTACAATCTCTGCAATGTCATCAAAATCATTCACATTTAATGTATTTATTCCAGAAAATATCCGTAGTGAAACGCTTCACACTCCTCTACAAATCTCATATTTCGATGGCCATGGAAATAAAGTTGAAGACACAAGAACAGTAGACTTTTACATTAATGGCCTAATTGATGCAAAAATCTATGACATTAGAGTAATAGAACTATCTGGAACACAGACTATTATTGGTGAAATAATCAACGAAGGAAACACAAATGCACTTTTTGCATTCGTTTCATTAGAGCCACTTGAAGGCTCTAATATCAAAAAGGTAACCCAGTTTATTGATGAGCTGGAAACAGACTCACCAGTGCCGTTTAACATCCCAGTAGAGTTTGATGGCGAGTCAAAATATGGAGATCACAAAGTCAAGGTAACCGTACGATACAAAGATGATCTGCGAGAGGAACACCTAGTTTCAGAGATAGCAACGGTAACTCTCAAAGACACCACCAAAAAGCCAGAACCCACAGTAGCTGATCTCGCGCCTGGAATCATTGGCATTGCGATAGCTGCAATCACAGGTTTTATTATTTACAAGAAAATAAAAAAGAAAAAAGCAGAACGGGCTGAAAGCGAAACCCACTAGAATTATTAATCAAATCATCATTTTTAGTCCATGACATGGGATGAAATCGAAATTCCCAAAGAATTGCGGCCATTCATGCTGGATAACGCACAAGAAACAAAGCTTGGCCACAAAAATGGCGCATTAAGACAATTCCGCTATGGAAATCTGCACATTAGAGAATACGATGACAAGTATCTAGTCCATATGGACAGGGTAAATCCCCATGATGATCCGCTAGGACACCTAGTCCATGATGCGCAAGAAGTTCTGGTTGGCCTAGCAAGTGGAGCAATTGGCGGCGCAAAAGTTGCATCATATGTTTACAAAAAAAGCAAAAAGACAAAAAAAGACAAGCAAGTTGCAGCAGCTGCGGGCCTAGTTTCATCTATAGCAATTGGATATGTTGGATACAAGCTAGCAAAAAAGGCCAAAGGACAATAATCATGAGCACATATAGAACAATCCGTGTTTTGATAAGGCTGATTCCTCTAATCATTGCATTACGCAGAGATAGAAAGGCTTGGGTGAGATCTGAGGGAAAAAATCTCGATGTTACACGTTTTCAAAAAAATGCAAACAAAGTTTTAAACACATTTGTCTCGCTAGGCCCAGTCTACATCAAGCTAGGGCAGTGGCTTTCATCGAGGGCTGATATTCTGCCTCAACCATATCTGGAAGAGCTTTCAAAACTTCAGGACGATGTCCCAGCAGAATCGTTTGATAAAATCAAACCAATTATTGAAAAAGATCTAGGTGCGCTGGATCAAAAATTCACATCTGTCAACACCAAAGCAATCTCTGGAGCATCACTAGGACAAGTGTATCTTGCAAAAATCGAAGACCAAGACGTTGTAATCAAAGTAAAGTCTCGTAATTCATCTCCTCTTTATTTTTGAATTTATGATAGATTTTTAATCACTGCAATTCAAATCAATTCCAAATGATTATTGTAATTGAGGGAAATGATCAGGCTGGGAAAAAAACCCAAACTACCTTATTGGCTCAAACCCTTAAAAAAAGTAAAATCAAAACAAAGATCTTTAGCTTTCCAGATTACACCACGCCACTTGGCAAAGAAATCAATCGTTTTCTACGTGGGAAAAGAAAGTTTCCATCACAGGTAATTCACTGTCTATTGGCTGCAAACAGGTGGGAAAAGGCACAAGACATCAAATTAGCACAAGCAGAAAATTCCGTCCTCATAATGAATAGATACTATCAGTCAAATCTAGTGTATGGTGTTGCAAACGGCATGTCCTTGTCTTGGCTTGAAGGTCTGGACGCAGGCTTGCCAAAAGCAGACCTAGTACTAGTCCTAGATGTCTCGCAAAAAGAATCATTCTCCCGCAAAAAATCAAACCGTGATAAATTTGAAAAAAACGCACAATTTCTCAAAACTATAACAACGACATACAGAAAACTGGCAAAAAAATATCACTGGCATCTAGTTAATGCATCGCAATCAAAAGAAGCAGTTCACCAAGACATTATGAAAATTTTATCAATAAAGCTTGCAAGGCTATGAAGCAATTCTTAGACATTGTAGATCCAATTCATGATTTCATCAGAGTCTATGACACCGAACTTAAGATAATCGATTCACCAATCTTTCAAAGATTGCGCAGAATACGACAATTGTCTGGCGCACATCTTACTTATCCATCGGCCCAACACTCTAGATTTGAACACTCATTGGGTGTAATGCATATTGCAAGCCAAGCCGCAGTAGCACTAAAAGAAAAAGGATTTCTAAAAACAGATCAAATTCAGGAAATCAGACTTGCCGCACTACTTCATGATGTAGGCCATGGCCCCCTTTCACATCTGTTTGAGGAAGTATTACAAATAAAAAAGAAAGTCTCGCACGAAGAAATTGGAAAAAAAATCATCCTTGAATCCGAAATCGGCGACATTTTATCCAAATCAGGATTTGACAAAAAACACATAACAAAGCTTGCCTTCGGCTACCCAAAATATCGTTTTGTCAATGAAATCATCTCTGGTTCACTTTCTGCAGACATGATGGATTATCTGCAGCGAGACGGATATTTCACAGGCGCAGAGCACGCAAAAATAGACCACAAAAGAATCATTCAATCTTTGGATGTATACAAAACTAAACTAGCATTAAAAAAATCGGCACTGTATTCCTTCGAGTCCATGATCCTATCAAGATACCAAATGTTCAAGGCGGTTTATTTCCACAAAACAGTCCGTTCAGCCGAGGTTATGATGTTAGAATCGATCAGACTAGCAGACGAAGATTGCGGATTTACCGAGCTGAATTTGGAAAACTATACCAAACTAACAGACGAATTCGTAGTATCACAAATTCTTGCATTGCCAGATCATACCAAAGAGCAGAAACGCGCAAAGAAATTTGCGACTGACTATCAAAACCGAAGATTGCTCAAATGCGTCTATGAAAAAATTATGACACAAAAATCCGACAAATCAGAGCAAATACGAGTAAATCTCGCAAAAAAATCAAAGCTAGACAAAGATGAGATCTTTGTAGATACATCTGGCACATTTTCAGTTCCCCTGACTCCTGCCAAGGAAAAAACAAAATCAATCACGTTAGTAACTGGTTCTAAAACCCCCACGGAAATCCCATTCTCAAAAATACCAGTAGTATCGTCCATGGCAGAATCCATGAATATCTTGAGAGTCTATACTTCACAAAACAACAGAAAAAAAGTTGAAATGGCAGCAAAATCGATCCTTGGTTGATACAATGAAAAAAAGAATTGTCCTAAAACTGTCTGGCAAAATCTTTGGGATGGACAACAATGAAAAACTCTTAAAAGATTATGCCACATTTCTAGTTAAAATAAGCAAGATCTGCCAACCAATAGTTATTGCAGGCGGCGGAAAAATTGCGCGACATTACATTACTCATGCAAGATCGTCCGGCGCAGACGAATCAACACTGGATGAGCTTGGAATTGAAGTATCGAGGCTAAATGCCAGACTCCTCATTTACGCACTGGGCAACAAGGCATACCCACATCCCCCAACCACACTAACTGAAACCAGACACGCAGTAGATTCTGGACTAATTGTGGTTGCCGGAGGACTACATCCAGGACAGAGCACAAACGGAACTGCAGCACTGATTGCAGAAAAAACTCAGGCATCAGAATTTCTTAATGCAACAGACGTTGATGGAATATATGATTCTGATCCAAACAAAAACCCAAAGGCAAAAAAATTCAAGCGAATTGAGCTAAAAAATCTCCGCAGTCTCCTAGTAAGAGAAGATTCTATTGCCGGAGGCTACGACTTGATGGATATTGTAGCTCTGAAGGTAATAGAGCGCTCTAAAATCAAGACTCGCATTATCAAGGCAGACATCTCAACCATAGAAAAGGCAATCAAGGGCCAAGCTGTTGGAACAGAGATTATACTATAGCTCTTTTTGAACAGTCGGGTATTGCTCTGTCCAGATCTCTACTTTGTTTCCTGAATATTCTGCAATCCCAGAATCTTTTGCCTTTTTGAAAATCTCAAAGGCAGAATCTTTTTCAAGTGGCTTTGATTGCGCCTTTGTATATCCTTCTGCATCAACTAGTATGGTGACATAGCCATCTGCAGTACGAATTATCGCAACCAAATCTTCCTCACCAATTGGAAAAAACTGCCCGTCCTTCTTTTTAGTAGTTAGTGTAAGCATTGCAAACCCCCCTAGATTGAAAAGAATCATCTGGGATTTACTTGCCCGCTCTTTTCCAATTCTTACTGCTTGGAAATACTGCATTATGTTCTGGTGATAATAATGCAGATTTAATTGCTAACATTTATGACACAGAATTTTGAAATTTTACTGTTGAACTCCAAAGTTTTGCTTGGAATAATTATTGGTATTTTAGGAGGTGCAATAGGCGTTGTTGCCTTGTCAGGCTCACAAATTCTCAATGATGTCTCACAAGGGGGCCTAGGCAAGATCTCACCTGATCCAATCAAAGTATTGCCAATCCAAGTGGAGCTTGGTAGATTTGAGATTCTTTCTGTTACAAATGAAGAAGCACAAATTAAGGTTGATTTTAAAATAACAAATCCAAACTTTAAATCAGTAATACTGCAGTTAGTTAAATACGAATTATATTCTGGCGATAGTCGAGTGCTTATTGCCCAAATTGGCGATCGCCCAGAAGGTGCAATTGAAAGCTCTAACTATTACACAATTCTTAGCAACAATCCACAAATCATTGGCGAAACTGTCACAATAAAAAATACAGGAAATGATCCAGAGTTTTGGTCAGCACTATCAAATGGCGCAGTAAGCTGGAAAGTCAGGGGCGAGGCCAGCTTTAATCTGAGTTCCATGACTGCAGGGCACGAAAATATTGTGCCATTTGAGTTTACTCCATAGAATCGTTTAACTCAAACTAATATTCTTAGCATCGTTTTCCGGCAATTTTTCGGCTAATGTCAAGATCATATCTGATAATCTGATACGTGTCAGTGTACGAGAGCAACAATTTACAGATTCACATGATACCGACAACCTACAAAAGTCAGATTATTTGCTTGTCATCGATCTAATGATATGAATTCTTTTTGCAAGACATGTACAGTCAATCAATGAAAAATTTCCCAATCTACAAAAATCATTCATTGGCTAGATGGATGCAGAAATGCCCAGAAGTGAAAATACTAAAGGAAATGCGAATAGTATCATAAAATAATAAAATTATGATATTTTGTATATATGAGGAAAATTTTGGAAAAATTATATAAGATTTGAGCTTAGGATATTAACAAATGGCAGAAGCAGGTCTAGCAGCATAGTGCTCAGCAATAGGTGTCTTCATTGCCTTCGCAGTAGTATTATTCGCACTTCGCGGCAAAGGACACAAAGAATCACTAGAATAAGATCTAGGGATCTTTTTACTTCTTTTTAACACCAAACAGTTCTGTTATGGTTATTTGTTTTCCATCATGCTTTTTGATGTAGCATCGCTCATAGTACTGGCAGCTTGCACACTCTGATGATGGTTCCAGGATTGGAGTCTTTTTATCCGAAATCAAATTAGAAAATACTCGAACACGGCGAATCGTTTCTTCAAACATTTTCTTTTCACGAGTTAGCGCAAATGATGTCTCTTCTCCATCCCCTGTAAGGTATACAATGACTCCTTCAGTTTTATTAAAGATCCACATACAACCATTCAAATACAAAATATCAGCGGCAGCTGGATTCTCAGGTAAGTCATTTACTGTCTTGAAAACAATTACGATGTCGTCTACTATCATGTCTGCTTGGCCATTCAGCTTTATCTCCTCAACTGCAAATTCGCCAAGTTTTGAGCCATAGGGAAGCTTTCTTATCAGACCGCCCAAAATACCAGCAAAGTCTCTGCCTACTGGATCCATGGCGTCAAATCTATCAAAATATGACCTTCTCATGCATCTTGTTACTTCGTGCAAGAACACCACCTTGCTGTCATTAGGATTTAAAATCTGGGGTACTGTTTCTTTTGTTAGGATATCTATTGCGCTATTGATAGTTTGCTTATAGTCCTTATCGCCCATCATGGTATGATCACCATTTAGCTAAGAAGCCTCGTTAGAGTTTTTGAAATTCTTTCAGAAAACGCTAATGTGACGAAATGCAACCCAAATCCAATCACTGCCCCAATTACTAAATTCCCAGTGGTAAAGTAAATTCCCAAAAACACTCCTAGTGCAGGAATTGTCAAAATTAACGCCAAAAAGGTGCTAACCCAAACTGTATTGACAAGTATATCTGTTGTAATCTTTGATTCTTTTTTGTGAAGCCTTATCATTATTGATTTTGACTCTCCCTATTCCATATATAGATTGAAAGCTATTCTTCTTGATCTGTTATGAGACGAGACATTGTTATTTGCGGTGAAATCTTCTGCTCTACTGCAAATGCAATGGCGGCGATGTTTCTTACTTCATAGGTAGTAAGTTTTGTAATTCCAACAACTGTACCAAAGCTGAACATTTTGGTAAACGATCTATTCACTGCCTTGTAAGTTGCCATCTCAAATGTGCGCTCAAACTGTGATATTACATCCAGACTGTCTTCTGCTTGCGGTATCAAGTCCTTGTAACGAGTTGATACAAGCTCGTCAAGTACGCTTTGCACAGAATCTGATGAAATCATTTTTCCAAGCAGGTCCCTTGGAATGCTTGGTGTTTGAGTTACAATTAGGCTTTGAATCTGATCCTCGTCAAGATCCCAAAACTTTCCCCTCAAAATTGACATGATGTTGTAAAAGTCAATGTCCATGCCAACAAGTTTCGTTACCTCTCTTTCTCCCGCGCTTCGCATTGCGCGGCCAAGTTGTTGATACAAAATCTTGTCAAGAAACACATCGAAAATCTGCACATTCTTTTTGTCATTGTATAGTGCCACAGCCTTTGCCATTTCTTCGCCAAACTCAATTGAGCTTAGGCTTGTCACTGCCTCCTCGAGGTTCTTTGCAGTCAGTGCTTTAACTATTACATCTCGCTGTTTGATGAGCTCCTCCGCATGCAAGTTCAGGTGTGGCTCTATTTCCTCCTGGGTTTTCCCAAGTGCTTTTCCCTTTAGTATGATCTTTAGATTCGAGATCAAAAATTTCAGGTAATACGCATCTAAAATATCAGAGTTTCCGGCAGTCTTAGCAATGGAGTAGTGAATTTCTGCGAGCTTGCTTCGTAGAGCCGATTCAATTTTGCCTGCAGTAAGTGGTTTGGTGACTTTGGATACCGCATCGGCATATTTTGTGTTCTTTATTCTTGTGATGAGTTCATCAAGATCCCTTGATTCTGCCAATGTCTGAAGTTCGGTCTTTGTGAGAAGCCTTCCTCTCTGTGAATATGATTTTACTGATGCAAAGACCTTTTGTGATCCTCCAGAGCCCATATTTCCGCCCCCCAGTACAATGGATTTTAATGTTTGGGACTGTTTTTGTAAAATTTATTGATTAGCCTATTTCTTTTAGAAAAGTATGCGTTTTTTCCTTTTCTTGTTTTGGCATGCCGATGAACGATTCCAAGAATTCCTTCTGAATAAGAATTGCCTCATCGGAGACTGCAATGAATCTAGTCTTCTCAAAGGGCAAAAGATCAGAAAACTTGCCATCGCAATATGCCTTGACATAGCTCTTAAACAAAGAATAGACAAATCTCGGTGCAAATTTTGTTAGCGTGCGGATCTGTTCACTGAATTCTTTATCTATTTTAGATTCAACAAAAAACTTTTCGAGAATTTTTTCTCGTCCAATTATTTCATCAAGGGAAATAGAGGCCAAAAATCCTCGCTGCGTTAGCTGATAAAATGGAATGCCTTTTTCCTGTAGTGCCCTTGGACCACGTCTGAGTGGCAAGCGACCCGCCTCCTCAACTATGCCAAGTGGGATCAAAATCTCATCAAGATCGCGAAATATGCCAGAATAGATGTTCTTCCAAACGGTTCCATTTTCCTGTGCAATCCTTTGTGCTATTGCGGTTCGCGTCATTTGTATGGGATTGTTCTCGGTTGCAAGTGTTATTATGATTGAACGCTGTCTAGTTGCTTCTCCCGTAAGTTCTTCCTTTTTTGTCTTGAATGTTTCAAATATTGCAAGTTTTGGTTCCATACCTATCCTCCATAACATAGTTTCTTACTTTTATGATATTATCTTAAAATCAGTCTATTTAACAATTTACATCTTTTCTGCCTTAAACTTCTCTATGCTTAAATAATTTTCATCGTTGCAAACCTACAATGAAGAACAGGAATCACAAGTATGCTCTATTACTTGTGATAGCAGTTGCCGCAACATCGACAGGCGTTCTGTCTACGGCTTATGCACAACAAGTAACCGACGGCATGAATGGATACGTACAAAGTGGTACCGGAATTGATACTGGTAATCCAGCAGAATGCTGGTATGAAACAGCACCCGGTTCTGGCTCGTATGCGCCATGCATGATCGACAACGGTGACACCGCTTGGATACTAACTGCAACATCATTGGTTCTATTCATGACACCAGGTGTTGCATTTTTCTACGGTGGCTTGGCAAGATCAAAGAACATGGTAAACGTACTTGGCATGACATTGGTTGTAATGGGTCTAATCTCAGTACAATGGGTGTTATGGGGATACTCGTTAGCATTTGGCCCAGTGAGCTCTGATGCAAACTTGTATATGGGTTCATTAGACTATGCTGGATTCAACCACGTGTCTCATGTAGCTCCACTTGGTACACCAGCAGCGTGTACTGATCAAGTTTACTATACTCTGAGGTCGCCATATGTTGTAAGTGAGGAAGTAAAGTGTAGCGCAATTTGGCCTGGAACAATTCCACATCAGCTATTTGCAATGTTCCAAGCAACTTTCGCAATCATCACTCCAGCACTAATCATAGGCGGTATAATTGACAGAATAAAGTTCAGCGCATTTGTAGTCTTTATCTTACTGTGGGCAACCTTTGTCTATGATCCAGTAGCACACTGGGTCTGGGGCGGAGGTTTCATATTCGCAGGAAAATTAGACCTCAATCCTGATCTGGCGCCGGCGGCAGCACTTGACTTTGCGGGCGGTACTGTAGTTCACATTACCTCTGGATTCTCAGCTTTGGCTGGAGCCCTAGTTTTAGGAAGAAGACTTGGATATGGCAAGGTTCCAATGGAACCACACAATATTCCAATGGTTATTCTTGGAACAAGTATGCTCTGGTTTGGCTGGTTTGGATTCAATGCAGGAAGTGAACTTGCAGCAGACGGCGTTGCAACATCAGCATGGGTTGTAACAAACACCGCAACAGCTATGGCAGCACTAACATGGATGTTAATGGCTTGGGCCCATACGGGTAAGCCAAGTATTGTTGGTGCAGCATCAGGTGCAGTTGCAGGATTAGTCACTATCACTCCAGCATCCGGTTTCGTTGGACCAATGGCAGCATTGATCATTGGTATTGCAGCAGGAACAGTTTGTTATGGAGCTGTTTCATTCAAGAACTCTCGTAAATGGGACGACGCACTCGACGTTTGGGGAGTACACGGAATGGGCGGTTTCACAGGCGCAGTTCTAACAGGTACACTTGCAAGCCCACACATTTGGGATACAGGTTTTGGAATTGGCGCATGGACTGGAACACCAGAAGGCTATGAGCAACAAGCTATCAACATAATGGGCGCTCTAATATCGTCAGGCTATGCGTTTGGCGTAACTATTGTCATCCTCAAAGTAATGGATGCAGTATGGCCAGGCGGAATCCGAGTCACTCCAAAAGAGGAAGAAATCGGATTAGACTTAGCCCAACACGGCGAAAGAGCATACGTAAACGAGTAAAAACTCAAAAACCCCCTCTTTTCCTTTTGTTTCAAAATAGATTTAATGGATATTAGATTTATCCGAGTCAATGCTAATATCGACTGCAGATCTTGCAAAAGAGCTTCAAACTCAAAATCTGATTCTAATCGATGCACGTTCTTACAAGGAATATTCACAGGGGCATATTCCCGGCGCAGTAAATTTGGACTTGTTTGCATATCATTGGTTTGATACTTCAAAACACGGCCTTGAAGTTTTTAATGAACAAACAAAAAAGATTATCTCCTTTGTGGGAATTACTCTGAAAAATAAGGTTGTATTTTATGACGATGTCTCTGGAATGCTTGCTGCTCGTGGAGTCTGGATGTTGATGTACTTCTCACACCAAAACGTCTTCATGCTTGATGGTGGAATTAAAAAATGGCAGTCAGATGGATTCTCACTCGAAACAAAAACAAATGGATTTACGCCAAGAAACTTCGACGGCAACCCAAACCCGCAAATCATAGCAGATTATGATTTTGTGAATAAAAATCTAAACCAAGCAATTCTAATCGATGCAAGATCAAAAGAAGAATTTTCTGGTTATATAATACGCGGCGCAAGACGTGGCCACATCCCAAATGCAATCAACGTGGATTATCTACTCAATATATCGGAGAATGGAACAATCAAGGACAAAGAACAATTATCAGAGCTATACAAAATTCCAAAAGACTCACAGATCATCACATATTGTCAAGGTGCATACCGAGCAGCAAACTCATTTCTAGCCCTAAGAAAACTTGGCTTTGAGAATATCAGAGTCTATCTTGGTTCCTGGGGAGAATGGTCAAACAGAACTGAGTTACCAGTAGAGTAATTACTTTTTCTTCCAGATTAGTTGGTTGTACAATAACTCAGGTACAACTTGCCTGAATGGCTGCGATCCACCATCATACCACTTTGTAAAGAACTCGTACAGGTGAAGTCTGAGGGACTGGATGTATACGATTAATCCTTCAATCATCATGATTCCCAAATTTCCACCAACAATCATTGCTATTCCAGCTGGTGATGACCATCCTCCCATAGATGCAAACGAATTGTTTACTGTCATTAGTAGTGCAGCATGTACAAGCAGCATGATTCCAAGTCGTGCATAGCTAATTGTATGTGCAAGACATTCCACTGATTTTCCCAAGAGAACTTCCATTACGATGTTTGCAACACTACCTCCTTCTTCTGGGTGATGCTTCGTGTGTAAAATTCCTCCTACCATCATTGTTGCCATTGAGCCCAAGACAATGACTCCTGCAATTCTTGTAACTATCCAAACCCTTGCCCAATCGCCCAAAAATACTGTGACCCATGGAACTACCTCATCGTGCACTCTGGAATACATATTCATCACATCATAGCTAGAACCAATTGCGCACATCATGATTACAACAATTCCGCCATACAGGGTAAGGTTCGGGATCGCTTCGGTCATTATCATTTGGGAGTGGCCTTCCTTTCTGAGTTTTTTAATTCGAAGAATAAATGCCCAAACCAAGTGAATGATTCCCAAGAATAGTGAAACCTTGAGTATTGTGATTACTTGCTCAAATGTTAGTTCTGCTACACTAATCACTCCAACAAGCCATGATACTGGTGCCAGTGGGCCTTCAAGTATTTCTTCAAATGGAGCTAAATGATCTATGTGGAAACCAAATACTTCACCTGCTCCAACTCCTGCTATTGCAGCAGATGCTCCAGAAATTGCAATTAGCATTCCCCACCTTGAAAGGTTCCCCTGACCTTTCATCTTGAATAATAATCCAAATCCCATGAGCAAAAGACCATGACCTAAATCCGCAAACATCAATCCATAAAATATTGGCCACATCAGAGCAATCATTGGGGTGGGATCTGCTTCACCACGTTTTGGAATTCCCTGACTCTGGGTAATGACTTCAAATGTTCTCACAAATCTCTTGTTCTCAAAAAGCGTTGGCTTGTTTTGGATTAGTTTTGGATTCGAAATGTCTTCTGTAACAGACATCCATTGTTTTGTTACACTCTTGAATTTTGAATCCATATTTTTGGGAATATATCCTTGAATCACAGCAAACAATTTTGTTCCACCAGGCTTGCGGAGCATCTCGAGAACTTCTTTTGCAACAAATACACTTTCATGTAATGCCAAAATATCGCGTCGGAGTGTCTGCTTTGTCTTGGCAATTTCTTTTTCAAGTAATTCTAGTTTTTTTGTCAGTTCGGAAAGCTTTGATTCTATTAGTGAATATGCTTGTATTGGCACCTGAGGTAATTCCTGTGGTATGACAAATGGATTAGAGTCAAATGCGCGAAATACTTTCAAAACTTTGTCGGAATCACTAGATAGCGTAACCACAATTAACGCTATTTTGTCCTTGGCTTGAAGGTCGTATTTGTAAATTGTAACTCCTTCAAGCGAGCGAGTAATCTCTGTAAACTTGTTAGAGTCCACCACAAAAAGATTCGTGTAAAAATATTTCATAAATCCAAACCCGCTAAGATCCACATTGAGTTTCTTTACAACATCTAGTGTTTCTTTTAGTGTAGAATACTCATCAATAGATCTCTTAGTTGTCGTTTCTTCTTCAAGTAGTTTTGCTGGCTTGTCAATTATGGCAGGCGCTTTTTTTTCCAAGTCAGAAACCATTATCTCAATTTCGTCAAGCTCGTACTGCTTCTTTTTGATCATGGTTCCCTTGAAGAGGATTTCCATGATTCCTACTTGTAGCGGCATCTGCAAGCCCTTTATGATATCGTCAACTGACTGGTATGTTTTTTGTGCACGCAATAGAAGATCATCTATTTCTGGTGTAACTATGTCGTTTTCTGTTTCTATCTTGTGAAACCACTCAAATTCCGCAAGACGAGAAACCGCTTGCGGCGATTCTGATCTAGGTAAGATAATACTGCCAAGTTTTAGTTCAGCTACTACCAAGTCATTTTACAATTTTTGGGACGATTTTAAAATCTTTCCAAACATTAAAATTCATTAGCTGATTGGAGCCAGATCAATGGGTATTGATTCTGCACTAGAGCAAACTGTAGAAAAAATTCTTCAAAACACACAAGATCAGACCATATCTAGCCTCAAAGAAGCACTAAAATCATCACAAGCCACACTTTCAAACTCACAAGTTGCCTTAGAGCAAGAATATGACAAAATATTGGCTGAAGGCAAAAAAGAATCAGAAAAGCTAGAAAAGCAAATCGTTGGCAATGCCGATCTGGAATCAAGAAACAAGCAACTTTTGCTTGTGGAGGAATCAATAGAGCATGTATTCCAAAAAGCGATCAAAAAAATCCAAGAATCTGATCGCAACAAGGATTATTCAAAATTAATCTCCGCATTACTACAAGAATCCATTGACACTATAGGCACATCTGAAATTGTAATTCAAACTAACTCAAAGGACAAGTCAGTAGTAGAGTCATTACTTTCAAAATTCAAGGGAGCCACACTTTCATCTGAAGTGATTGATTGTCTTGGGGGAATCAAAGTACAATCAAAGGATGGTACCATGACATTTGATAACACCATTGATGCAAGACTTGAACGCCTGAAGCCTTTAATAAGGAAAGACATCGCATCAAAATTCGGAAGGTAAAAGGTATGGTTGCAAAGGGTAGAATTGTTTGGGTTAGCGGTCCGGCAGTAAGGGCAGACGGAATGTCTGATGCAAAAATGTACGAAACGGTTGCTGTCGGCGATGCAAAACTCATCGGAGAAGTAATTCGTCTCACAGGCGATGTCGCATTTATCCAAGTTTACGAATCAACTAGCGGACTCAAGCCAGGCGAACCAGTGGTCGGCACTGGAAATCCACTAAGTGTCTTGCTTGGTCCAGGAATTATCGGGCAAATTTATGATGGAATTCAAAGACCGCTAAAAGACCTAGCAGCAAAATCTGGATCTTTCATTGGCAGAGGAATCACCACTACGCCAGTAGATATGACAAAGAAATACAAATTCACACCAAAGGTCAAAGTTGGTGATATAGTTCAATCAGGAAGCATTATTGGTTCAGTCCAGGAAACCGATTTGATTGAACATGGTATAATGGTTCCACCAGATCATGCAGGAGGAAAAATTACAAAAATTGTTAGTGAAGGCACTTATGATCTTGAAACAGAACTTGCTACTACAGCAGAAAGCAAGATCCCAATCAAGATGTATCATTATTGGCCAGTAAGAAAGCCAAGACCATACAAATCAAGATATGATCCAACCATTCCATTACTCACAGGACAACGAGTCATTGACACATTTTTCCCAATTGCCAAAGGCGGAACAGGATCAATCCCTGGAGCATTTGGAACTGGAAAGACAGTAACTCTGCACCAAATCGCAAAGTGGGCAGACTCTCAGGTTGTCGTATACATTGGATGTGGAGAGCGCGGAAACGAAATGACCGAAGTACTAGTAGAATTCCCACACCTCAAAGACCCAAGAACTGGCAAGCCACTCATGGACAGAACCGTTCTTGTTGCAAATACAAGTAACATGCCAGTAGCTGCAAGAGAAGCAAGCATCTACACCGGTGTAACCATTGCAGAATATTATCGAGACATGGGCAAAGACGTAGTCCTTGTAGCAGACTCTACATCAAGATGGGCGGAGGCGCTTCGTGAAATGAGCGGAAGACTAGAAGAAATGCCAGCAGAAGAAGGCTATCCATCGTATCTAGCATCAAGATTGGCAGAATTTTACGAAAGAGCAGGACGTGTTAGAGCACAAGGCTCACCAGACAGAGATGGCTCTGTAACACTAATTGGTGCAGTATCTCCATCAGGTGGAGACTTTACAGAACCCGTCACAACACACACCATGAGATTTATCAAAACCTTTTGGGCACTAGATGCAAAACTTGCGTACTCTCGTCACTACCCATCAATTAATTGGATGAACAGCTATTCTGGCTATCTAGCAGACATTGGAAAATGGTGGGGAGACAATGTGTCAAAGGACTGGTTTGAGCTCAGACAGGAAGCATATGGAATTTTACAAAGAGAGGACACACTAAAAGAAATTGTCAGACTGCTGGGACCTGAAGCACTGCCAGACGAAGAAAAACTAATCTTGGAAGTTGCAAGAATGATCAAAATTGGAATCTTGCAGCAAAATTCTTTTGATGATGTTGATACCTACTGCAGTCCACAAAAACAATTCAAACTTTTGACATTACTAGTTGATTTCTACAGAAAAGGCCAAGCAGCACTAAGAGAAGGTACATCACTTGCAGACATTAGAGCAATGCCGGTAATTGCAACGTTACTCAAAGCAAGAATGGAAGTCAAAGAAGAAGAACTTGCAAAACTTGATGCACTAACTGGCACGATTGATTCAGAATTCAAAAAGATATCCGGAGTCAAGATTACAGCATGAGTGCACAAGGTGGAGTCCAGTATTCCAAAATTGCGGAGATCAAAGGACCACTTGTTATTGTTGATGGAGTAGAAAGTGTTGCATTTGATGAGCTAGTTGAAATTCAGACGACTGATGGGCAGAGAAGACTAGGCAAGGTTCTCGAGGTAGGAAACAGAAAAGCAATAGTTCAAGTCTTTGAAGGAACAACAGGCCTCTCAATTTCTGGAACCAGCGCAAAATTTGTAGGCAAAGTCATGGAAATGCCAGTATCAGAACAACTCTTGGGCAGAGTCTTTGATGGCCTAGGAAGACCAATTGATGGATTACCAGATCCAATCGCTGAAAAATTTATCGATATTAACGGCGAGCCAATGAATCCAGAACAAAGAGAATATCCAAGAGACTTCATACAAACTGGTGTTTCTGTAATTGATGGAATGTTAACCCTAGTTAGAGGCCAAAAGCTTCCAATTTTCTCCGGTTCTGGCATGTCGCACAACATTTTGGCAGCACAAATTGCAAGACAAGCTGCAGTGGTTGGAACATCCGATGAGTTTGCAGTAGTTTTTGCAGCAATCGGCGTGCAATTTTCTGAAGCAGAATATTTCAAAAGAAGTCTTGAGGAATCTGGCGCATTAAAGCGAAGTGTTCTATTTTTGAATCTAGCAGATGATCCTGCAATTGAAAGAATCATCACACCTCGAGTAGCACTAACTGCTGCTGAATACTTGGCATATGATCTTGGCATGCATGTACTGGTAATTCTTACTGATATGACAAACTATGCAGAAGCACTAAGAGAGATCAGTGCAGCAAGAGAAGAAGTGCCCGGAAGAAAAGGATATCCAGGATATCTGTACACTGATCTTTCCACTATTTATGAGCGAGCAGGAAGACTACGGGACAAAAAAGGAAGCGTAACTCAGATGCCAATTTTGACCATGCCATCAGACGATATCACTCATCCAATTCCAGATCTTACTGGATACATTACAGAAGGCCAAATTGTACTTGGGCGTGACTTGTTCAGACAAGGAGTCTATCCACCAGTCAACATTTTGATGAGTCTCTCCAGAATCATGAAGGACGGAATTGGCGAGGGAAGAACAAGAGCAGACCATCAAGAAATTTCTAATCAAAACTATGATGCTTATTCTAGATCGCAAGAAGTAAGAGCACTTGCAGGAATTGTAGGAAAGGCAGGCCTTACCGGAGTTGATCTGAAATATCTTGAAGTAGGAGATGGATTTGAAAAAGAGTTTTTGACCCAAGGCGTTGACGAAAATAGAACCATTGAGGAAACTTTGGGACTCCAATGGAAGGTAGTCTCATTATTACCAAAGAATGAGCTAACCAAAGTCAAAGACAAGTTTATTGATCAATACTACAAGGAACGATAGCTAAATGTCGTTTGGACAAAATGTTGCGGCAACCAAAATTGAGCTGCTCAAGTACAAGCGTTCAAGTCAGGTTGCAACAATGGTCCAAAAAATTCTTGACGACAAAAGAAAGGTTCTGCTAAAAAACATTGAAGAAATGATCACAGAAGCCAACAAAGCTCGCGGTGGCATTTGGGAACCATTACAAGATGTCTACAAGTCAGTAAACGATGCATATCTCTCCCTTGGAACAACAACAGTGGACTCTGTTGCACAATCAACGCCAGCGGTAATGGAAGTTGACACAAAAGTAAAGCGAGTAGTAGATGTTACCATACCAACCCTAAACGTTACAGAAAAAGATACAAAATCAATGCCTTATGGATTTGCAGATACCAATGCCTCAATTGATAGAGCAGCAAAACAAATCAAGGTTTTATTGCCAAAAATCTGCAAGGCGGCAGAATACGAAAACTCGATTTTTGCACTCGCAAAGGCTCTAGAAAAGACGCAAAAACTGCTAAATGCGCTTGAAAATGTGATCATTCCACAGTACAGACTACGAATCAAGTTCATCTTGGCAACACTAGAAGAAAGAGAAAGAGAAGAATTCGCAAGACTAAAAAAAGTCAAGGCAGCAATGGAGAAGAGGAAGTAAATGGCAAAACAAGACATAAAAAAATTACTTGATGATGCAAACAAACTCTTAGAGTCTGAATGTGAAAATCAAGTTGATATCATCAAGTCAGAACTGAAATCATACAAAACTAAAACTTTGAATAAAATCCAAAAAACTATACCATGATTTAAATAATGGAAATTTTGGAGCACAAATAGAAAATGAAATCTTTCACACTATTGCTTTTGGCAACAGTTGTATCGCTTTCAGCATTGACAGGTCTTGCATTTGCACAAGAAAGTGAGGCCGCAGCTAAAGATTCTAGTGCACTCAAACTAGTAGGCGCAGGTCTTGCGTTTGGTCTTGCAGCATGTGGTGCAGGAATAGGATTAGGTTATGTAGGATCTGCAGGTCTCGCGGTAATTAGTGAAAACCCAGCTTTGCAATCCAAAGTGTTCATCTTCATTGGAATGGTAGAATCAATTGCAATCTATGGCATAGTCATGATGTTCATTATCTTGGGACAGTAAACTCTCTCTCGTTTTAAAAATTTTTCAATAATATTTTAGCTGATTAACGTCCAAGATTCTTGTGCAGTATTTGCATTTTAGCACAAGGCCATTTTTGTCAATTACTTCCATGACTGATTCGATGTATTCTTTGCTGTTTGTGATGCAGTCTGGGTTTGAGCACCTAAAGATCTTTTCAATTTTGTTTGGTAAGGCTACTCGGCGTTTTTCTACTAGTTTATAGTCCTTGATGATGTTAATTGTTGCCTTTGGAGATATTACCGCAAGCTTGTTTGTATCAAAGTCTTGAAGGTATCTATTCTCTACTTTGATGATATCTTTTTTATTGTATTTTCCGCTTGGTACATTGAGTGCTACTGTTATCACATCACCGTCTTCTCCATTGATACCGAGCGCATCCAAAACTTTAAGGCCTTTCCCTCCCTCAATGTGGTCAATTACGGTGCCATCCTTTATTCTGCGTACAATCAGGTTTGATTCCTGCATCAGAATACTTTGTATAGTAACCAGTATATATCATTGAAAGAAATGAACGATTTTTTCCAAAAAGATATCATATCAGTGCGTGAATTTGATAAGGCAAAATTTGAATCAGTCTTTTCTGCGACCGATAAAATAATCAAAATGGATCCAAACCAACGAAGAGAGATTGGGAGAGGAAAAACACTTGGGTATCTGTTCTTTGAGCCAAGCACTAGAACAAGGCTTAGCTTTCAGGCAGCGATGGCACTCATTGGTGGTACATCACTTGGAATATCAGATGTAACCTCTTCTTCTACAAAAAAAGGTGAAAGCCTTGCTGATACCATTAGAATGATGTCAATCTATTCAGATGTGTTGACATTACGACATCCGCTTGATGGTTCTAGTAGATTTGCATCTGAAATATCAGACAAACCTGTACTTAACGCTGGAAGCGGTACAGAAGAACATCCAACACAAGCAATACAGGATCTTTACACGATAAAAAAAGAAAAAAACAGAATTGATGGCCTCAAAATCGGAATAATTGGCGATCTCAAGTATGGTAGAACAGTTTATTCGCTCTTATACGCCTTGTCGAATTATGATGTAGATATACGACTTGTATCTCCAGAATCTTTGAGAATCAGAACCGAATCAACATATGAAATTAAAAAAAAGATTTCTCTAAAAGAATCAACAATACTTGAAGAGTTTATTGATGAACTTGATGTCATCTATGTGACGAGAATTCAAAAAGAGAGATTTCCAGATGAGGAGGAATACCAAAAAGTACGTGGAAGTTACAAAATCGGCTTAGATGTTGTAAACCGAATGAAAAAAGATTCTATTATTCTTCATCCTCTACCACGAGTTGATGAAATTTCTACTGATGTGGATTTAACATCACAAGCAAAATATTTTAAGCAAGCAGAGTTTGGCAAATTCACAAGAGCTGCATTATTGAGTCTGATTCTAAACGAGCAATTTCTGTAAAAAATCTATCTGAATAAGCTTGTCAGGCTTAGTTGTTTTGGAATAAAGTGATTTAAGCTGTTAGTAGTGCTAACAATTCCATCCTTTGGCAAATTACCCTGTGGTGTGATCTTGATTACATCCTTAACTTTTTCCGTATGTGATTTGACAATATTATGTGCACGTTCCACATCGCCCTTCTATATATCAGACATCACACTAGGATCTAAAAGATAATCATATGTTGCCAGTAATTCCTGCACGATACCGGATTTTTTGGTAATCTCTTCTTCTGTTATTTTGATTCCTACATTTTGCTCTAGTTTTTTTAATTCATCTAATGCCTTTTTTTCTTTAAATGATATCTGATTCTTACTAAATACATCTTCCAATGTGAGCTGTTTTGCAACAATCTTGGAGCCCTCATCCTTAATTGCGTATGATGATTCAACGCCTGCAAATGTAGTTGCTATAACTGATACAACTACGATTAATGTTATCCAGTTCATCTGGAGCAAACAAACAGGGATTAATTAATAGCAGATGAGGAATTTTGTGCTAATATCTGGTACCAAAATGGTAAACCACGCCTAAACCATTACCATTTTGGCCTTTTACAACAAAACTCTGAACGGGTGAATGAAGAGTGTGCCTATTGAACAGTTTTTTTGTATATCCTAAGCTTAGGATTGACACTCTCAAACAACTTTGATTGTTCAGCTCTAATTCCCTCATCCATGCCTAAAACGAGATATCCAGAATCTTTCAAGCAATCATGAAACTTTTTCAAAATCATATCTTGCGTTTCTTTTGTATAGTAAATGAATACATTACGGCAAACAATGATGTCTAGGAATCTTACAGAGAAACTAGTCAAATCTGCTACATTGAAAGTGATATAATTTTTTATTTCTTGAGAAATATAATGACTACCGTCAGCTTTGATGGTAAAATATTTGGATAATGATTCAAGTGGAAAATTCTTTAGTGATGCTAATGAATAAACCCCCTTCTTTGCACTCTCAACTGCGTTTGTATTAATGTCAGTAGCAAAAACTTTGAATGACTTGGGTTGATTCTTGCAAGCTTCGTTTAGAAGTATTGCTAAGGTGTATGGTTCTTCTCCAGTGGCACATCCTGCACTCCACACTCGCATGGTAGGAGATTTGTCAGCTAATAATTTTGGTAAAATATTCTGCGTCAAATATGAAAAAACTTCCTTATCTCTAAAAAACTCTGTAACGTTTATTGAAATTGATCTGAACAAAGCATTACTTTCTGTAATATCTATATCTAGCAATTCAGAATATTCTGAATAATCTTGCAACCCTCTAGTTTTTAGCCTTACATCGATTCTTCGTTTAAGGAAAGTTGTCTTGTAATGATTAAAATCAAATCCAAAACGAGATGCTTTTTTAATTATTTCGTCAATATGCGGATCGGTTGTTTTCTCTAAACTCATAGTGTTATATTACCTCGCTTACTCTTTATGCTAACAGAACCGTCTTGTACATCAAATCTTACCCACCGTCCACATGTTTTACCGGTTTCTTCTGCTAAAACTTGAACTCCATGAATCTTAAGAATTTTTTTTATTGAATCAATATTTCTTTCACCAATCGTAAATAGGCCGCTTCCAGTCTCAGTCTTGAAAATTTGAGCTCCACCGGCAATCTTTGCTTTGATTTTGCTGAGTTTTGCTCCCCTTTCCTGCATCTTTGTCAAAAGGTAGTTGATTGCATGATCCGCATATTTACCATTTGTATTTTGATTGATGGTTACATTCTGTCCTGCCTCTGGTAGCATTATGTGCGCCAGCCCTCCAATTTTCTTATTGGGCTCAAAGAGACAGAGAGCTACACAAGAGCCTACAAATGTAACTAATGTGCTGTCTGAATTGTCAGCAACTCTTGCTTCTCCCATAGAAATCTCGTGTGATCTCAATTAGGATCACTTGTGCGCATTTAGGATTTTTGCAGCCTCAGTAGGCGATAGTAATATCAATGCATCAATTATTATGTCACTATCAGATCCGTGCAACTCAGCCTCTGTAATTATAAAGCGCTCAGTAGTTGAAGCAAGTTCTGCAGTGGGGGATTCAATCAATGCCTTGAAAGTATCTGCTGCAAAACCTGGAGTCGACATTTCGACACGAAATCCAGTTCCATCTGATAATGCGTTGAAAAATGATCCTGCCATCATGTTTCCTACTTCAGAGATTGATGATCTACCTAAACTTGATAGCTTGTTCATCTTTGCAACCCCCAATAATTTGGCAGCAAACTTCCGTGCCATAGATGATGGCAAAAAGAATAAAATTGTTACATGTACATCTCCCTCTCCTTTCAAATATACCGAACACATAGGAATTATGTCAAATACAGGAATGACTGAATCGAGATCAAGCGAAGCAACTTCGACTACTTTACGTATGCGATGAGAAACTGGCTCATTAAGAATCATGGACAGTGATGAAGCAGTTTTTGTTCCGATATAGTTACCTATGATATCGCCAAGTCTTTTTAGATTATTTTGTGGTTGTAATACTTCCATATTATCACCTAAATTAATGCGGTTGGCTCCAAAATTAGAACAACTTTTCCATCAGAAAGAATCGATGCATCTGAAAAATTGGATTTATGCGATGAATGTAATCTCTTTGTTACTATTTCTTGCATATTCTCATACGAATCAACAATTAATCCATATGATTTTCCTCCCTTGTCTACTAGTATTATGGTAACCAGATCATTTTCAGTTGTATTGGAATTTTTTATTCCAAGAACATCTGCAACTCTAATAAGCGAAATAACCTGTTCATTGATCTTAATTACTTGTTTACCCTGAATTGTTTTGATTTCGCTCTTCTCAATGTTTATTGTTGTTACGATACTGGAAATTGGAATAACGTATTTCTCATTGCCAACTTTTACTACTAATCCACTAATTATTGCAAGACTGAGTGGAATTACTAGCGTGAATGTAGTACCAACCCCTTTTTTGGTTCTAATCTGAACATTGCCACCAACACTTTGCACTTGTCTGAATACCACATCCATTCCTACACCTCTACCAGAAATCTCTGTAACCTTGGTAGCACTTGAAAGGCCTGGAGTTCCAAGTAAATTGATAATTTCGTCTTCCGACATTCGTTCTGCTTCTATGTCAGAAATGATCTTTTTCTCAACTGCCTTTGATCTGATTTTCTCTGTGTCTATGCCCTTACCATCATCCGATATCTCAATAGCAATTCTATCTCCTATTCGTGACGCCGCAATCTTGATCGTAGCTAATCCTGGTTTTCCTGTCTGTTCTCTCTCAGACACAGTCTCAATTCCATGATCTATTGCATTTCTTAGTATGTGTAAAAGAGGATCACTAATTACATCAAGAACAGTTCTGTCAAGCTCGATGCCAGCTCCTTCAATGTCAAGCTTTACTTGTTTCCCAAGACTTGTTGATAAATCCCTAATCATTCTTGGAAATCTATTAAAGATCTGTTCAATTGGAACTAAACGAATCTTCATGGTTTGATATTGCAAATCGGAAATGAGCCTGTTAAGCGATGTCAAAACACGTCCAGTTTCATCAGAAGTACCACGTAGTGATTGTTCAAGACGCATCTTGTCAATCATTAGCTCTCCTACAAGATTCACGAGAGCATCCAAATCTTCCATCTTGACACGTACTGTTTGGGATTTTTGTTGCAGAGACACATCCGATGATTCTGTGATAACGGCCTCTGACTGCTGTTGCAAAAGCTGTAAATATGATTCAAGATCTATTTTTCTTTCTTCATCATCAACCATCTCTTGCAATGCATCAAAACATTTGAAAAGTATACTTGCTAAATTCGATGAAAGACTTTGTTCCTCTTTTCTAAATTTATCAAAAATCTCTTCTATTGCCATGCATAACTGCCTGATCTGATCATAGCCCATAGTGGCAGCCATTCCCTTCAAAGAATGTGCAGATCGAAATAGCGTGTTTACATGTTCTTTTTCAGTTGGCTCTCTTTCTAATTTGAGTACAAATTCGTTAAGATTTTGTACATGTTCTCTTGCTTCCTGTACAAACATGTCTCTGTATTGTGAAGTATCCATCATGCATTCACCATTCGTACTATTTCTGATGGTATTTCATCAAGTGGTAGCATTTTATCTACAGCATCAAGATCTTTTGCTGCCTTTGGCATGCCGAATACGATTGAAGTGGATTCATCTTGTGCGATTGTCTGACCTCCTCTTTTCCTTATCATCTTCATACCAAATGCGCCATCTTGGCCCATCCCTGTTAGTAAAACTCCAATTGCGTTTTCTCCATAAATCTCTGAAGCAGTGATCATAGAAACATTAACTGCAGGTCTTACCCCGAATCTCTTATGATCTTTGCTAAGACTTACGCATTGTGATGATCTAATTTCCATATGGTAGTCTCCAGGAGCAACTAATCCTCTCCCTATCCGAAT
Organism: Candidatus Nitrosotenuis sp.; assembly: GCA_052387615.1. Classification (GTDB taxonomy): domain Archaea; phylum Thermoproteota; class Nitrososphaeria; order Nitrososphaerales; family Nitrosopumilaceae; genus Nitrosotenuis. The sequence goes on along the minus strand of JBQTIZ010000003.1, from coordinate 10,365 downwards.
TGAATCACCGTCTTTTGCTTCAGTTATACTAAATTCAGAAATTTCATCTAGACGCTGAGCAAATTTCGCAGTAAAATTACTTGGCATATGTTGCACAATTAATAGCCCAGCAGGCAGATCCCCTGGGAGCTTTGATACTATATCGCATAATGTCTTTGGTCCTCCTGTTGATGCACCTATAACAATCACCTTTGATGCGGTACCATCTTTTCCTTTTTGTTTTTTAATCGGTTTTATGCTCAAAATCTTTTCTGGAATTAAAACTTCCGGATTTGATTTTGCTGCAATTTCTATTTTTGTAAACAATTCCTCCTGAAATTGTTGCTTATTTTTTACAATGTTGTCTGACATTGAAACAAAATCAAGTGCACCTGCTTCAAGTGCATCAAATATAACTCTAGAACCTTCTTGACTATAGGAACTAGTCACAATAATTGGTATGGTTTTATCATGACTAACCGCATTTTGTATAAATGTCAAACCATCCATGTTGGGCATTTCTAGATCGACAAGTATGACATCCGGCTTCTCAATTCTCAGCTTTGTGAGTCCTTCAAGGCCGTCTCGAGCCACAGCAGATATTTGCATTTTTTTATTTGATAATACTATTTCACTTAATATCATTCTCACAGTCAAAGAATCATTCACAATCAGAATCTTGATCTTATCGTGCTCATTCATGTTAAATGCTCCTAAGCACTTTATTGATGACTATTCCTACTCTGCTTTTCTCAAATGGTTTTACCACATAATCTCTTGCGCCATATTTCATTGCATCTTGGACTATGTGTTTTTGTTCTAGCGATGTAACCATAACAACTTTGGCCTTTGGATCAAATTGCATGATTGCTTTTAATGCTGCAACGCCATCTGCCTTTGGCATGTTTACATCCATAGTTACAATATCTGGTTTGTATTTTTTGTACGCCTCAACTGCCATTAAGCCATCACCTGCCTCATAAACTTCAGCTGCAAGACCATTTTGTAGAAAAATATCTTTTAGAACAACACGCATAAATGCGGCATCATCAACAATCAACGCTTTGGCAGTATTTCGTTGAAACATAATATTTACTCACCAAAATGATTATTGTTAATATCTTCAAGTAACTTTTGTAAATCAAGAATTATGATCAGTCTATCTTGTATCTTTGCAATTCCTTTCATATACTGTGTAAATCCCGCGGTATCTGATTGCAGATCAATATCATTAGTTGAAATTCGCATTACTTGATCTACTTGATCTACTAACAAACCAATTTGTTTACTGTTGATCTCGGCAATCAATACTCTTGAATTGTTATCTATTTCGCTTGCAGGAAAACCTAGTTTTTGTTTTATATCTATAATGGAAATTATTTTTCCTCTTAGGTTGGTTACACCGCGTACATGTATCGGAGCATTTGGTAATCTGGTCATACTTTCTAGTGTTCGAATTTCCTGAACTTGTTCTACTCCAACACCATACTCTTCATTTCTTTTTGTTGCTGGATCAGTTAGACTAAAGACAACAACTTGAATTATCTGAGTTGTAGCGCTCATTTTAACTCCTACTTAGCCATGTGACTGTGTTACAGTCTTATGCTTACCATTTCCTGAATTAACCATAACTTCTACACGTTCTTTGAGTTGTGAATCAGCAATTGGATCATTTGATTGAACAATTTCATCATACTCTGTACTTTCTAACTTGAAAGTTGATGATGCATGTTCAAGCTTTTCAGATATTTCAGCTAGTCTTTGTGTTGCACTTGTAATTTCATGCATCCCTGATGATTGTTCTTCCATGGCTGCTGATGCTTCTTCTGTAGCGGATGCATTTTCTTCTGCCACTGCTGCAATATCTGATGCTGCTTTTGTGAGTTTTTCAACTTCTGCAAGTTGGTTGTGAGTTGAATTAGAAACTTCAACTACATTAGAAGATACTTCTTGGATCTTCTTTGATACTTCTTTTAATGATCCAAGTGCTCTATCGATAACATCCTTTCCTTCTAGAATCTCTTTTGAGCCTTGTTCAATACTTTGTGCCGTGGCATACGAATCATCTTGAATTTGTTTGATTAAACTGCCAATCTCTTCTGAAGACTTTGCAGAACCTTCTGCTAATCTTCTTACCTCATCAGCCACTACTGCAAATCCTCTACCTGCCTCTCCTGCCCTCGCAGCTTCAATTGCGGCATTCAGCGCAAGAAGATTTGTTTGCTCGGCTATTTTACGAATAACATCCAAAACAGATGTAATCTGACTACTTCGCTCAGATAGTCCTTTGATTTTTGCCGCAGATTCGTCTGCAACTTTGATTATTCTCATCATTCTATCGGCAGCTTCTGCAGCGGATTTTCCTCCTACTACAGAAACATTCTCAACAGATTTTGAGAGATTGGCAGTGGAGTTTGCTTTTGAGGCAAGATCCTTCATCGTTGCGCCAATTTTTTCAATTGCCTTGTTTGTTTCTTCTAATCCTACTGCTTGTGTTTGAGAACCCTTTGAAATTTGCTGAACGGTGATTGAAACTTGTTGTACAGCATTATTCATCTGATCAGTTAATGCGGCAACTTGTTGTGATGTTGACGATACATCACGTGAACTGTGTTGAGTTTCTTTTATTGATTCACGAAAGTTCTTTATCATATCTGCAACTGAATTCCATAATTGTTTAATTTCTTCAGTTGATCCTTTTTCTTCTACTTGTACACTAAGATCTCCATTGCTGATTCTTTTGATGACATCATTTAGTTTTGTTAATTCTGTTTTGTTGTAACTCATATATTTGTAATAAAACCTGTTCATATTATCTTGATACATGTTCAAAATGATCAAACACATTACCACAGAAATAACAATCTATAGTACAAAAAACTGTTTTTTGTAAAATGATATTTTGTAGAAATTATTAATTTTTAAAATGTACCTATTTTCTTTTTAATTTTTGAATTATCAAAGAATGCCAGCCAGTTGCATATGTTTGATATCCTGGCGAAAGTGCATGAGAAATACAGCACAGATTTGATCTAAAATCTTCAACGATGTATCCTTTCTTTTTCTCGAAGAGACTTCCTTTACCAGTAAATTGAAGCGTGTCTTGTAGCTGCTGATTTGACGAATCTGCCAGAACTAATCCTTCATTATCTACTATGCAAATCCTAGTATCCAGTTTTTCTTCTTCGCTGATTGGTACATCATACATTATTTTTTGCGCTAAACCATCCCAATCAAAAACAACTCCTAATACACCTAGTATTTTTCCATCAGAATCACCATTTTCACGTACAGCACATGAATAAATTACTGATAATTGACCATTGATCAAGGGACATCTGCTTATTGTCTGAAAACCGAATTCTTTACTGCTGGATGTAGATAATGCCGTTTGGAACCAATCTGTATTTGAAACATCGGATCCAAGTGAAGAATATTGTTGTGGCCTTCCATTAGCTACAATTTTCCCTTCTAAATTAGCTAATACGATATCAAAATAGATCGTATAAGAATTCAAAATCACACCAAGTCGACTTGACACATGCTCATAACCCTCTTTTGTTTTCTTGGCAAGTGCGGAAACAATACTGTCATCTGTTGCCCACCAACGTACGTCACATGTTCGCTCGTATAGATTGCGATCAATCAAATCAATGTTAGTTAGCGCTAAATCAGTAAGTCGTACGCCTCTCACATGAGTAGCTTGTGTCTTGATTAAATTACTCATCTCATCTATTGCATCATGGCTTTCATGACGCATTTTTTGATTCACGTTTCCAATTTTACCTGATAAATCATTCATCTGTTCTGCGACAACTGAAAACGCTTTGCCTGATTCACCAGCTCTACTAGCTTCAATTCTAGCATTAATTGCAATCATATGTGTCTGACTGTTAAGTCTCTCAATTTCGCCTATGGCAGTTTCAACCTTAGCAGAAAGCGTTTCAGATAATTCTGCCACCGTTTCTAATGTGAAGTTTTTCTCTTTATTCTCTTTAGACGATTGTATAACTTGCAATAGTATGCTGTATTATGTTAATTTAATATGGTGCTGTATGTTCAAATTGTACACAATACACAGGAGTAAATTCGTCTATACAATTGATTTTCTAGAATGAAAAATATAGAAATTTAGGAAAAGTCAAAATTAATGATTTCACCTAAGAACATGGAAAGGATTTCAGCTGTAGCGTACATTGCAATACTACCAATAATAATCAGGATTGTTATGTGAAATATGGCCGTCTTATATAAGCCTCCTTGAGCTATCTTAATTGCAAATCCACTAATTATCGATAAAGTAATCACAATAACTGGCATCAAAGCTCCAAGAAACTCTGGACTTACAGGTGTGAGCTGTATCATACCTGGAGTGCTAGGCAATCCCGCTAACATGTCATGAAATATCTCTGAAATTTTGTTTATCAATGAAAAAACTGCGACCGTCATGACATGTAAAATTAGTATGACGATTTCAAAGGTCTTTGCTACGTGAGCTCTCTTTGATTTGACTTCATTTAGCTTTAATGTTATATCTGCAACTCTATTTCCAACTTCATTCATATCAGATCCAGCCACTATTGACTTTGAAAAAATGGTATTTCCAGAAGTGATTAGAACACTGTTGGTATCTTTTGAGAAAAAATCAAATGACGTTTCTCTGTTTATTCTGTTTCCTATTCTGTTGTGGAAAGATTTCACATGTTTGTTTAACTCACCAAAGTCGCTTTTCAATACCGTGTCTAACGTGTTCTTAATTGAACCTACTGTGGATAATATTTGTCCAAAATGTCTGATAAATGATGGATACCACTCGTTTAGTTTTTTTATGTCGGATTCTATCTTCTTTGCAAAAAAACTTGGAATGAAGAGTGGCGTAACAGCTATTGGAATAATTAACATAATAGGTAACGCCTGACTTGCATACAGTACTATACCTATCAACAATGATAATGCAACTCCAATATACAAGAGCCGCATGAATTTTCTTCCTGAAGTGTGCGTTGGTGTAGATATCTTATCACGTGGGAAAACCATATACAACATAAATGCAAACGCACTCATTGTAACTGTAACCGCAATCAGAGAAACAAGTAAGATTCTTTCGCTATCTGTAGAACCCGTTAGCATGGTTAGCATGGAATTAGCTGCTATCATGACTGATGTGGTAGACATGAGTGTGTAGAACATTTCTAAAAAGAGCTTCTGCGACTCTAAATTACGCTCATAAGATGAAACAAAATTGTGTAAAGAACCAGATAATTCATTTCTAAAAAAATCTTTTAATTCTTCACCAATTCTTATGACCTGAGCTAGTTTTACAAGTAGCTGTTTTAGGTGATCTCCACTTGCATTGGAAATCTTTTCCGCGATTATTTCACATGATCTTGATAAACCGTATCCCCATCCCATACCAAGCCTTGCAACATCTTTTATTGCATTTGTATTTCTTCCATAACCTGCCTTTTCTACACTTTTAATCACCTCAGTTGTATTTGCTCCAGAAGTGGAAATACAGTAAAGAAATGTAACAAAATACAAAAATTGTTCATCCGCTTTTTTTAGATTGGAGATTTTTTCTTTAAATGAAACTTTCTGTCTCATAGTACCTCTAGTTCCTTCATGAATGCCTCAAGTCCTATTTCTTTACAATGTACCATAGAATCAAAAACGTCATAAAAGTTGAAAATTTTCTTTTCTATCATCTTATCTATGATTTTGGCACGGAACACAAGCTCATCATAAAGCAATACTTCGTCTTTTCTATTCATTCCTCTCATCCCAAGAATTTTTTGGAATAATGCGCTACTTCCCCTCCCTCTGAATCTGACTGAATCAGTAGATGGCTCCCAATTGAAGACAGGTACATACATTACCTTATTTTCTTCTCCGTTGTATCCTAGAATCTCGTTAATGCTGAGAACTCTTCTCATTCTTTTTCCGTCTGGACCATGCACTGCGGCTTGGAATAGTGCTATATTCAGATTATCAACATGTGTCTTTGGTACAGCTATTGGAGGATTTGTCAGTCTCTGCAAAAAGCTACTCATCGTTCCAGCATGAAATGTACTGATTACTGGATGCCCTGTCTGCATAGCCTGGAACGCGGTATTGCCCTCTGCTCCTCTGATTTCTCCTATCATGATGTAGTTTGGTCTCTGTCTTAGTGCTGCCTTTAACAGATCAAACATTGTTACACTCGTGTTGACATTTAGCGCATCACGCGTTACTTCACTTATCCAGTTTGGATGCGGGAGGGTGATTTCAGCGGTATCCTCTATTGTGACTATCTTCAAATTAACAGGGATAAAGGAAGTGATTCCCATCAAGGTAGTGGTTTTTCCAGATGCAGTCTCTCCGTTGATAAACATACTCATGCCTTCTGATAACATCATCCACAGATAGGCAGCTTCTGTAGAATTCATTGTTCTAGACTGTACGATTTGAGTTATTGCAAGTGGAACATTTGCAAATCGTCTGATTGTTGCATTTGTCCCCCGTCTGCTCACATCTTTACCATACACTATGTTGATTCTTGATCCTTCTGGAAGCTGTGCATCAATAACGGGTTTTGCATGCGATATTGTCTTTCCAAACTGCTCCGACATACCTATCATCAAATCATCAATTTCTTCATTTCCAAGATATATTGAGGATTTTAACGAGCCAAACACTTTGTGCACTACGTACATATTTCCTGCTCCAATGATGGACACATCTTCTAGATGTGGGTCCATCAGGAAAGGATCTAGTAAATCTAGGCCTGCACGCTTGCGAAGAAAATGATATCTTAAACCAGCAAGATCTTTTTCATAAACTGGTATCTTCTTGAACTTTTCAAGTTTTAGGCTTTCATACTTTATTGGTTTTTTAGAAACTCTAATTGTATCATTTAGATATTGTTCCATTACATTGAATCTCTCTGTAAGTTCGATTGGTGGTTCAAGCGAACCTGCACGCGTCGCAAATAAACTATCTGTAATATCCTGCAAACCCCTATCTGGGGCTGTAGGTTCTATTATGACATATTCCTTGTATCCGTCTTGTGATTGTGCAAACGAGTTGATGTGTATGAATATATTGTCTGATACGGGATAAACTAGATTCGGTTCTTTTATACTTCCATGCTCTCTTTCCAATTTTTTAACAAATGTTGGAATGGAAAAACCACGTGTTATCAACATTGAGACATAATCAAGTAGATGAGAAGATGTCTTTATGACATCCACAAAGTCTTGATCCTTGATCAATGACAAATCTAAAGTTACTGACATGTAGATACCACCGTTTACACCGCACTCATTGAGATTGGTATGATCTTTATTCCAAATACTGGGTCTACACTAAATGCAAATGATGCTTCTGGAGGAGAACTGGAGCCAATCATTTTTACATTGGTCATGATCTTGACTGCTTGATCTCCTATACGCGATGATTTTAGGGAAAAATAAACATCACATGCAGCCTTAAGCCTTAATCCGACTTCTTGTGGTATCGAATTTGGATGCATTGTCAGTATCACTGACATTCCAGATGATACTAGATATTTGCAACTAGTAACAAAATCTAAAACATTATTCATATCACTATATGTTGTGATAAATGATAGCGAGTCAATTACCACGCAATCAAATTTTTCAGATTGTTCTTTAACATATTTGTTAATCAGTGGTAAAAGCTGTAGTGCCTGTTGTTTAGACCAATTAGATCCATTAACGTGTAATGATAATAGAGTTAGATCATTTTTGAGGAATGCTTCAGAAAAATTAAATGTTATAGTCTTCATTTTTTTAATATAATCACTTACAGTGTTTTCTGTAATGCATAGTAATTTCATATCAACATTCAACATCCCTTTGATGAATTGGGCAGCAACTGCACTCTTTCCAGTACCGTGTTCTCCCTCGATGAGCATTAGAGAAGGAATAGGAAGACCACCTCCTAGATTAACATCAATTTCTTCATTTCCGGTAGAAACAATCTCAATCATAATACAATTTTATAAAAAAATCAATGATATCTGATAGTGTGTTCAGCGCGAACAGACTGTTTCTATAAGAATAAGCAATTATGATGCACGATTAGTCTTTTCTGCAGTTACTCCATTATCCGTAGAAACTAGAACTGTGGCTAGGCCATTTGGATATATTGGATGGGATAAAACAGCTTTTACCACCAATCTTTCATCAGTATTGAGAATTTTAGGATCTTGAAAATCTTCTGTAATACTCACAACACACCATTTTCCTATACTATTGGTACAACTTTTCTCATATGCCAGCTGTTCAGTGTATTTTGTTTTTGTTACAATCCCGCCATCATATGTTATTATCACATTAAATTTACTATAGTCCCATATTTTTTCAGTACCTGTATTTTGTATTCCACCATAGACAATATTTGACAGTGAGGTTCCGTTTACTGCAGTTAACCTAATATCTGATTTTAAGATTGAATTTTCCAGATCTGTTCTTAGCGAAGAAGTATTTGTTAGACTAGTTGTAGCATCTATGAGCGATGGAAACATCATTACAATGTATGCAATGGTAAAAATTACTATGGCACCACCTATGCTTACGCTAAGACCCATCTAATCTACTCCAATTATTATGAAATTGAAAAAATATGATCATCGACTATTCCATTTGGTGTTGTTGCCTTGATGACATAGGTGAAATTTTTAATCAGATTTGTATTGTAATAGATGTTAATCTGCGCAGTTTCTTTTATTTGCCATGTTGTTATTGGCGAACTGTAATTCCATGTTGGAGCAGTAGTTGCGTTAAATGGTATTCTTTGAACTGAGCCTAGCTTACCAAAATACACATCAACTAGGCTTGGTTCTTTGATTGGATTCATACCTATGTTCTTAACCCAGGATGATACTTTGGTCGAGGTAGTGTTTGTAGCGTAAATAATTTTGATTTTAGTTAATACCATCTCTTTTTGGTTTTCTGTAGATGCACTAAATGCAGAATCAAATACGCTCATCTGACTTAATACGGTAGCAGAAAGTGCGCCTGCAACTATAACAGATGCTATGATGAGTATCGTTTCGCTTACTACTGTAGCTGCCATATTCTAAAAATACTCCTCATGTGGAATTCTTTTAGAATTATTTTGTGACTGATTTGCATTTGATGTCAATCTTACATAGTGTTCATTTGCCTCTTTGTCGTTAATACCAACTATTTGTCCAAATCTGTAGAGAAGAATCAATGTATCACTAATTGATATTTTTGAATTATTTAGCATTCTTGCAATGTTGTGTATTGTTTCCATCATGTCTGAATCTAATCCCATAATCTTGCACTGATCTGTAAGCACATTCACAGAGTCTTTTCCAGATTTTTGTATAATGTCTCCTATTAGGGAAACAATAGACATTAGTTTTCCAAGTGTTAGCTTATCATGAAACATTTCCTTGAAATTGTTTAGCTCATTTGTTGTTTGGCTTGAAAATGAAACAGTGTTTTGATCTTTCTGTTTTGGTTTATTCTCATTTGTATCCACAAGTGATAATCCGTATGATGTTGTAGGTACGATTGACAAATGTCCAACTTTATCTGTTGATTTTATGGCCAAAACGTCTTTGAATTCGTTTGATTCTACATTTTTTTGTACAAAGTTTAATGGATTTGTAATCTCTGATTGCAATGATTTCAGATCTATCATAGCATCTTCAAATTTTGAGAACATGTCTCCTATACTGGTCTTAATAGTACTCATGTCCTCCCTGAGGGACGCAGTATCTCCTTTGATCTTGTAAATTTCCTCTCCCACGGGTTCTATTTTTTTTTCAATAATTTCTTGAATGGCCGAGTTATCTGTAAGTTCAGCAGTTAGTTTCGGAATTTCTATTGTCTCTTGTATGATGCCTGAATGTTGTTCTGGAGTAGTTTCTGTATTTGCTATTATATGATCATCGGTTTCTGTAGTGTGTGCTAGTGTCTCTATTGATGGTTCGTTTGTAAAAATTGATTCGTTTAACGCAAATTCATCTTCGTTCTTACTAGTCTTGTTAATTCTTGTCATGGTTGGTAACAAACAAAATAATGCGATTGATACAGAAACTGGAATTACAAAATAATATAGCATTGTATTCAAGTCAAGGAAAATTCGGAAAAAAAATTCGTATACAATTAAACCATATACCGCAATAAAACTCGCTATAATGTAATATCTAGTTGTTTTTTTAGCGTTAAAGAAAGATAAAAGTGGGGTAGTAGTGATTTTCAAAAGAATCACTGCTAGATCAACCCATGTTTGTGTATCTATCTGTCAATGGAGGTACAGTTCTTGTGAACTCTACTGGGGCGCCTGCATCTAGAATCAATTCTGCATTGATTTGTGTTGATACGCTTGGTCTGTCTGCGTTGTTGTATA
>JBQTIZ010000002.1:0-12391 GCA_052387615.1 Candidatus Nitrosotenuis sp. | reverse complement strand
TCCAGAAGAAACAGAATTTGAAATTGTGAAAAGACATGTTTCTGGCAACTTTGATGAAAAGCTAAAACAGGGAATAAAGCTTGCAAACACGCTAAGGCAGGCAGCAGCGGTTGAAGAGCTGTATTATTCTCCCAGCCTTCGAGAAAGCATAGCATATGCAAAACTTTTGGATTCAGGCCTTGATGCAAAAAAATCAGCTGACATTGTTTTTGGAAATGTATACGCTCAATGGGGAAGTGTTGAATACCAAAAGGTAAGCGACATCATCACGTCCATGTTCGGTAGATAATGCAAACACTGCAGCTTAGAAACGATATACTAGTTGAGATTGCCACATTCTTGGCAAGAAGATGGTCTGAAAAAGAAAAGATAACAGTCGAATTTTCAGACAAAAAAGAAACCGTAACCAAGCTAAAGGAAAACAGAATCAGCCTTGTTTCGCCTGAGAAATACGCTGGAACTGATTTTGACAAATATAGACAATTTCGAGTCTCCATATGGTATGAAGCAATGAGAATCAAGTTTTGCAAAAAAATTCTTTCCAACGATCATGCTTTTGGGTTTATCCTAAATACGCTTGAAACAAGACGTGTTGAATTATTGGGAAGAAAAATCTGGCGCGGAATGGATGAAGAGCTGATTTTTCAGTACACCTACAGGTGGCTGTATAGACCAAACCTTGCAACCATTTTAGGAAAAACAAGAATTATAGAGGCGTTTTACCAAAAGTTTTTGCTTGGCGACATCAAAGGTGAGCTTCAGCCAAGCTATGCAGAGCGAGTCGCTCTTGCATCAGTGCGTTCCAAAGAAATCATATCAGAGGCAATAGAGAAAAAATACGACACTGAATGGCTTGAGAAAAAAATCCCTGAAATTTTGAGCATTCTAAATATCGATGCGCTAACAACAGTTCCATTTGCTGTTCCATGGAAAGGGCCTGGCTTGATGATCACACCTCAGGATTTTGCAAAGGCAATGCAAAAAATTGCGCAAAACAAAGAAGCAGACTTTGGAAAAATTGACATTGACAACATTCTATCAGGCAAATCCATTGCAGACGAATTCAAAGTGATAAAAGAAGAAAACAAGAAAAATGAAAACAAGGGCCTTGGAAGCGAATCAATCGGAATCCAAATTCCAGGCTCTACGAATGTTGATGAGACCAAAATCTATGACCAGGACTTGATCAGTAATCTAAAGACAAAATTCAAAGAATGGAAGACTAGCTGGAAGGAACAGCACGTAACATCTGGTGAAGAATTTGATGAGGAATCCTACATTGAAGGATACAAGCCGTTTGTTACTGATATCAAAAAGGCAATCAAATCAAAAATAGTTATTCTGCTTGATCATTCCTCAAGCATTACAGATCAGCAGACACAATACAAAAAGGCAACATTGGCGTTATGTGAGGTCTTGTCGTTTTTGAAGATAAAATTCTCTGTCTTTGCATTCAATACAACGCAAAAGCAGGTAGTTTGCTGGATGGTAAAGCAAGAAGACATGAAATGGAATAACGCTAGTGCAAAAAGACTGGCACAGATTGAAGCAAACGGCGGAACACCGCTAGCTGATGTATATCAAAAGATGCATCCTGTGTTAAAGTCAAAAAAGCCAGACATTTTTTTGACCTTATCGGATGGTGAACCATCAGATCCTGATGCTGTCCGTGCCATGGTAAAATCACTGAAAACACTCGGAATCAAGATGGTCGCAATAGGTGTTGGACATGACACGTTTAGTGCCACTACAATTGCGAATAATCTTAGGTATTTGGGATATGAGAAAACACTCGCAGTGTCAAGACTAAAGGACATTCCAAATCGTGTCCTTGCGGTTTTGCAGACTAGCTAAAACAAAAATTCTAAATTTGGCTCCAAATTGAACGCAACTAAATGAACATAGAAATTACATCAGAAGAGCTAGCCCAAGTTTTACAATCCAAATCCAATACTTTGATTCTCGATATTCGCGCAAAGGAGAACTACATGGATGGTCACATTTCTGGTGCTGCAAACGCAGCTTGTAATTCAATGCAACAAAAACAGATCATAATGTCAAAGCTTCCACCAAGCATGAAAATCATATTAGTTGATGATGATGGAACTGCCGCAAAGGAAAATGCCATAATGATGGCGCGCTTTGGTTTTGATGCCCATTATCTCAAAGACGGGATAAAGTCTTGGAAATCCGAGATGGTAAAGAGCACACAGGATACTGTGATCAGCGGCGACAATCTCTGGGATTCCATCAAAAAAGACAGCGACATATTCTTGCTTGATGTGCGAGAGCCACAAGAATTTGCAGAATTCAGAATTCCAGGTGCAGTGAACATTCCACTTTCTCAGCTATTCATTCCGGGTTCACAAACACAAATACCAAAGGATAAGAAAATTGTCACGATCTGCTCCCATGGGAATCGATCCATGGTTGCAACATTTGCACTGGCACAGAACGGACTAGAATCAACATCCCTTGTTGGAGGGATGTCACTGTGGAACCAAGTACTCAATGCAACAACTCTCAAAGAAAATGATCTCGCTATAATCCAAGTAGAAAAAATCGGCAAGGGCTGCTTGTCTCATATCATAGGATCAAATGGCGAAGCAATAGTAATTGATCCAACATATCCGCCGGCAAAATACATAGAGTTTGCACAAAAAGAAGGACTAATGATCACCAAGGTTATCGACACGCATCAACACGCAGATCATGTCTCTGCCGCAAAAGACCTAGCACAAATTACAGGCTCAAGACTATACCTCTCCAAGCTAGAGGGATACAAGCTTGAAGCACAGCCAATTGTAGATGGCGATACCATATCATTTGGCTCAAAACAATTCAAGGCAATCCACACACCTGGTCACACACCGGGTAGCATGTCATTTGTACTAGATAACAAGTATATCTTTTCTGGTGATATTTTATTCGTAGAAGGAATTGGGAGGCCAGACCTTCGAGACCAAGCAGAAGAATTTGCAACAAAACTATACGACACCATACACAACAAGATTCTCAAATTTGAAGACGATGTCAAAATATTTCCAACTCATCACGGTGAAGGGATCAATCCAACCAAAGACGGGATATTTTACACTACAGTTCAAAATGCAAAAAAGCTACCCTTGCTTGATTTAGGCCAGGCAGAATTTGTAACCAAAGTAGTAAGCATTACAACTCCAAGGCCAATGAATTATTCAATGATCATAAAAATCAACAAGGGTATGATCCCCATCTCTCCAGTCCAAATTCCAGACCTCGAGATGGGTCCAAACAGATGCAGCATCAGAATGTAATTGAGCACCTTCAAGTGTCTTTCAGTCTCACAACCATTTGCCGATCTGATCATTAAAGGCAAAAAGACAATTGAGCTTCGACACTGGAACACAAATTATCGAGGAGAGTTTCTTGTTCACTCTCCATCAAAAATCAAACTAGATGACTGCAAAAGACTTGGAATAGATCATCACACTCTAGTTACTGGAGTGATTGTAGGCAAGGCCGCCATACATGACGTAAAAAAATACCAAACCAAGAAGGAATTGCATGCAGACAACAAACACCATTTTGCAAATGATAGTTATTTTTCAGACAAAACATTTGGTTTTTTACTAAAAAGTGCCAAAGAGTTCAAAATTCCAATTCCTGCAAAGGGCAAGCTTGGATTTTTTGAAATCGATCTAAAAAGTACAAAAACCAAAGATGATGACATTACATTCGATATTTTCGATGAAGAGTATCGTACCCAGTGGATTAATCACCACTAAACTCAGTTACACTATATATAAGCGGGTATTTAAAAAACGACAAATGCCACAAACAAAACCAATTGTAAGCGTTGAAAACGTGGTTGCATCTGCCTCAGTTGATCAAAAAATCGACCTCATCGAAGTTACAAAAAAATTCCCAGATACTGAATATCATCCAGAGCAATTTCCAGGCCTTGTATTCCGACTCAAAACACCAAGAACTGCCACTCTGATTTTCAGAACTGGCAAAATGGTATGCACTGGTGCTAAATCAGAAGAGATGGCAATAAAGGCAGTCCAAACAGTAGTTGAGAGACTACGCAAAGGTGGCATCAAAATAAAAAACGATGCCGAAATTGTTGTACAAAATATTGTTGCTGCAATTAATTTGGGTGGAAAAATTCACTTGGAACATGCAGCGAGAACATTACCACGAAGCATGTACGAGCCAGAACAGTTCCCAGGATTAATTCATCGAATGCTTGATCCAAAGACGGTGATTCTATTATTTGCCTCAGGAAAACTGGTATGTACTGGCGCAAAAAAGGAAAGCGACGTTTATCGTTCAGTTAACAATCTGCACTCGTTGCTTGAAGAAAAGAAGTTGATGATTTACGATTAGTAATTAGCTAAAGCCTGCGCCAAACTTGTCTCCCTCTTGGAGAGGATCAATATCTTTTGCATTTTTTAGTGTCAGATATAGAAATGTCTCATTGACTAGCTGAACAGAGTCGTCGCCAGACAGGTTGAATTCCTTTTTTGCAAAGTCATAGTATTTTTGCAATTTGTTAGGATCTTGCTCATTTAGAGAAACTTTGTCTTTGATTAAAAGCTCGGCTACTTCCACTATCTGAAAATTGCGCGCTTCATCATCCATGATACCGTAAAACACGCCTAGTTTTTAAGCAATTTTAGCAAAACCAAAATCTACTTTTGGTTTTGCTTTAGCTTGTCCCAGTCTGCCAAAAATGCTTTCAAGCCACTATCAGTCAGTGGATGCTTTAGCATCTTGCTCAAAACATCTGGTGGTAGTGTAACCACATCTGCACCAATCTTTGCTGCCTCCACTACATGCATTGGATGCCTAATGCTTGCAACAAGAATTTGTGTCTTGAAATTATAATTTTGAAATATTTGCTTTATTTCTGCAATCAAAGACATGCCGTCTTGGCCCACATCATCCAGCCTTCCAATGAATGGGCTGACATATTTTGCTCCAGCCTTTGCTGCCAAAATTGCCTGATTTGGTGAAAACACTAGGGTTACATTTACTGGAATGCCTTCCTGAGAAAAGCTCTTGCAAGCCTTGAGGCCGTCTGCAGTCATTGGGACTTTGATTACAACGTTTGCACCGTATTTTTTGAGACGATGTCCTTCATCTATCATTCCGGCATAGTCTGTTGCAACAACTTCAAGACTCACGTCGCCTTTTATGATTTTAGTAATCTCCTCCATTGCTTTTTGCGGGTCGCCTCCTTCTTTTGCTAATAACGATGGGTTGGTAGTTATGCCATCAAGAAGACCCATGTCATTGTACGATTTGATTGATTGTAAGTTTGCAGTATCAAGGAAGATTTTCATTTTTTCTTACCTATGACCTCTTTGACTGCTTTTGCTATATTAAGTGATGTTATGCCATGTTTTTCCAAAAGTAGCGGAATCTCTACATCACGCGCAGATTCTCCAAATCTGTCATTTACGCCAACGCGCCTGATTGGAACTGGATATGATTCTGATATTACTTCAGAGACTGCAGATCCAAATCCTCCCATCACATTGTGTTCTTCACAAGTCACAATGCAGCCAGTTTCTCTTGCAGATTTTTCCAATAATGTAGCATCGATTGGCTTTATTGAAAACATGTCAATTACCTTGCAAGAAATTCCTTCTTGCTTTAGAGAATCCGCTGCATCAAGGGCCATCTTTACAGTTAGGCCGCATGCAGTCAGTGTGCAATCGGCCCCCTCCTTCATTGTGATGCCCTTTCCAATCTCAAATTCCTGCGAGTCTTGATGGACTACAGGAGATGCAGATCTAGTCAATCTCATGTAGTGTGGTCCGTATCTCTGCGATATGATCCAAGTAAGCTTTGATACCGCAACAGTGTCTGCTGGAATCAGTACAGTCATGTTTGGTATGGCTCGCATTATTGCAATGTCTTCTATTTGTTGATGCGAACCTCCATCTGCGCCAACTGAAATTCCGCCGTGTGACACTACAAGTTTAACATTTAGGCCTTTTTTGTCGCCAGGTGATGGATATGCAATTGCGTTGCGAATTTGATCAACACATCTGCCTGGTAGAAATATCGCATACGTACTAGCAAATGCGGTTTTTCCAGAAATTGCAAGGCCTGCCGCAACGGATACCAGATTTGCCTCTGCTATTCCAACATTGAAGAATCTGTTTGGAAATTTTTTTCCAAAATCGGCAGTCTTTAGTGAATCAGTAGTATCGGCACCAAGTACCACGATGTTTTGGTTTTGCTCGCCAAGCTCAATTAGAGCCTTGCTGTATGCAGTACGCATATCAGTCATGTCTCCAATCATGCGTACCCAAGCTCCTTTGCTATTGCGTTAAGATGATTTCTTTTCTCGCCAATGGTGTGAAGATCAATCCACTTTGTCACCAGTTCTTTCCCCCCAAGCTCGTGTGCCTTTTGGAGTAGCCCTTTACGTCTGGCATAAGCAATTTTACTTCTAAACTCTCGAATTATTCCACGTACGTCTTGCTGTCCAATAATTGCACTACCGCCAACAAATGCACGTGCACCATCTGCAAAGCAAAGTCCAATATTATCCAGTGTTACCCCTCCGTCTGCCTCAATATATCCATCAAAATTGTTCTGTTCTAGAATTTTTACGAGTCGTTGTGTTTTCTCATGTGTTCCTTCGATGTACTTTTGTCCGGACTTGCCAGGAACTACCGACATTACAATGATCTGATCTAGTTTTGAAATGAATGGTATTGACCATTCTGGTAGCTCCGTATCAGGATTTATTGCAAGGCCAACGCTAACTTGGTTTGCTTTTAGAGTGTCATAGATTTGGCCAAAGCTTGATGCATCACAAACTTCGGCATGAACAGTTATGATATCTGAACCTGCGTCGGCATAATCTTTGACATGCTTTACTGGTTCATTGATCATTAGATGTGTATCAAACGGTATGATAGTTAACGGTCTAAGCTCGCGAATTTTATTGTGATCAAATGTTTTGTTTGGAACAAACATTCCATCCATTACATCCAAATGAACATAGTCCGCCCGGCCTGTTGCGCATCGCTTTACTTCGTTTTCAAGATTTGTCATGTCTCCTGCAATTATAGATGGTGCAATCATTGCCTGAGAATCAATTTCCATGTCAATTATTGGAACAAATTCCTTTTTTGGAGCCTGGCCGTGCCATTTTGGATTGTCTTCCATGTGCTCAACTCCTTTGCCCTTGATGGTTCGTGCAATGATGATTGACGGGGCGCCTTTGGCTTGCGTTGCCTTTTTGATTGCGTTGTCTAGCTGCTCTATTCTGTGGCCATCAATATCAATTACGTTCCATCCAAATGATCTCCACTTGTCGCTAGTCTTCCATCTGCTTGCATCCTTCCACATCTCGGATAGGTCATCGCCTACCAATTCCTCATCAAGTGGCATGATTTTTTCGGTGTAGGAATCTTGTTGAATGAAATTTCTATCCAGTATGGCAGTTATGTTATCAACTTTGTATTTTGCCCCAGTCATTGCTGCTTCCCAGACTTGACCTTCATCGGTTTCTCCATCACCCATTACTGTAAAGATTCTAGTTGACTTGCCATCAATTCGTGCAGCGAGGGCGCTACCAATTGAAAACGAAAGCCCAATTCCAAGCGAGCCTCCACAAAACTCCACCCCCGGACATTTGAGATCGGGGTGTCCTTGGAGTCTGCTTCCGAATTTTCTTAGTGTATCAAGCTCTGATGGATCAAAATATCCAGCAAGTGCCATGTTCGAGAAAAGTCCTGGCGATGCATGTCCCTTGGATAGAATCAGTTTGTCACGGTCTTCCCAGTTTGGATTCTTTGGGTCATACTTGAGATATTTGAAAAATATGCATCCCATGATTTCTGCCATTGAAAAAGAGCCACCAGGATGTCCAGAACCTGCAATAGATGTTGCACGAATTACAAGCTTACGTGCCTTTCTAACGTTTTTTTTAATTTGATAATAGTTGAGGCCCATTTTCAATCAAACTGTACAATTGACAGTGCCGCCAGAGTCATGTTTTGAGGCTGCTTGCAAATTCAATAAAAAGCTATTTTCCCTCAAAGCTTTAATCTCGATCTGGCATACTGACGTTATGGATCTTGACAAAATAGTTCCACTTGTCATTTATGACAATCAGTGTTATCTTTGCACCAAGTTTGCAAAGGCTGTCAATTTCTTGGCAAGAGGAAAGATACTGCTTGTTGGTCATTATACAGAACTTGGAGAAAAGCTGCGAAAGCAAATTCTTGATTCCAGTGCACTGGAAATGTTTTGGTTTGTAGATGGCAAAACAGCATTTGGAGGACGAGCTGCATTGATTCCACTGGTTTCTGCAATCATGCAATCAAAGGGTGCTGGAAACAAAGGGTTCGAGTATATTGAGACCTGTGATATGCAATGCAAGAGTGCAAAATCAGTGTTCATCAGATCTGCAAGCCTATTCTCAAATAGTAAAAAAATAGCAATTAGCGCCATATGAAAGTCACATAGTTTCACCAAAAGATCCAATCCATTCAAACACCATTTTGCATATACTACCTCAAAGCTTGGATTTTTGTGTCAGGCAAACCAGAAGAAAAGAAAGGATTTGTAGCTGAATTTGCACATTTTCTCAAGACATTTGGGATTATTGGTCTTGCAATTGCATTTGTAATTGGTGCAGCAGCGTCAAAATTAGTTACTGCACTAGTCACCGACATAATCAATCCAATCGTTGGTCTTGCGCTCCCCTCGGGTGATCTTAAGACATTACAATATTCCGTAACAAATGGATTTACTGGGGTTACATCTGATTTTAGATATGGCGACTTGATTGCAAACATCATCGACTTTCTGATAATTGCAGCAATAGTATTCATGCTATACAAACAACTATCCAAGTTCAAACTTGTAGAAGACAAAACAAAGTGATGTGATATTTCCGCGGTCTATTTCCGTAAAGTTCGGGCTTTGTATCAGAAAAGAACTAGTAACAAAATCAGGGTAAAAATCTTAGAAATTAATTAAAAGAAAATGAATTAGTGGTGATGCCCGCCGCATCCACAGGAACCATGCTCCATGTTTCCCATACCAGTATCGCCGTCTTTTTTGGAGCAGATATTACACTTGTTGTGGCCTAAAGGTGAAAAGAAGCTTTTTCCGCATGATATGCATTTTGTACTTGACATGTTTTTGTGTTAGAATGCCCAGTATTTATCAATAAGCCCAAATCTTAATAGAGACAAAAAAGACGAGGCAGAACTGTGTTTGTAAAAGCTGAAAATACAGATCCTGCCAAGAGAAAAACAAAATCGCTTTGTTATTTTGTTGTAGAAAAATCAGATTTACCACTTGATTTCCCAAAGACTGCTCAAAATCTAACAGACGCAGTAAAAGAGGCAGTCAAAGAAACCAAGGCAAAGCTCGGTAGTATTTCCATCGTTCACACACAAGAAATGATTCCTGCACAAAGAATTTTGATTGCAGGCCTTGGTCCACGTCACAAAATAACACATGAATCACTAAGAATTGCATCAGGTAAGATAGCCAAAAAGGCAAGCGAGATTGGCCTTGATGAATACACTGTGGTTATTCCAAATAATTTACCAGTAAATCTCAAAACCACAACAAGTGCAATTGTAGAAGGTGCAAAACTTGCTCTATATTCATTTGACAAGTACAAAAAAGACAAAATGGCAAAAGTTCCAAATCTGACACTCCTGGCTTATGACCAAAAAGTATCAAAGGCAACATCAGAGGCAAATATCATATCAGACGGAGTTTTGTACGCTAGAGAAATTGCAAACTTGCCACCAAACGAATGCAATCCTGCACAATTGGCAGGCTTTGCAAAATCATTGTCATCAAAAAACAAGATAAAATGCATCATATTATCAAAGTCAGAGCTAAAGCAGAAAGGGTTTGGTGGAATCACAGCAGTTGGCCAGGGAAGTAAAAACGAACCAAAGCTCATCATATTGGAGTACAACGGAAAAAAGAACGAAAGGCCAACGGTTCTTGTAGGCAAGGCAGTTACCTTTGATACCGGAGGAATTTCGATAAAGCCGGCAGACAAAATGGATGAGATGAAGTTTGACAAGTGCGGTGGTTGCACAGTTTTTGGAATAATGAAGGCAGCATCTGAACTCAAGCTGCCAATCAATCTAGTTGGAATCATACCGTCAGTTGAAAACATGCCAGGTGGAGAATCTTACAGGCCTGGCGATATCATCAAACTATACGATGGAAAGACGGCAGAAATTCTCAATACAGATGCGGAAGGCCGCCTCATTCTCTTTGATGCACTATCACATGGAATCAAGGCATACAAACCAAAAGAGATTATCGACTTTGCAACACTTACTGGCGCATGTATTGTGGCCCTTGGCGCAAATGTTGCAGGCCTGATCAGTAATAACAAAAAGATTGCAGACAAGCTGAGCAAATCGTCGCAGAATACTGGAGAGCAAGTATGGCAGCTTCCAATAAATGACGATTATATGGACATGGTAAAATCAGATTATGCAGACATTAGAAACACTGGTCCAGGTCGAGTAGCTGGAACAATTACGGCAGCTGCATTTTTGGCAAATGCCGTTGGCAACACACCGTGGGCTCATTTTGATATTGCTGGAACTGCATGGGTACAAGCAGGATCTAAAGAAAAATCATACAATCCAAAAGGTGCAACAGGATTTGGTGTAAGATTGATTTTGGATTATCTCAGTAACCCCTAGAGTTTCTGTCCGGAGTTCCAACGTTTGAATTCCTAAATCCGTGTTTTTCCATCATGTGATTCATGAAACGAATATCATTTTCAAGCTGAGCCCCACAAACTGAACAAATTGGCATGAACATCATCAAAGATCCTCATATAATAATTTGATTAAAAGATGCCAGCACCACTACTTCCCAAGGGCTCTCGCACCTTAGTAACACAGTGGCGACATTAGGTTTGACTTCCAGGTTCGGAAAGAGACTGGGTCGCGCCCTAACACTATGGCCGGCTTGATAGTCGTTCAATAATTGTTCTGTATTAAGATTACGACCACATTCCGAATGAGGTATAAATTGACCGGCCCAAAGATACGGTTGTGACCCATCGAGTAGCGGTTTTGGACAAGGAATTATGCCAGACAAAAAAGTGTGGCCTAGAATGCATCAAGTATTGCCCCGTAAACAAGTCTGGTGCAGACTGTATTGTACTAAACGAGGAGATAAAAAAAGCACAAATCGATGAGAACATTTGCAATGGATGTGGAATTTGCGTCAAAGTGTGCCCATTTGAGGCAATTACCATAGTGAATCTAGCAACAGAGCTTGGAACAGACAAGATTCACCAGTATGGCAAAAACTCATTCAGATTGTACCGCCTTCCAACACCAAAGAAGGGCGAAGTTGTAGGCCTTCTTGGCAGAAACGGCATGGGAAAAAGTACCGTTGTCAGCATTTTGTCAGGAAATTTGAAACCAAATCTTGGCGATTATGAAAATCCGCCAGAATGGGATCAAGTCATAAAGAGATTTGCAGGAACAGAGCTAAAAGATCATTTTGAAAAAATTAAAAATCAAAGCATAAAGGCTGCAATAAAACCGCAACAAGTCTACAACATTTCCCAGATGTTTGATGGAACTGGGAAGGAATTATTGGACAAGTATGACCAAAGAGGAGTTGCCACTGATTTGATAAAACAGTTGGACCTTGTGAATTCCATCGAACATGATGTAAAGGAATTATCCGGTGGTGAGCTGCAAAGAATTTCTGTGGCAGCTGCTGCATCAAGAGATGCAGATTTTTACTTTTTTGATGAACCATCATCATACAACGACGTTTTTCAAAGAAGGGGAGTAGCTAGAGTAATCCATGGCTTGGCAAACATTGGCAAGTCAGTAATGGTAGTAGAACATGACTTGACCTTGCTTGACTTTTTATCTGATTATATTGAGATTTTGTACGGAGAGCCTGCTGCGTATGGTATTGTGTCCGGAATTTTGTCAACCAAAGTAGGAATCAATGTATTTTTGGATGGATACTTGCCAAATGAAAATGTTCGATTCCGAGACAAAAAATTCAGTTTTGATGTTTCCACATCGCAGGAAGACTTTGAGAAAGGCGAAGTTCTGATTACATATCCTGCAATAAAGAGAAAATATCCCGCATTTTCGGTATCGGTTGAGCCGGGTCAGGTCAGACGAGGTGAAGTCATGGGAATAATGGGCGCAAATGCACTTGGAAAAACAACAATGATGAAAATGATTGCTGGTGTTGAAAAGCCAGATGAAGGAACAGTCGACAAGGCAGTTACAATTTCTTACAAACCACAATACATCCCAGACGACTATGATGGTGAGGTCATTTCGGTTTTTGACAAGGCAAATGAGGGCCCGATTTTTGTAAGCATTGAAGAAGAGCAAATCGTAGATCC
>JBQTIZ010000001.1:0-16261 GCA_052387615.1 Candidatus Nitrosotenuis sp. | reverse complement strand
GGCATTGATACAATCACAAACGATGCACCGGAATTGTTACCAGTTGGTGAGACCATCATAACCTGGACTGCAACTGATTCTTCTGGAAACTCTGCAACTACAACTCAAAATATCACAATAATTGATACTACTGCGCCAAAGATCACGGCACCTGCAAATCTTACGGTGGAGGCAACATCCTCTTCTGAAAATCGAATTTCACTATTACTGCCTTTTGCAATTGATGCTGTTAGCGAGGCCTTGATCACAAACGACGCACCATCTGTTTTCCCACTGGGTGATACAATAGTTACTTGGACTGCAATAGACGAAGCAGAAAACTCTGCCAGTGTAACTCAGAAAATTACAATAGTAGATACTACTGCGCCAAGTCTTGTAATCCCTGAAGATGTAGTGACTGACGCATTATCGCTCATGACTCCAGTTTCAATTGGTACTGCAACAGCCACTGATCTAACTGATGACTCGCCATCAATCACAAATGATGCACCGGAAACATTCCAGCTAGGTGAGACCATCATAACTTGGACTGTTGTAGATAAGTTTGGTAACACGTTTACCGAAGCTCAAACCATAACAATTGAGGCATGTGGTAAACCAGCGTCATCATACAACACCATAATTGGAGAAGAAGATGACGATATTTTAATTGGAACAAATCTGGCGGATCTAATAATAAGTCTTGGCGGAGACGACATAATTACTGCAGAAAAAGGAAATGACTGCATATTTGCTGGTGACGGAGATGACATTATCTATGGAAACGAAGGGAATGATCAAATCAACGGTGAAGATGGAGCAGACATCATAAAGGGACAATCAGGCGATGACATTCTAATTGGTTCGACTGGAATTGACATCATTGATGGCGGAGACGATTCCGACTCGTGTAATGCATCCAAAAACGATAATGATATTCTAATCAAATGTGAATAAGTCTAGAATTAATAATAACAAAAAATTCAAACAAAATCGTTGTCCAAATCAAAGGCCCTATTTGATTCTGCAAAAACAGTAATCCCATCTGGCGTAAACAGCCCAGTTAGATATTTTGAGCCATATCCATTTTTTATCAAAAAAGCGCAAGGAAGTACAATCTGGGATGAAGATGGAAACAAGTATGTTGATTATTGCACAGGATACGGCGCAATGCTTTTGGGCCATAGACAAACAAATGTCATTTCTGCAGTGCAAAAACAATTAGAAATTGGAACATTATACGGTGCGCCAACTGCACTTGAAGTGGAACTTGCAAATCTAATTCACAAAGCATACCCATCAATGCAAAAGATCAGACTGGTCAACACTGGATCTGAAGCTACCATGACTGCTATCAGACTAGCTAGAGGAATCACAAAGAAAAAAAAGATAATAAAATTTGAAGGATGTTATCAGGGTGCACATGAATCAATGCTGGTACGGGCAGGATCTGGCTTGGCAGGAATTTCAATATCTGATGGAGTGCCACAAGATTTTTCCAAGAACACCATAGTAGTACAATATAACGACTCGGAACAACTAGAACAAGTCATAAGAAAAAACAAAGATGTCGCTGGGGTGATAGTCGAGCCAGTTCTTGGCAATATGGGGCTGATCCTGCCGCAAAAAAACTTCCTGCATGACATAAGAAAAATAACAAGACAAGCAGGCATCCCATTAATCTTTGATGAAATCATAACTGGATTTAGAATGGGCCTAGGTGGTGCACAAGCATACTATAACATAAAGCCAGATCTTACCACCCTTGGCAAATCGCTATCAAATGGATTTGTAATTTCTGCAGTTGGTGGAAGAGCAGACATTATGGATCAGCTAGCTCCAGGAGGTAAGGTCTATGAGGCAAGCACATTTGCAGGAAATCCAATCTCTGTGATAGCTGGCATAGCATCAATTAAAACAATGAATATGCTCAAGAGAAAACTCTATCCAAAATTAGCAAAACAATGCTTAATTCTAGCAAAATCAATACATGAAACTGCTCAAACACTACACATCCCGCACCAAGTAAATTCTTTAGAGTCCATGTTTCAGATTTTCTTTACAGACAAACCAGTAATAGATTATGCCAGCTCCAAAAAGGCAGACGGAAAAAAATTTCACAAATTATTCCATAATTTATTAAAAAAAGGGGTGTTTATTGCACCATCACAATTTGAGACTGGATTTTTCTCATATGCTCATACAAATGCAGATCTCACCAAAACAATTGACGCCTATGATTACGCGCTGAGGCAGGTCAAATCATGAAGTATCTCTTAGGGACACGCGGAAGCCAGCTATCGCTTGCACAAACAAACTGGGTAATTTCTGAGCTAAAAAAGAAAAACCCTGACTCTGAGTATGAAATCAAAACAATCACAACAAAAGGCGATACCGACGCGCGTCCATTATTTACAATAAACCAAAAGGGAATCTTTGAAAAAGAAATCGACAAGGCAGTTGCGGAAAGCCAAGTGGATTTTGCAGTACACAGTCTCAAAGATGTACCGTCTGTACTGCCTGATGATCTCATACTTGGCTGTGTTCCACCGCGAGAGCCATACAATGAAATTTTCATTTCAAAAAACGGCGATACACTAGAAACCATTCCAAACGGCTCAATAATTGGAACAAGCAGTCTGAGACGTGCAGTCCAAGTCTCAAGAAAAAGGCCAGAGCTTACAGTAAAGACAATTCGAGGAAATGTAGAAACTAGAATAAAAAAAGTTCAAGACGGAACGTTTGATGGCGTAGTTTTAGCTCAGGCTGGAATTAATAGACTTGGCGTGAATGTAAAACACACGCCTCTATCAACAACCGACTTTCCGCCATCACCAGGCCAGGGTGCACTAGGTATAGTTTGCAGAAAAAACGATTCAAAAACTCTGGAAATGCTAAAAAAAATTGAAGACGCAAACACGCGAGTAGAGGTGGAATCGGAACGCGCATTATCTGAATTTGTGGATTCTGGATGCAGATTCCCAGTTGGCGCATTTGCACAAGTAAATGGGGACTCTTTGGATCTTACTGTGGTTGCTTATTCAATTGATGGGAAACAAGCATTGATTGTGAAAAAATCTGGCCAAAAATCAAATTCATACGAAATAGGAAAAGAGGCGGCGGATGAACTGCAACGAAAAGGTGTAAATGATCTTGCCAAAGACTGGAGAGCAAAGCTGGACGAGTGGAACAAAACATGACTGGTATTGTATATTTGGTTGGAGCAGGTCCCGGAGACCCAAAATTAATCACGTTGCGTGCAGTGGAACTAATCAAAAAGGCAGACGTAGTATTGTATGATAGACTGGTCAGCAAAAAAATCATATCGATGATTCCAAAAAGAACAAAAAAAATCTATGTTGGCAGAGAAGTGGGAGATGACTACAAGCACCAAGACGACACTAATCTGCAGATGGTAAAGTTTGCCAAAGCAAACAAAAACATAGTTCGATTAAAGGGTGGAGACCCATTCATCTTTGGCAGAGGTGGAGAAGAAGCAGAATATCTAAAAAAATTCAAAGTTCGATTTGAAATCATACCGGGTATAACGTCCGGAATTGGCTCTGCAGTTTATTCTGGAATACCGCTGACCCATCGAAAATATTCTTCATCTGTTGTTTTTGTGACAGGCCATGAGGACCCTGGCAAGACAAAAAATCCCGTACAGTGGAAAAGACTTGCAAAATCGGTTGAAACCATTGTAATCATGATGGGATTGTCTCGAATTGGAATAATATCAAAACAGCTGATCTCCGGCGGACTATCAAAGACAACACCGGTCGCAGTAATCCAAAAGGGAACAAACGATGATCAAAAAATCCTGATTGGCAACCTATCGGATATAGCAAAAAAAATCAGGGACAATAAAATTACACCACCCTCAATAATTATAATAGGAAATGTAGTAAAACTACACAAAACCATAGCGTGGAGAAAATGATCTCAGGAAAAACAATAGCAATCACACGTTCCAAAGAAGACTCGCAAGAATTCATTGATCTTGCAACAAAGGAAAATGTAATGCCAATATCATTGCCCACAATAGAGCTGATATCAAAAGGCGACAAAATAGTCGACGAATTCCTCGCAGACGTGCAGGAATTCCAGCCAGACTATTCCGTTTTTATGAGCTCAAAGGCAGTCAAGCTGTTATTTGATGTGGCAAGAAATGGAGAAAAATACCAAAAGCTACAGCTTGCGATAGCAAATACCATAGTAATGGCAGTTGGCCCAAAGACAAGGCAGGCGCTAGAAGATGAAGGAATCAAGGTATCATACATGCCAAACAAGTTCTCATCCGTTGGTATAGGGGAACAATTCACCAAGCTAAACGCAGAAGGCAAAAAGGTAATCGTACCGAGGAGTGGCGCATCAACTGAATTTCTGGCAAAACTATTACAAAAAATTGGATTGATAGTAAAGGAAAATCATCTGTATGATGTACAGGCATTCTCAGATCACTCCCAGTGGACCCAATTCAAGGAATTATTCTCACAAAATAAAATAGATGGAATTGTTTTCACATCTGCATCATCAGTCAGAGGATTCTTTGAGATAATGTCTGACGGTCTTGATGAATCTTACCTACCAAAAAAATTGCAACGCACACAGATCGTAGCAATTGGCCCATTTACTGCAGAAGAATTAAAAAAATTTAATGTAGCACCAAAAGTAGCGGATGTTCATACTGTTCTTGGAGCATTTGAAGCGATGAAAAATATTTTTTCATTAGCTTAAGCTACATTAGCTTTCCCTACTCCGACACCCAACTAGTAATTAGTGTATAATCTATTTATAACAAAACAAAGCTCTGTTTGCCATGGCACAAGAAAATCTTAACATGGATTATTCAAAATATGATTTCAAAGAATCCACTGAAATGTATGTGCATCTCTCAAAAAAAGGACTATCAAAAGAAGTAGTTCAAGAAATTTCAAAATTAAAAAATGAACCACAATGGATGCTTGATTTCAGACTAAGAGCATACGAAGTTTTCATGAAAAAACCAATGCCAAACTGGGGAGCTGATCTGAGCTCTATTGATTTTCAAAATATCTACTATTATGCTAAAGCCTCCGAAAAAACAGAGAAAAACTGGGACGATGTTCCACCAGAAGTCAAAAGAACATTTGACAAGCTAGGAATTCCAGAAGCAGAAAAGAAATTCCTCGCAGGAGTCGGCGCACAATACGAATCCGAAGTTGTTTACCATAACCTAAGGGAAGACTTGGCAAAACAAGGCGTACTATTTTTAGACACTGACACTGCACTAAAAGAGCACCCTGAGATTTTCAAAAAATACTTTGGTAAAATTATTCCACCAGAAGACAACAAGTTTGCCGCACTAAATAGCGCAGTCTGGAGTGGTGGCTCTTTCATCTACATTCCACCAGGAGTCAAAGTGGACATGCCATTGCAAGCATACTTTAGAATCAACGCAGAAAACATTGGGCAATTTGAGAGAACTCTAATTATTGCAGATGAGGGATCAGAAATCCATTACATCGAAGGATGCACTGCACCAGTTTATTCGTCAGAGTCATTGCACTCTGCCGTAGTGGAATTGGTTGCACACAAAGATGCCAAGCTAAGATACACTACAATCCAAAACTGGAGTTCTGATGTGTATAATCTTGTAACAAAGCGAGCATATGCATACCAAGGTGCAAAAGTAGAATGGATTGATGGCAACATTGGAAGCAAAATCACAATGAAGTATCCTGGAATTTATCTACTTGAACCAAAAGCACACGGTGAAACTCTGTCCATTGCATTTGCAGGAAAAGGCCAGCACCAAGACACTGGTGCAAAGATGGTACACCTGGCACCAGACACCACATCCCGTATAACATCAAAATCAGTAAGCAGACTAAACGGCAGGACAACATATCGAGGATTACTGCATGTAGCAAAGGGCGCAACAAATGTAAAATCATCAGTTCGATGCGATGCCCTGCTACTAGATGATACCTCAAAGACAGATACCTATCCATACATGGAAATCAACCAAGAAGATGCTACAGTTACCCACGAAGCAACCGTAGGCAAAATTGGTGATGAGCAAATTTTCTATCTTATGACTAGAGGATTTTCAGAAGAAGAATCACTGACGCTAATTGTAAACGGATTCATGGAGCCATTCACAAAAGAGCTTCCAATGGAATATGCAGTCGAGCTAAACCGACTCATAAAACTGGAAATGGACGACTCGGTAGGATAAAACCTATCATCTATTCTTTGTTGTAAAATGCAAACACTTGCCTTATCCACAATCAACACATCACATGTGGATGAAATCTCTGCATCAAAAAATGAGCCAGAGTGGCTAAAACAATTCCGCAAAAACTCTTTTGCAATTTACGAGTCCCTGCCGCCAGAGGTCTCGCCGTTATACAACAAATACACTGATGCAAAAAAAATGAATCCCTCTGAGGTCTCATTGGTGTTGGATTCACAAAATGCGATATTTGACTCACTAAAGCCAAGACTTGCCGAACTGGAAAAAGAAGTTCACATCATACAAGCTGGGACACATATTTTCAGAATAAATCTGCCCGAAGATCTAAAGTCAAAGGGCCTAGTGATTTGCTCAATTTATGATGCAATAAAACTACATGGCGATTTGGTAAAAAAAATACTGGATGGTTCTGATCCTAAAGAAGACAAGTACACTGCCCTGAATAACGCAGCATTCAACTCTGGAATATTCATCAAAATACCAAAAAATTTGGTTCTGGATAGGCCAATCCACATCATTTCATCAATGTCCCCTGACGGCACATCTGCCATATCCAAAAACATCATCATAGCAGAGCAGAGCAGCAAGGCAAGCATCGTACAAGAGCTATACGCGCCAAAGGGAACAAAACAGCAAGCCTATTTGGAACTGTTAACAGTAGACGCGCAGGCAAACTCACAGTTATCCATGACTACATTTCAGGCAATGGACCAGTCGGCAGTGAATTTTTCCACTAGAAACTGCGCCATAGCACAAGATGCAAAAATAAACTGGTATCTTGGATTGTTTGGCTCTATGTTGTCTAGATACAGAACAACTTACTCTTTAGATGGCGTTGGAGCATATGCAGAAGACGCAGAAATCGTCTTTGGCGACAACGAACAATCATTTGATTTATCCGCAAGCCTGATTCACAGAAAACAATCAACCGAAGGCAAAGTAGTGCAAAGATCAGTTCTGCGAAATAAATCAAAATCGCTTTTCAAGGGCATGATCAAAATCTTGGAAGGTGCATCACAATCAAAGTCATTCCTTTCGGGCCGCTCCATCCTGCTAGACAAGGATGCAAAATCTGACTCAATACCTGGCCTTGAAATCCTGACCAATGATGTCAAGGCAACTCACTCTGCATCTGTTGCACAAGTAGATGAAGAACAGATATTCTATCTTGGATGCCGCTGTCTTGATAGAGCAGAAGCCGAGCGAATCATAGTTGAAGGATTCATGGAGCCAGTGTCTCGCTCCATGTCGTACCAAGTGCGAGCATGGATTGCATATCTGATTGAATCAAAGTGGGCAGGCAGGGACTTGGTTCTCAAATCAGATGAGAACCTCCGAGCTATAGTCGAAGTTGAAGAAATACGATACAATGAAGCAGACCAGCTTGGAACCCACTACAAGTATCGGTGAGAAAATTGGGCAAATGGGTAAAGGCATGTGCAGAAAACCAGCTTTCTGTCAATGATATGCTTTCATTTGATGTCGAAGAAAAAAAACTGCTAATCACAAACCTTGGAGGAAAAATCTTTGCAACGGACAGAATTTGCACGCATGCAGAGGCTGACCTCTCTGGTGGATTTTTGAGCGAAGAGGGAGTACGGTGCCCGTTACATCTTTCTGTTTTTAATTTGGAAAATGGTAACCCACAAAACCCTCCAGCAGAAGTAGCGCTCAAGACTTACAATGTTAAAATAGATCACAGCGAGATCTACGTTGAGGTTTAATCATGCAGACTGCAATTTCTGTTGAGCAAATTCGCAAGGACTTTCCAATCTTACAGCGAAAGGTGCGCAATGACAAGTCTCTCGTATACTTGGACAATGCAGCAACTACGCAAAAACCAATCCAAGTAATTAATGCAATTTCAGACTTTTACACAAATCACAACTCTAACATTCATCGCGCAGTACATGCTTTGGCAGAAGAGGCAACAGAAGCATATGAGATGACTAGAGACAAAGTTGCACAATTTCTAAACATCAAGGACAGACAGGAAATTGTCTTTGTGAGGGGAACCACCGAGGCAATCAACCTAGTGGCATATGCATGGGGCAGACAAAACATCAAAGAAGGCGACATCATAGTAACAACAGAATACGAGCATCATTCCAACATTGTACCATGGCAGCTTTTGACTCAGGAAAAAAAAGGCAAGCTCGAGTACATTGGAATTGATGACAATGGCGAGCTAATACTGAGTCAGCTGGACCAATTCCTGGCAACAGGAAAAGTAAAACTTGTGGCAGTAAGCCAAATGTCAAATGTATTGGGAACAATAACCGATGTTGCCGCAGTGGTTGAGAAATGCAAACAGGCAGGCGTTCGAATTCTAATCGATGGTGCGCAATCTGTTCCACACATGAAAGTTGATCTTAGTACTATGGGATGTGATTTCTTTGCGTTTTCTGGGCACAAAATGCTAGGACCAACAGGTGTTGGTGTACTGTGGGCAAAAAAAGAGCTGCTAGAACAGATGGCGCCGTTCCATGGGGGAGGAGACATGATTCGCGAGGTCCACAAATACGAAACAACATGGAATGACTTGCCATACAAGTTTGAGGCGGGAACCCCAAGCATTGCAGACGTGATTGGATTTGCAGCAGCAATTGACTATCTGAATAATTTAGGGATGGATTATGTTCGCGCACACGAAATTGAAATCACGAAATATGCGCTGGACAAGTTATCCAAAATAAACGGAATCAAGTTGTATGGAACGCCTGACATTTCAAAGCGAGGCGGAGTGATATCATTTAATTTTGCAGACATCCATCCACATGATCTGGCAACCATAATAGACGAAGATGGGATTGCGATAAGGTCTGGCCATCACTGCGCCCAAGTCTTGATGGAAAAACTTGACATTGCCGCAACATCGCGCGCCAGTTTTTACATTTACAATACAAAAGAAGAAGTAGATGCTCTGATTGCCTCTTTATCAAGAGCTGCGAGGTTGTTTAAGCTATGAGTAGCAATGCAGACATTTACCATGAGATGATTGTGGATTATTCAAGACACCCAAGCAACTTTGGCAAAATTGAATACCCCACCGTATCATATCATGACAGCAACCCATTATGCGGTGACAGCATTGACATTTTCATGAATATTGAAAATGATAAGGTATCTGACATCAAGTTCCATGGACGTGGGTGTGCAATCTGTATGGCATGCACTTCTGTTTTGACTGAGATTGTCAAGGGCAAAAACATCGAGGATGTGCGAAAAATCCAGAAAAATGACATCCTAGGAGAGCTAGGCCTTGAACAGCTTCAGGCTGTTCGAATAAAATGTGCCTTGTTATCGCTCAAGGTCCTAAAGTATGGACTGTATTCGTACTTGGCAAGCAAGGACACAAACGCAGACGCATTAAAGCAGGAAGCATCTTCACTTTACTAGGTGTTTTTGTGTCGGAAATTCTGCTAGAAATACGAAAGACAATCTTTGAGAAATTCAATAACGCTGATCAGCGATTCACAAATGATGATGTATTTGCGGAATTGCAAAAAAGCGGCAAAATCGACAAAGCCCTTACCATAGATGACATGGAACAATACTTTGCCACATTATGTGATGCGGGAATAATGAGAAACATTGCGCAAAACTTTACCACGCAATGGTTCAAGCTCTTTGATCCACTAGAGCAGATGACATGCCCCACATGTCATAATGAGGTACCAGTAAACAAATCCGAAGAAAAAAACTGTCCCATCTCTTCTTGCAAGGCAGCTATTTAGATTTGAATCTCTGAGCTGCAGACTCTAGTGATTGTATCATTGGGAGCTTTTCTCCAGTCAAATACAACACCAGTGCGCCACCTGCCGTGCTGATGTGAGTTATTTTTTCCGCAAGGCCATATTTTTTGAGTGCGGATGTTAGGTGTCCACCGCTAACTATGGTGGTTGCCATGGAATTTGCAACTGCCTCTAGCATTGATCTGGTTCCATAGCTAAAGGTTTCATTTTCAAAAAATCCGGGAGGGCCTGAAATGAAAACCGTTCCAGCACTTGATATGATCTTAGAATAGTGATCTATTGTTTTTGGCCCAAGATCATAGATTTGGTCGCCCTTATTCAGTTCTCGTACGTCCATCTCGACTCTTTTTCCATCACTGTCGATTGCGACATCCACTGGTGTGAAAAAGACATCTGGATATTCTCCCATCAGGGCGTGTGCCTTTGCAACGGCATCCTCTTCGCCCTTGATTCCTAAGGGATACTTGATTCGAGCCTGGGCACGCATGAAAACATTGCCAATCAGACCTGTCAGAAGAATTTGGTCTGCCCTGCCTCGCTTTATTAGCATCTTGATTGCCTCAAGCCTGTCTGTTACTTTGGAGCCGCCAAGAACTATGACATGTGGTGCCTTTGCAACAGTAAGTATCTCGTCTAGCTTTTTTACTTCGCGTTCTACAATTTTACCTGCACATGCAGGTATGGTGTGAGAAAAGCCAACAAGCGATGGATGTGCTCTGTGGGCTGATGGGAATGAATCCAAAACGCACAGATCAAAAAGTTTTCCCAATCTTTTTACCATTATTGTTTCTGCTGCATCTTCTGCAGAAAACTCGTAATTTTCTTCTGCACAAAATCTCAGATTATCTAGTAGTATGATGTCACCGTTTTTCATTTTCTTTATTTCCGATTGCGCAAATGATCCAATCACATCTTCCACATAGGTGATTTTTCTACCAAGCATTTTTTCCAAAATTTTTGCATGCTGCTCCATTCCGATATAGTCCTTGTTTCCAACCCTTCCTTGGTGTGACACTACAACAACTTTGGCCTCACATAGCGCCTTGATTGTTTCAGTTGCCTCTTCGATTCTTTTGATACCAGAAATCTCACCAGTGGAATGGTCTATTGGACAGTTCATGTCAACGCGAAGGAGGATTGTCTTGCCTTTTAGGTCAAAGTCTCCAAGCGTTAGGATCTTCACGCTTGGTGTCTTTTTTTACCATCTTAAAATCTTTAAGCCGATCAGAAAATGAGTTTACAGAAAAATTAAAAGTGACAGCTCTGGATTTTGTGTGATTGCAAAATTGGTTGTTTGGCCTACGATCTAGGCCATTTCTTGTCTTAGTAGTGACATTTGTGGTATTGTCCGTTTTGGTAAATCAAAAAATCACAACGGAATTTGACCACTATACCGTTCTGTACTTTCAGTCGATTGGGGGAAATCATGCACTAGACCTCACCATGTGGGTCATAACGGAAATTGGAGATATCCGATGGCTGATTTTGTTTAGTATTGTGCTTCTTATCATACGCAAGACTCGCAGAATAGGCATGATTCTACTTTTGAGCCTAGTTGCAGGAACAATAGGCGCAGGCTATCTCAAAGGATATGTGATAGATAATCCTCGACCAGAACTAGAGTTTTTGGGCTCTGAGTTGCCATATGAAATAGCGCAGGACACATTCGTCCTTGGCACAAACGGCTCCTTCCCATCGGGTCATGCAACGCGCGCAGCAGTTGTTGCACTAGTAGTTGGCTATGCATTATCGGAGAGATTTCCCAGAGGGCGTTATCTGATCTGGATATTTCCTGCCCTAGAATCACTGAGTCGGGTCTATGTCTTGCAGCACTATCCAATGGATGTCTTTGGCGGCGTGGTGTTTGGTATGACGCTTGCGGCAATAATTGGCAACAAGCTAAAACTGAACCAAATCTTTAAAAAATCAAAGGCCTAGCTCGTCAAAGACTTTACCGCTAATCAAAACTATGGCATAATTTTTTTCGTCATGGTGGTATGTCCAGTATCGTAAATTGCGGTCTTGGTTTTTTTGCCGCAAGCCGTAATTGATCTCTGTCGTTATGGTGAATCCAATTCGCTTTGCAAGTTTTTCCTGTTTTGGCATTAACACCTTGTATCCGCCTTTTTGGTTTTCAAATCCCAAGTTTACCATCTCTGATGCTGATTCTGATGCTGCCTTTTCATCCTGTATGGTGTAGGTCTTTATTATTGGAATTTGCGATGGATGAAATTCCATGATTTTTGGTTCATGGCAGATCAATTTAACTAAAACGCCCGCGCTTACCGCTACCAAAAAACTCGTAACAGTGTTAAATTTCTTAACTCACAAGTCAAATACTGAAAATAGTTATAACTTATCGATAATCAATGGCGAAGTTTTGATGTTGGCAACCCTAGCAAAGCTAGCTGAAAAGCTAAAGCAGCAGAAATACGAAGCAACAAAAATTCGAAGGAAAAACGAGCGTGCTCTAAAAGAAGCAATGTCTCTGGGGAGGCGTTCGTCTTCGGGATTGCGTTCACTGGAAAAGCACTTGGAACACAACAGGGAAGAACTTACTGACATTAATGCGGAATTTAACCAGATTTTGGCAAGAAAGGAAAGCCTGGAGCGACTGGCAAAGTCTGCTCAGGAGAGACTGATCAGAGAAAATGAGGCAAAAGACCAATCAGAAATAGACTTGGCAAACGCAGACACCGATGAGGCAAAATCTGATGCGCAATACAGACTGGATATCGCAAATGAGAAAATCCGGGAACTGGAATCTGAAATACAAATCCGAGAAAAGGCAGTCAAAAAAGTAGACCAAGAAATTATTGATTACAAAAAATCCCAGTCCACAACATCACAAAAAATCCACAAGCAAGCAAAATCAAAACCAGTTTTGGTAACACAACTAAAGGAAAGCAAAATTGATTCTGAGTTATTCAAAAGAAAGCTAGAGACTTCTTCAAAGCGAGAAGAAAACGCAAGCAAGGCACTATCTAAGGTTACGGCAAAACTAGAAGTGCTGATGGCCAAAAAAAGAAGAGCAGCCGCCAAAAAAGCAGCAGCAAAACGAAAAGCACTAGCAAAGAAAAAGGCCGCAAAAAGAAGAGCAGCTGCAAAAAAAGCAGCAGCCAAAAGAAAGGCCAAAAAATTCAAAAAGGCATCTAAAAAATCAAAAAAGAAATCGCGTAGATAATCTCTAAACACATTATAATACAAAATTTTTAGTCACAACATGAAAAAGCGAGGCATTTACATCTCAGTTGGGGGCCTTGCTATGATAATTGCCTCATTTGCCTTTGCAATGTCGCTTGTATCAAACACCGGGTTTCCAGAATCTGAATTTTCCTTATCTGAAATGATGGAAGGAATGTTTGATCAGGTCTCTGATAGAACGCAGATTGAGCCCGGTGAGACTAGTACATTTTCATTTGATGCAACATCTGATGTGAGCTCGCTTTTTTGGGGCATACAAATAATGGATTACGAGGGCAATGACTCGGTTTTAGTCTCCATTTCAAACATTTATGGCGATGATCTTGGGACATTTAGCTCAAGACAGCCGGCACTTTTTGAGACAATGAAAATTACAAATGCCGACATTTACAATTTTAATGTAAAAAATACTGGCACAAGGTCGATCAATGTAATTATGATGTTCACAAAAAACCCTGAAGAATCGGACAGATTCTCCGATCCGAATTCGCCGCTGGCAAAAACCTTGCTGCCGCTTGCAATATCTGGAATTCTTTTGATGGTTGGAATTATTATAATAATAATTGGAGTAATAATACTAGTAATTGATTACAAGAAAAAACAAAATTCTAATTTTACCTAGTATTCTTTTACGACTATTTCGCCGTACTTGCCTTTTCCAAGTGATACTTCGCCCTTGAAGGTGTTCGTGTATCCATTTTTGATTAGGATTTTAGAGCCGTTCTTTACTTTTTTGATGTCTTCGCCCCAAAGCGCGAGTTTGATTTCGCCTGCCTCATCAACTAAGAATGCATCGCATACTTCGGTTGTTCCGCCAACTTTGAGATTCACTGATCGTGGTTCTCCCATTCGCTCTACGGTTCCCTCAATGTCGATTTTGTTTCGCATGTTTTTTGCTTGGTCTGTTGTTACCACGAATTGGGATCAAAAACAATCTATAATTAAGTTTTTTAGTTTTTGTAAATTTTTTTTGGCAAATTTTCATTTCTACAAAGAAAGTTTATGCCAAAACAGCTATAGCAGTTATATACTCAGATTTGAAAAATGCTCTTGCAGAGGTATCGAAGCCCGGCCAACCGAGAGGGACTCAAGATCTTTACAATAAGATATCCCTTCCTTTAGGGGTTCGTGGGTTCAAATCCCACCCTCTGCACTAATTATTCCAAAACTGATTCTGGCTACGCTTCAATGATTTCAACGGTTGCAATATTGTGATTTGATAATTCCTTGTGTAGTTGTGCCGCGGATTCGTCTCGGAAAATTAGGTTACACCTATAGCACTTCCAAACCCTGGCACTCATGGGTTAAATATGCACTTCT
The DNA here is from genome assembly GCA_052387615.1 of Candidatus Nitrosotenuis sp. Lineage (GTDB taxonomy): Archaea > Thermoproteota > Nitrososphaeria > Nitrososphaerales > Nitrosopumilaceae > Nitrosotenuis. Next base: position 1,765 of record JBQTIZ010000001.1, on the reverse strand, counting down.
TAAAATTTAAAGATATTGGACCTTTCATCCACATTTTTGTAAAACATGATCAAAATCAGAAAAATTTGCAACATTTGTCTGCAAATGTGTAATTTCGCAGCCTCGGGGCACAAACCAATTTAGTAAAGGCGCAAAAACCAGTCTCGTGGAAGAAATCTTTTCCGTTTTCTATCAGTTGTGGTATTTTGGAATCTTTCTTTTGATGTTCATACTAAACACGGCACCAATCCTGATGCCTCCGACATGGATTGTCCTGGTTTCATTTCGTGCCTTGGATCCGACCCTGAATCTATTGGCTCTGGCAGTAATTGGTGCAAGTGCTGCAACACTTGGAAGGTTCGTGTTGCTCAAGGCAAGCAGCTATTTTACCAGGTTTTTGAGTGCAGAGCGCAAGTCCAGCCTTGATAAAATTCAAAATTACCTCCAATCAAAAAGACTGGGATATTTTGGGGCATCGTTTGTCTTTGCAGCAACACCGCTGCCTGACAACATTTTATTCATCACATATGGCTTGATGAAGGCAAAAAGTATCCAGATTTACTGTGGGTATTGGCTTGGAAGATTTGCGGCATATTATGTAATGTTGTCAGTAAGTGAGGTGGTGCTGACGCCATTTTTGAAAATGTTTGAGGATCGTTACCTGGGAGTATTGGTAGTAGATGTTGCAAGTATTGGCGTGATGATTCTTTTTGCCTCTGTGAACTGGAATCTGCTAATATCTGAGAAAAAGATACGCTTTGTCAAGCCCAAATTCTGGAAGATGTGACTAAAGTTTTTTTGCCATGATGATATCGTCCTTGTATTTTTTGTTGTGCAAAACACCTTTTGGGATTCTGCCAATTTCCTTGAACCCAATTTCTTCATAGAGACTCTTTCCTATATTATTGGTATCAAATACGTATAATTTTACCAGTTTTAGTTTGAGCTTTTTCTTTGCTTCTGCCATACACATCTTGATCAGACTTGAGCCAATCCCAATTCCCCTTGCCTGCTTTATGAGGCCGATTCCTAGCGTTCCAACATGCCTTGATACATCAAAGGCATCTTTTGTTATCTCGCAGCTGCCAACACAGATTCCGTCAAGCTCAGCTATTATCATGATTTTTTCTTTTTGCCTGATTGACTCTAGCATGTTTTTCAGCCAGAGTTTTTCTTGTTTTATTGTGACTGGCGTGGTTTTGGCAATGTCCACTCGCTCTTTTACCAGTGAATTTATCAAATTCATCAGATCTTGGGCATCTGAAGGCTTTGGATATCTGAGGATTACTGTATTTTCAAAAATCTTGTACTTTTTTAGAATCAACGATATCTTGGAATCATACACAGGACAAAAAGCTATTTGTAGAATAGTCTGAGAATCTTTCCAGTGAAGTCGCTCAAACCATTACAAGACGAGGTTGCAAAAATGATTCAAAATGATCCTGCCCATGACTATTCTCATATCATGAGGGTGTACAAGAATGCTCAAAAAATCGCAAAACATGAAAAAGCAAATCAAAGAATTGTTTTGGCCGCTGTTCTGCTACATGACATAGTCCAGTTTCGCAAGTCTGATCCTCGCTCAAAGTCTGCCTCTACAAAAAGTGCTCAAGTAGCAAAAAAGATTCTGGTAAAGCATGGTTTTTCAGACTCTGAAATTATGATAATATCTGACTCAATACGGGACCACAGCTTTTCACGTGGTACAATAACGCAAACAATAGAGGTCAAAATTCTAAATGACGCAGACCGACTGGACGCATTGGGTGCAATAGGAATATCTCGA